>CAZZEC010000001.1:0-101625 GCA_964652565.1 uncultured Bacteroidia bacterium
CACCCCCTGACGTCCACCGATATATTCACATTTCGGATTCTTCGACCCTCTCCAAAGTAATATCCTTGTCTGTAGGGGGATTCTGATATATAATTCAGAATTATATATTTTATATATTGTTCAATCCCTCCAGGATTGATGCTGGGTGGAATACCATGGCTATTCCTGGTTTAACCCTTTCAGGGTTTCTGAAACTCCGAAGGAGTTAAACCAGGAATAGGACCGGATATTGAACCATCTGTTCTGTTCTGTCATGTACACCCAAATTTTTATATGAAAGTGTTAGATAATATTGTCTCAACGCTTAGTATATAAAATTACATGTACATAAGCGTGAGAAAATAGCGTTTGCACATTCTGAGCCAACCCATATAAAATCCTCAGACTTTATTCAGAATTCAATGGTAGTTTAGAATTAAGATTATGAATTTTTTAGATCTTAACTCCTAGAGAATCAACAAAAAGTTTTTAAATTAGATCTAGCCTTTTTTACTTTAAGGCTAGATTAACAAAACTACTTTCTACTATTATGCAACAATTTTACAAGCTAACTACAAGTAAATACCTGCAATCCGCTAAGAGATTTTTCTCTTTGGGTATTTGCCTGCTGGCAATCATCCAATTGGGATTTTCTCAGACTAGCACTGTAACAGGTACAGTTGTTAATACAGATAGTGACCCGCTCGTAGGTGCTTCTGTATTATTAAAAGGAACTACTATAGGTTCATTAACAGGTACTGATGGATCGTTTTCATTGGAAGCTAATCCTGCTACCGATACTCTCGTTATTTCCTATATAGGATTCGAAACCAGAGAATTTGCCATAGGGGGGAATACGACCTTGACTATAACCATGGCAGAGAGTGCTTCATCTCTGGATGAAGTCGTTGTGGTAGCCTATGGTACTCAAAAGAAAGAGACTGTAACAGGTGCTGTTGCAGGTGTAAAAGGAGTGGATCTGGTGAAATCTCCAGCGGTTGATTTATCTAATTCGTTATCTGGACGAATTCCTGGCCTTGTGGTAATTCAGCCGAGTGGTGAACCAGGATTTGATGGCGCAAACATTACCATAAGAGGTACTAACACCCTAGGTAACAGTAGCCCACTTATCGTAATAGATGGGATTCCTGATCGCGATGGTGGATTGGGAAGGTTAAATCCACAGAATATAGAGTCAATTTCTGTGTTGAAAGACGCATCTGCTGCGATTTACGGAGCACGCGCAGCCAATGGGGTGATTCTGATCACAACGAAGCGTGGTGCGACTGGGAAACCTACCGTAACCTATGATTTTAATCAAGGTTGGTCTCAACCGACGGTTGTCCCTGAAATGTCCAATGCTGTGGAATATGCTACAATCATGAATGAGATACCAATCTACAGGTCTATACCTGTAGATGAATGGGGCGCTGCTTGGGAAAGTATTCAAAATACCGGTACATATACCTCTCCTACACCTGATATAGGAACGATCAATGCGAATTTTAGCCCAGAAGCGGTTCGTCTTCATGGTGAAGGAAGTGATCCTTGGGGGTTTCCTGATACAGATTGGTTTGATGATACGTTTAAAGATTGGTCTCCTCAAAATCGCCACAACTTACAAATCAGTGGCGGAAGTCAAAATTTCCGTTATCTAGCTTCTCTGGGATATCTACATCAAGATGCCTATTACAATAACTCTGCAACCTTTTACGATCAATATACTGGTCGTGTAAATCTGGATGCAGATATTAATCAATATATTAAGGCATCTGTTGGCGTTTTGTTGCGCAGAGAGGATCGCAACTTCCCTACAGAGTCCGCGGGAGCAATCTTTCGTATGCTGATGCGCGGTCGCCCTACTGAGCCTGCGGTCTGGCCCAATGGAAGACCCGGTCCTGATATAGAAAATGGTCAAAATCCTTATGTAGTTACAACTAATGAGACAGGATTCGACAGACGACCTACTGACTTCGTACAGACGAATGCTTCTGTGGATATCACTAATCCCTGGATAGACGGATTGACCTTATCACTTTCTGGTGCAGTTGATTACACCCGTCGTAAAAGAAAAGTTTGGCAGACTCCTTGGGAGTTGTATTATTGGGATCGCATCACCTATGAAGATGATGGGGTAACGCCTTTATTAGAGCCTGCTGTGAGATCAAACTTTACAGATCCTCGTCTGAGAGAGGAAAATGGAGAAATTCTCAATACAAACATGACCGCCATCCTTAGATATGATAAGACATTTGGAGGTTCACATACCCTAAACTTATTAGCAGGGGTCACGAGAGAGGAATTTGAAGGAAACAATTTCTTTGCTTTTAGAAGAAACTTTATTTCTGCTGCAGTAGACCAGTTATTTGCTGGAGGACAAGACTTGCAGAATACAGGAGGAAGTGCTTATGAGAGAGCTCGTCTGGGTTACTATGGTCGCGCACAATACAACTATCAGGAAAAATATCTGGTAGAATTTATCTGGCGTTATGATGGATCGTATATCTTCCCGGAAGATGATCGTTTTGGATTCTTTCCTGGGGTACTAGCTGGATGGAATATTTCTAATGAGCCATTTTTCAATGTGCCATTTGTTGATTACCTAAAAATCCGTGGTTCATATGGGGAAATGGGTAATGATCAGGTATTCTTCAATAATCAGTTACAGGAATTCGCCTATTTATCTACCTATGACTTTGGGACCTATCCTATCAACAATCAGGTAGTAACCACACTTACAGAGACCAGACTTGCCAACCCTAGCTTTACCTGGGAAAGAGCAAGAAATATCAATGTGGGATTAGATGCGACGTTTTTAAATAACCGCATTGACGTAACACTGGAATACTTCCGCAACAGACGCGACCAGATCCTGATTCAGGAAACGGGATCTACTCCACAGACATCTGGAATTAGTAATCTATTACCTCCTGTAAATTCTGGTGAGTTTGAAAACCAGGGATTCGAATTTCTGGTAGCATACAATGGAAACATCTCCCAGAAGTTCCGTTTCCGTGTAGCACTGAATGGAGGATATGCCAAAAATGAAGTTATATTCCTGGATGAAATTCCTGGTGCGCCTGAGTATCAGCTTCAGGAGGGTAAGCCGCTTAACGCATGGTTGGTATACAAGTCAGATGGAGTCTTCAGAGATCAAGCTGCTATAGAAGCTAATACTGTTGATTATAGTGAGGTTACCCCCGAGCTTATTCCCGGTGATATGAGATTTGAGGATGTAAATGGCGATGGCAGAATCGATGGTGATGATCAGGTAAGATTAGATGAAAACATTACCCCCACCTTTAACTTTGGAGGTACAGTGGATCTTTCCTATGCAAATTTCGACCTATCGATGTTATTTCAGGGAGCTACGGGTGCTAGCTGGTTTATTAGGACAGAATCAGGAGATATTGGTAATTATCTGAAGTATAACCACGACAATCGCTGGAGAATCGATAACCCTAGCAGTGAACATCCCAGATTGGCAAGTAGGAATGATGTATACTACCAAAGTACGTATGGAAATAACACCTATAACTTATTTAGTAAAGATTATGTACGGCTAAAAAATATTGAGCTTGGTTACAATATACCTACTAGCGTAATGAACAAAATTAAATTAGGTGGGTTGAGAGTTTATGTCAATGCGTTAAATTTATTTACTATCAGTGCGCAAGACATTTTTGATCCTGAAGCTACCAACTCAGCAGGTACTTATTATCCACAAGCAAGAGTCATCAACACTGGTTTTAGTCTTACATTCTAACCAACGACCAAACAAAAGGACAAAATGAAACTTACAAAACTCGGATATGTTATCATTTTTGGTGTTGCACTACTGCAAACATCTTGTAATGATGACTTCCTCAACACAGAGCCACTTGATAAGATTTCAAGTGAAGCAACCTGGGCAGATGGCCCACTTTCTGAAGCATTTATTTATAATGTATATTCCTTCCTGGGATATGGAGGATTTGAAGAAGAAGGATTGGCTGCAATCACAGATGAAGCCATGTTCACCCATGCAGGACGGGGTATCAACGTGCTTACAGAAGCTACACTTTCTCCTACCAACCTGGGAAATACGAGAATTTTACCTCAGTGGGGGGAATTGTACAATGCAATTAGACAAGCTAACGTAGCAATCGACAGACTTCCTACCTCTACATTTGACAATGATAACTTGAGAGAAAGATTGACAGGTGAAGCATTTTTTTTAAGAGGATATTACTATCATCAGCTCCTGAGAACTTATGGTGGAGTACCTCTTGTTGATCGTCCTTACGGATTAGGGGAAGATTACTCTATTGAAAGAAGTACGTTTGAAGAAACGGTAAACTTCATCATTGGAGATCTCGATCAGGCTGCTGCTCTACTTGATGGTAAAGAAGATACACCCGGAAGAGCTACTAAGGAAGCTGCTATGGCACTAAAATCTCGTGTGTTAATGTACGCTGCAAGTGATCTTCATCATGCACCTACAGCTCAGGCCAACTCGCCTACACTTGCTTCGTATTCGAATATTGAATTGGTAGCATATACTGGTGGCGACCAAATGGCACGCTGGCAAGCAGCTAAAGACGCTGCCAAAGCAGTATTGGATATTACATCTGGCTATAAGTTTGATCTTAGCGAACCTGTTTCTTCTGAAGAAGGTACACAAAATTATCTTTCCATTGCCATGGGAGGTAAGAGCGCGATGGGTGATGCTGCTGCTGAAGTAGAATTGATCTTCGAACGTACCCATACGCCTGAGTTTACACAGGAAAGTAACTGGCCATTAGGAGGAATCCATGTTGGTATTAACAACGGTCCTAACGGATATAGAAACTGGGCGGGTAATACGCCTATTCAGCAACTAGTAGATGATTATGAGATGATGGATGGTTCCAGGTTTGACTGGAACAATGAAGAGCATGCTGCTGATCCATATGATGGTCGTGATCCTCGTTTCTATGCCACAGTAATGTATGATGGGTCTGACTGGAAGCCCAGACCTGGAGATGTTGCTGCTATAGATCCTGCTGATCAGATACAGACTGGATATTATGATGATGGCAACGGAGGTATCATCAATGGTATCGACACACGTGAATCACCCATTGAAAACTGGAATGGTAGTAGAACACACTACTATGTAAGAAAATTCATCGATCCAGATCCGTCTTTACCCGATAACCAGTCTAGTGCTCAGGTTATTCCCTGGCCGTTTATCAGATATACGGAAGTTGTATTAAACTATGTGGAAGCTGCTATTCGTACGGGAGATGAAGGAGAAGCCAGGGATTGGCTGAATAGAATTCGCTTTAGAGCGGGAATGCCTGCCATAGATGATACAGGAGATGATCTTTTGCAGAGATACATTAATGAGAGGAGGATCGAATTGGCATATGAAGAGCACCGATTTTACGATGCTAGAAGATGGATGATTGCTCCTGAAACATTGGGAAGAGGAATTAAGGTGATAGATATTAAAGCTACACTAAAGCCCGGACAAACTGCACTTGAACCTTACAGACACGACGAAACGGTCTACGATTACAGTTATACGCCTGTTGACAATACAGAAGTCGAAACGCGTAGCTGGGACGATAAGATGTATTTCATCCCCATTGCTCGAGGTGAAATACAACGGAATGAGCTGTTGATACAGAATCCTGGATATAATTAATAGGATACCGAATTTACGATTTCAAAATTTATTATAGGAAAATCTATCTTCATTCATTTGGAGATAGGTTTTCTTACTTTTATCTTCTGGTATGATTGAAACTAAATCTTCGATTTATATAGCAGGGATAGTTGCATGTCTGATATTTATAGGATGTAACAAGGATTTGGATGAAGAAGCTTCTGTTTCATCCATGGATACGACGCGAGAACCTGCATTATTTACCCTCCTTTCACCTGAGGCTACGGGAATTGATTTTCGAAATACATTAGAAGAAGGGTTGAATACCAACATCTTTATGTATGAATATTTCTACAATGGGGGAGGAGTATGTGCTGGGGATGTCAATGGTGATAGTTTGTTGGATATCTACTTTACTACCAATATGGGGAAGAATCATCTGTATCTCAATCAGGGAAATATGCAGTTCCGTGAAGTGAGCTCTCTTGCAGGTGTGTCCGGTAGGAGTGGTCCCTGGAAAACAGGTGCCACTTTTGTAGATATAAACGGAGATCAACTACTGGACTTATATCTTTGTTATTCAGGTTCTTTACCTCCTGAAAAGCGAAAAAACCAGTTGTTTATTAATCAGGGAAATAATGTCGATAATATACCTGAATTTAGTGAAGAGGCTGAAGAATATGGATTAGCCAGTCCTGCTTACAGTAATCAGGCTTTCTTTCTCGACTACGATCGAGATGGAGATCTGGATATGTTACTGCTCAATCATAATCCTAAATCTTTGCCAGTACTCAATGAAGCGAGTACAGCTGAGTTGCTGAAACAGGATGATCCTTTGAGTGGGATAAGATTATATAGACAAGATAAGGGTACATTTTTTGATATTACAGTTGAGGCAGGTGTTACAGGATCGGGGTTGAGTTATGGATTGGGATTAGGTATTTCTGATATCAATCAGGATGGTTGGCCGGATTTTTATTTGTCCAATGACTATGATATACCGGACTATTTATATATCAACAATGGTGATGGCACCTTTACTAACCAGATTGCAGAAGGAATAGGGCATAACAGCCATTTTTCCATGGGAAATGATATTGCGGATATCAACAATGATGGTTGGCAAGATATTTTTACCCTAGATATGTTGCCTGAAGATAACAGAAGGCAAAAGCTCTTATTGTCTCCTGACAACTATGCCAAGTTTGACCTGAATTTACGCAATGGATTTCACTACCAATACATGCGTAATATGCTCCAACTGAATAATGGTAATGGAACATTCAGTGAAATTGGTCAATTGGCAGGAATATCGAATACTGATTGGAGCTGGTCAGCATTGTTCACTGACTTTGACAATGACGGTTGGAAGGACCTCTACATAACTAATGGATATTTCCGGGATTATACAAACCTGGATTTTATTAATTATATGGATGGCTATGTGAAATCTAAAGGTAGATTGGTGCGGGAAGATGTGCTCGAGCTGATCCAACAGATGCCTTCTTCCAATATTTCTAACTATATTTTTGCCAATAATCAAGGGAAGCAATTTGTCAGTAAAGTACGTTCATGGGGCATGGGACAACCCTCCAATAGTAACGGGGCGGCATATGCAGACCTGGATCTTGATGGCGATCTCGACTTAATCGTTAACAACATCAACCAGCCTGCATTTATATATCAAAACCAAGCCAGAGAACAACAGATGGGGAATTTCCTTCAGGTGACCCTATCGGGAGAAGATAAAAATACACTTGGGTTAGGAGCAACGGTAACGATCTCACATAATGGTAACCTACAAAAGATAGAGCAATATAACGCAAGAGGATACCTCTCTTCAGTATCCCCAGTCCTCCATTTCGGAGTGGGAGAGGACACAATAATAGATACACTTATAGTTCATTGGTTGAGGGGTAAAAAAGAGGTACAAACAAATATTCCTGTCAATCAAATGATCACTCTGAAAGAACAGAATGCACTAAACTCCCCTTCAGAAGTATCCGAAGCAGAACCTATCTTTACCCAAGTACCCTCAGTGATAAATTTTCGTCATCAAGATCAACAAATCAACGATTTTGACAGGCAGCCTTTACTCATCAGTGAATTGTCATTTGACGGTCCTTGTATGGCAAAGGGAGATGTCAATGGCGATGGATTAGAAGATCTCATCATTGGAGCTGCCAGGGGGCAAAGTACTGCTTTGTACTTACAAACAAATAATGGCAGATTTCAGCAAAAAATTATAAAAGATTTTGAACAGGATAAAGCATCTGTTGATAGCGATATTGCTATTGTTGATGTCAACAATGATGGTTCACTGGATCTGTATGTTGCCAGTGGTGGGTATCACGATTACGCATCAGATGATCCCCTGCTAAATGATAGACTTTATATCAACGATGGACAGGGAGAATTCGAAAGAAAAGAAGATGCCTTGCCCGATATGAGGGTAAGCAAGGGATGTGTGGCTTTTTATGATATGAATGCAGATGGGTATCAGGATCTATTTGTAGGAGGGCGGGTGATACCTGGGAGGTATCCTGAGACACCTGAAAGCTTTCTGCTTCTAAATGATGGCTCAGGAACATTCACCAATGAAATATCGAGTATTGCCCCTGAGCTAGCAAAATGGGGTATGATTACCGATGCAGCATGGCTAGACATGGACCAGAACCAAACGAAAGAGCTTGTCATAGTGGGAGAATGGCTGGGTGTTACCGTGTATGAAAAGGAAGGAGATAAATGGGTAAACCATACTACTAAATACTTTGACGACGAATGTAAAGGATGGTGGAATGAGATAGCAATTGGTGATGTGAATAATGATAGCTTACCTGATTTGGTGATCGGGAATATGGGAACCAACACCCAATTTGAAGTATCTCGGTCAGAGCCAGCAGAAATGTATTATGGGGATTTCGACAATAATGGTTCTGTTGATCCTATTTTCTGCTATTATATTCAGGGAACCAGCTATCCCTATGTTACCAGAGATGAAATGCTGAGGCAGTTAGTAGGATTGAAATCTAAATTCACTTCTTATGAAAGTTTTGCAGATATGAGATTAACGGATATCATCAGTCCTGGTCAGTTTAATCAAGCCCAATACTTATCTGCCAATCATATGAAGACGACACTTTGGATCAATAGACCCAATGACACCTGGCAAATGATGCCTCTCCCTATTGAAGTACAATATGCACCTGTATATGCAATACAAGTGTTGGATTATGACCTTGACGGAAATCAGGATCTCTTGCTCTGTGGAAATAATAATCATATGAAATTAAGGTTGGGTAAAATGGATGCTAATTATGGTACGCTGTTAAAAGGAAATGGGAAAGGTGAGTTTATATATCTTTCACAGATACAATCAGGACTTAGACTGAAAGGAGATATTCGCAGTATTGTTCAATTTGATAATACGCTTATGTTTGGGATTAATCAGCGTCCTGTAGTAACTTATCTATTCAAAGAACCCAACAAAACGCTGTCAAAATTATGATTGTAAGGATAAAACTCGTGCGTTACTTTTTCCTAGTCATATGTTGTATATGGTTAGGAGGATGTGAAGGAGAGGTGGAAGAATTCAGCGAGTTAGAAGTGGCAACTGGTTGGGCGGAGATGTCTCTATACATCACCCAATACACTCCTGCTAATTCACCTACATATGCATCCAGATGTTTGGGATATATAGGGTTGACAATGTATGAATCCATTGTACATGGATATCCGGAATATCAATCTATTGCCGATCAATTGAATGGGTTGGAAAAGCTACCCCTACCCGAAGAAGGAAAAGAATATGACTGGGTGTTAGCTTTGAATGCTGGACAGGCTTATATCATGGATAGCATATACAACCAGACATCAGATGAAAATAAAGCTAAGATGGATTCACTTGAGCGCGTATTCTATCAAAGTTTTCGTCGAAAAGCTGAGAATCAGGATATAGTCGAGCGTTCTATTAGCTACGGGCGTTCCATTGCTGCTGCGATATTTGAGTGGTCAAAATCAGATGGGGGGCACAGAGGATATTTGAGAAATTTTGATAAGGATATGGAGCATCCAGAACGCCCCGGTTCCTGGAAACCTCCCCTGTATGCGCAATCCTTTAGCCATCACCCGTTACATCCTCATTGGGGTGAAAACCGAACATTCCTGAAAGTAAACCAAGAGATTCCCATTCCAACTATGATCCCTTATGATACAGTACCGGGATCTCCGTACTATGAAGAGTTTATACGGGTGTATGAAAAAGATCTCGAATTGACCCAAAAAGAAAAAGAGATAGCTATTTGGTGGGGAGATGATCCCGACGAAACATTTACCCCTCCAGGACATTCGTATTATTTAGCTACCGTGGCTATTAAAAAACAGCAGCCAACCTTGATCCATTGTGCTCAGACGTATGCAAGAGTAGGTATCGCAGTAGCAGATGCTTTTATCAAATGCTGGAAGTGGAAATATCATTTTTTCTCAGAGCGACCCAATACATTCATCCCGCAATTCATCGATCAGGATTGGGAATCATTTTGGCCAGATCCTCCTTTTCCTGCTTTCCCTTCTGGTCATGCTATTCAGGCTGCTGCCGCTGCTACAGTACTTACAGATCTGTACCCTGAACCCTTTGCATTTATAGATAGCGCGCATGTTGGAAGAGAACGAGATGAATTAAGGGATGTGGATTTTGTTGAAAGACCATTTAATACGTTCTGGGGGGTAGCTGAAGAAACGGCAGATTCTCGTTTTTTTGGAGGCATACATACGCCTCAGGACAATCGTGTAGGTCTGGATAAAGGAGCAGAAATTGCTCGAAACGTAAATCAATTGAAATGGAAAAAGGACGATATAACTTCTTGATACTTGGCAGATTATATATACAAATCGTATGGATATGTATGTTGTTACTATTGAGTAGTAGGGTGTATGCGCAGGAGACAAATACACCATTCACTAATGTTACTGAAGCTGCAGGTATACAACATCAATTTGAGGTTTATGAAGGGATGTTTGGGGGAGGTATCTGTGTCTTTGATCTGAATGAAGATGGGTACGAAGATTTATTCATGACCAGTGGGATGCAAGAAGATGTGTTGTATCTAAACAATGGAGACGGAACATTTCAGAATATTTATAATGGGTCAGGACTGGAAATTACCCGCAAATTTGTAACGCAAGGGGTAGTTGGTGCAGATGTCAACAGAGATGGTTGGGTAGATCTTTTTATCACAACCATTACCCGAAAAGATAGTACTAAACGGATTCCAAGAGCACGAAATTTGTTTTTCTTAAACAATGGAGATAATACATTTACAGATGCTACAGAACAATATAGGATCGAGGGATTAAATTCTTTTAGTACAGGCGCTAATTTTGGAGACTTTAACGCTGATGGATACCCCGATCTATATGTGGGAAACTATTTTAGGGCTTATGAAGGGGAACTTACCTATATTAATGATGCAACGATAGTCAGTGCAAACCAGACCTCAGAGGGATACCTCCTGAAGAATGTAAAAGGGAAGAGATTCAAAAATGTGTACAAGGAGTATGGATTAGATTACAAAGGATATGGATTTGGAGGAGTATTTACTGATTTTGACAATGATGGAGATCAGGATCTCTTTGTCAATCACGATTTTGGGTACAAGGCAACCCCAGATTTTTTACTGGAAAATGAGTATCCCCGTAAATCATTCAAAGATGTAAGTGAAGAATATGAGATGGATTTAAAGATCAATTCCATGGGTACCGCAGTTGGGGACTATGACAATGATGGAGATATGGATTACTACATGACAAATATCAAGTTCAATCACTTTATGGAAAGTCAAGGTCCCGGAAAACCTTATGTAAACAGGCTGAAGGAATTGGGAATGCATTTTTTAACGATAAGTTGGGGAGCTAATTTTGCTGATTTTGATCATGATGGAGATTTAGACTTATTCGTATCTAATGGAGACTTGAATCCTAATGATGTACCCATGGGAGATTTTTATTTTGAAAATCAAGGGGATTCGTTTGTAGAATTAGGGAGAGCCAAAGGAGTAAAAGATTTTGGTATAGGCAGAGGCTCTGTGGTATTTGATATAGAAAACGATGGCGATCTTGACATATTGGTCGTCAATCAAAAACCCGTTTTTGATTATCCATTGCCTTCTGTAACCCATCTATTTAGAAATGATTCTACTCAAGGCAACTGGGTGAAGATAGCTTTAAGGGGGATAGAAGCTGAAACACATGGTATCGGGTCTAGAATCCAGGTAGTAGCAGGAAACTTACGAATGATTAGAGAAATCGATGGAGGAGGTTCTAGTCATTTATCACAAAATTCAACTATTGCACATTTTGGACTTGGCCAAGCTAATGTCATTGATACGATCAAGGTGATTTGGACTGGGGGCAAGGAACAAGTGTTGACAAATCAATCCATCAACCAATTCATTGTGATAGAGGAAGATCAATTGTCAGAGTCATCCACTTTCAACTTTATACTCTACCTAACGTTAGCTGTGCTAGTGATAGTAGGGAGTATATATTTTCTTACCCGAAGAAATTCTACCTTCTCAAAGGCTTGATCTTTCCTCTACCAGCTCTAACTTATTTCACATACGGAAAAATGCGAGGATGATCGTCCTATCATGGATGAAAATGTTCGCTTACTACAAGATTGCTTAATGGGGCAGTAAGTTGCCATTATTATTCGAGGGAAGGTAATACTGAGTAACATGACACTCAGAGGACAAGATAGAAAGTGGGGGATCAGAATTAAGGGTATAAAAAGCTTCTTGTTAAGATGAACATGTATCGCGAAGCTTATTACATTCTACCGCTTCTCTGGCGTATCAAAAATAAAGATTGGGGTCGAAATATCTTAATTTTCGTATAATAGGATATTTAGTTTAATATTGCACGCTCACTGAATTAAATCCCCATTTTACCCTACAGCTTTTATAGTAATGGGAACGCGAACCGGGCGGGATTTAATAAAATTAAACTGGAAATGCAAGCGCTTCTCAACAATTTTAATGGTGATTATTCTTACTTCTTACATACCCTTTCAGAAATAGCTTTGATGTAAGATTTCAAGGGGTTTTTCGAGTATTTATATGATATTAGCTAAGTCCAAATATTTTAAATTTCTAAAATAAAAATAAATGCTATTTGTTATTAGTATTATAACTATCTGTTATTCAATTATATAATTGTGTGCAGAAACTAGTATTTTTTTGTATCCCACCTAAATGCTGATGAAGTTTCGGATTTGATACGATATACACTACGTAATAATTATAATATTTTATCAGCAACAAAAACCAATTGATATAATCATTTCTTGTAATGAATATTATTCTTACAAGATACATTTTCGCTCACCTATTCCCGTTTTATAGTTGTGGATTAAATATCCGGTGGAAAAATATCAACTATAATTAGTTTTTATGAAGAACTTTAAAACTCTTACTTTTTATTTTACATACACATTTATCGTGCTGTTGATGATGAATCTTACGCGTTTATCAGCGACGGATTATCACGTAAGTACTAGCGGGAATAATGGAAATAATGGTAGTGCAACGAGACCTTGGAGAACCATTCAATACGCTGCATCAAGGGTAGCGGCCAACCAGGGTCACAGAATAATTGTTGCACCAGGCACCTATGTTGAAAATGGATCAATCAATATACCTAGTGGTACTTCATTGATTGGGGCTGGAAAGGGCAGGACATTTGTCCTTCCAGGAGCGGGTTTAAGGCGTGCAGAGCAACCTTACATTGCCCTGGGATATTCAACCATCATCATACGGGGAAGTGCTACATTACGAGACCTTACACTTGCTGGACAGGATAAGAATGGAGCATCGGGGATTTGGGTACAGAATGCTTCCAATGTAACCATTAAAAATGTTGAAGTTACTGAGTTTTTTAGTAATGGAATCTGTCTGCAGAACGCTCAAAATGTAACAGTTGAAGACGTAACTGTGACGGATTGTTCCTGGGCATCCAGTGCATGGGTAGGGAAAGGTTTTTTCATTCAGGATCTGCGCAACTCTGTCATTCGTAGAGTGAGAGTGGTAGAAAGAGAGCAAAGAGGTAATAAAGGAGGGGGGAATGCATTTGGTATTTTACCTAAGAAAGGATCTGTACTTGAAAATGTATTAGTGGAAGATTCTTATTTTCAAGTAAACCCCACGGGTATATGGAATCAGGGGAGGGCTGCCAACATCGTAGTAGAGTTTTGGGGGCATTCCATTATTAAGAATGTAGTTTTGAGAGGAAATGAGTTTCGCAATGGTACGCTTTCATTTGCTATAAAGAAAAACCAACAAAATGTCAATGCGTCTCCTTTTTGCTTTTTGTTTGAGCAGAACCGCATTGTCAATGGCAGCCAATATCCCATAGAGCTGTCTATCGATAATTCGATATTCCAGAATAACTTTATTCAATGTGGTTCTGGTTATGTATTTAAAAACTGGGAGAAAGAGCAAGAGCGCTACGAGAAATTAACTATTCAAAATAACGTTGTGGAATGGAATGTAGGGGCAGGGTGGCCGACAGTGTTTATAGGTAGTTATGGAGGGTATAAGGATTTAACGGTTCGGAACAATACTCTATATGCAAAGGGCAGTAATGGATTTAGTTTCGTAGATATGTATAACCCAAATAAGTTTGGCAATATCAGTGAAAACTTTTTGATTGAAAATAACATTGTATATAGAGAAAGTAGCAGTATCACTGGCTACACCTATCCTAAGGGATTTGTGAAATGGCTAAATGATGATTATTCCAATCCCCATACCATTCGAAACGCGACAGTGAGAGGAAATATTTACTGGAATTTCCCAGCACAAGATAATGGGAATCATACCGGCAATAGAAGAGAAAATGTCCCATTTACTCGTTCGGGAGCAAAACCTTTTCCCTACTATAGTCAAAGTACGGGTAAGGGTGCAGATTTTAATAATACTTTTGCCGCACCTACTCCCGAGATTCCCACACCTGAAACTCCTGAAGAGGAAGTACCCAAGGAAACTCCCCCTAAAACCCTGGCTATACCTATCAGGATCAATGCGGGAGGAGGAGAATATAAAGCACAAAATGGAGATGTGTTCCTGGCTGACGTGAATTATTCCGGAGAATCGAAAGCCGCTCAGATTCCCATTGGGATTACTTACACTCAAGATGATCCTCTGTACCAAAGTGAAAGATATGGCAAAGAGTTTTCTTATTCTTTTACGGTCGATAATGGTTCATATGATATCAATATCCATTTATGTGAAATTTATTGGAGTGGAGATAAGCAAAGGATATTTGATTTAGAGGTGAATGGCAAAACAATGTTAGAAGACTGCGATATTTATGCGGATGCTGGTAAAGGCAAGGCGGTTATAGAAAAAATTACTGGAGTAGAAATCGTAGATGGAAGACTCGACTTAACCTTTAAAACTGACATAGATAACGCAAAAGTTTCTGCAATTGAAATCCTGCCGAGTGAGTCGAAGGAAAATACCCCTCCCAATTTCACGCTGAGTGCAACTACAGTTTCTTTGATCGAAAACTTTATGGAACCAGTTACTATCCAGGTAACACCGGATACTGTTCCCATACATGAAAGATCTCAGGAAGTTGTATATAGTATAAGCTCGTCTGAAGATGATATTGCTGATCTCAGCATTGATCCTCAAACAGGTAGAATTACTATAACGTCAATTCCCGGTAAGCGAGGTATACAAACCTTTGAAGTAAAAGCTGATGATCAACAGGAAGAGAACAACATAGCAATTCAGGAATTTAAACTGAGCATAGGGCAATTGATAGATAATGATATGCCTACAAACGGAGGAGATGTAACATTGAGAATTAATGCGGGTGGAGAAGCCTATACGACATCCGATGGGAAGGAATTTATTGCTGATGACCCCCTACTTCTACAGGGGACAAGTAGGACATACAACACTTTTGGTGAAGTAGAAGGGACAGAAGATGATGAATTATATTTATCTGAAAGATGGGGAAATGCGTTTTCGTACAATGTACTTGTCCCGAACGGTACCTATAAAGTACGACTACACTTCGCTGAAATATTCTGGAAGGGTGAAGATTATCGATCCTTCAATGTCAATATTGAGGATGGGACAGCGTCTATAGAGGAAATTGACATCTATGAAAAAGTGGGAGGATTTGCTGCGTATATACTCAATATTGAACATGTAAACGTATCAGATGGGACGATCAACGTGGAATTTTCAACTGAAATAGATAATGCTAAATTATCTGCTATTGAAATAATACGGACTTCTGCACCTGATGGAGATTCTGATGACAAAGATTTCGAAGAAGAAATGGCTATAAGGATTAATAGTGGAAGTACACAGGATATGATGATAGATGGGAAGATGTTTATGGCTGATGAATACTTTACTGGCAGTTCAAATACATGGAACAATAGATTACTCAAGGAGATTGGAGAAACTGACATGGATGATTTATACTTCACGGAGAGATATGCAGATAGAGATCTCGGAAAGTTTGGGTACAATATTCCCCTGGATAACGGTAATTATATAGCGATTCTTCATTTCGCAGAAATATACTTTGGGGTGAACGGTGGGTACATGACCAATAGTGAAGGAAAGAGAAATATAAATGTTGCTCTCGAAGGGAAAGAAATTATTTCTCAGTTAGATATTGCCAAAAAAGTTGGTAGCGGAAATGCCTATGCAATAGAGGTTCCTGTGAGTATTAAAGATGGATCTTTTGATCTAGTGCTAGGGGCAAATGTTAATAGACCTAAAATATCTGCAATTGAGATCATTAAGCCATCAAATGGAGGTGTAGTCATTACGGAAGAGGGATTAAATTCCAATAACTTTAAACTTACAGCGGATGGTGTCGTGATTAACGACCCTACTGCCTACGTGAAAGTGGGACCTAACCCCGCTTCGGAGTATGCACAATTGATCATGTATAACGATTTTGAAGGATTTTTTGATGTGAAGATTTACGATGCATTGGGAAGATTATTTAGTACACAAATTATTGAAAAAGAGCGGGTGATGGGTAGATACGAGCTAGACATTAGTCGACTACAATCTGGCGTATACTTTATTTCTGTAGATATGGATGGTGAGATACAAACCCAGAAACTATGGATTAGACACTAAGATTTGAAAACTAGGATCTTCATGTATAAGAGGAAGTCACGATCGTTGACTTCCTCCTTTTTTATGAACATATCAGATTGTGTCGACTAGAAATTACCCCTTCAGAAGCCCTTATCATCCACCCTACCTTCCTGTGGGCATCTACTCCATCTTCTTTAAAGCGAAAATTTGCAGTCAAAATAAAATCTCCGCTTAATTTATTATAGAGATAGTTGAATTCATCTCTTTCAAACCAGATATTATACCCTGCGCCAGATACGCTGTAAGTTTGTGTTTCCTTATTGTAAGTGGCTTGCCCCTTAAGTTTGGGGGTTCCAATATCCTTGTTCAAGGAAAATACTCCAATAGATTGACCCATTGCTATGTTAAAGATCAATGGAAGCAGTAGTAATAGATGATATCTATTCATATGAGGTTATAAAAATCTATGGTATGAAAAAAAGATGTAGTGAGCTACTGTATCAAGTCTTGGTATAAGATATAAATTATACTTCTTTCCTCAGTCTGGCAACTGGGACTCCCAATTGCTCTCGGTATTTGGCGACAGTACGTCTTGCAATGTTGTATCCTTTATTTTTCAGTAATACAGCTATTTTATCGTCAGAAAGGGGTTTACGCTTATTTTCACCGTCAATAATTTCCTGTAAGGCACTTTTTACTTCGCGATTGGATACCATTCCATCTTCGGTTTCAATACCTTCTGTGAAGAAAAATTTGAGTGGATAGATTCCAAAATCTGTCTGCACATATTTGCTGTTTGCTACACGACTGACTGTAGAAATATCCATTTGTATCTCATCAGCGATATCTTTCAGGATCATGGGTTTGAGTGTTTTTTCATCTCCTCCTGAAATAAAGAACTCTTCCTGTTTTTCAGCTATTTTTTGCATAGTATTGAGCAGCGTGAATTGTCGTTGTTTTATGGCATCTATAAACCATTGTGCTGCTTCAATTCTGGATTTGACAAAGTCTAATGCTTCTTTGACCTGTGTTGAACGCTCTCCTTTTGAAACCTTTTTATATTCACTATACATGTTGATATAGTTTCTGCTTACCTTCAGGTCGGGAGCATTCATTCCATTTAGACGAATATTTATTTGTTCATCCTCTACTTGAAGAATAAAATCCGGTATGATATATTCGTGTTTTTGTACCGTCTGTGATTCTCCGGGTTTAGGATTGAGTTTGGTAATAATGTCGTATACTTTTTTAAGTTTTTTTTCATTTATTCCTAGGCGAGACTTGAGCTTATTGAAGTGTTTTTTCTTGAATTCTTCAAAATACTTATCAACGATAGTGATAGATAATAAAATATCTTCATTGAGCTCTCTTCTTCTCAGCTGCAGTAGCAAACATTCCTGAAGATTTCTCGCTGCGACACCAGGAGGATCAAAGCGCTGAACGATATCAAGTACATGAGATACTTCTTCTATTGTTGTAGATAGATGATAGCGGAAAGCCATATCATGGACAATAGCTTTTACATTACGTCTGAGGTAACCATCTTCGTCAACCATCCCAATTATGTGTTCACCGATTTGACGTTCTGTATCGTGAAGATTGAGTAGTGAAAGTTGTTCTTTTAAATTGTCATATAATGAACGCATTTGGACAATAGGAGCCTCATAGTCATCATCATCATCTTCACCCTTCTTAGGGATATGCGTTCGATAATCAAAATAATCATTAGAAAGATACTCTTCTAATTCAGTATCATTCTCTTTACTATCGTCATTCTTCGTTTCCTCTCCCTCTTTTTTATCCAAATCTGCATATTCGTCCTTACTTTTTTCAGCATATGCCATTCGATCATCTTCTAACGCAGGATTTTGTTCAATTTCTTCTTTTATCCGTTGATCTAAGGAAGCAGTAGGTACCTGCAGCAACTTAATAAACTGAATTTGCTGAGGTGATATTTTTTGTATGAGTTTTAACTGCTGATTCTGCTTGAGCATACCTTGATCGAAATATTTACCAAAAAGAGGGCGTCTTGGTTGTCGATATAAAATTTACATTACATTTCGTTTTATAAAACGATGTGCAATCATAAATGATTGATACGTAAATATTTATGATAAAAATGTAACTTAATATAACGCAAATGTCCTATAAGCTTTGACCTTAAATATGGGATTACTTAACGTGAAAAACAATATCTTTTTTCTAAATTGATAAATTTGGCACCCGATTTGTTGCAAAGAGCTTTTTTATCGAGAAAACGGCTAATTTTTATAAAATTTATAATACCCCTCTCCCTGAATAGTAGTGACTTTTAGAAAATATATACCATCGGAAATATTACGAATGGGAAGATCTATGTTATTAGTACGAGTGGTATACATGCGTTTTTGTAAAGTAAGTTTTCCCACAGTATCAAATACTTCGAGTAAGGTCACTGTTAATGTAGGATCAATATTCAGGTAAAGTATATCTCTTGTCGGTATGGGGTAAAGATAAATACTCCCCTCATCTAAACTCGATATAGAAGTAGCTATATTATTTTCTACCATGATTGTGTACTGAGCGGTATCTATGCCACATGATTCACTTGCAGCAACTAGCTGAATATCATATTCTCCTGGAGATGAAAAAATGATTAATGGATTTTCTAACGTGGACCACATCCCGTTCCCGAAATCCCATTTAAAGATACTTCCATGCATCGATGTATTTCTAAAAGTTACTTTGAGCCCTTCTTGTATTGTTTCGAAATCTGCAATGGGCTTGTTACCTTGATTTTCGATATTAACCACAATTGTATCGCTACATCCAGCACTATCTGTAGCCCAAGCCAAGTATTCACCCGGAACCAGTCCATTTACAGTTTCTCCATTGGCACCATGGCTCCAATTGATAGAAAGCTTTCCATCTCCACCTTCTACATTGATAATAGCATTGCCATTATTTTGATTACACGTAGCATCTGAAACTGCAACCAAATCAAGTTCAATACTATCTCTTTTGTCGATAATTACTTCTTTTAATGTAATACATGCATTACTGTCTGAAATAGTTACTAAGTGAGCCCCACCTGGCAGCCCTCTACCAGTAAAGCCTGTCTGTCCATCAGGCCATGTTACCTTATAGGGAGGTATCCCACCTGTCACACTTAAGGTAGCCATTCCATTAGATTTCCCACAGGCATCCAAAGATTGTTCAACTATCTCCACTACTGGAGCTCCCTTATTATTAATAGAAACAGAATCACTAATTGTACATCCTCTTTGGTCGCTAATTGAAAACGAATATTTTCCAGGAGAAAGATTTGAGACCTCGGCACTATTAGGACCATGTTCCCATTTGATAATATAAGGGGGAGTACCTTGGTTCACTTCAATAGATGCTTCCCCATTTTGTTGGCCGCAGACTGCATCCACAGTATTTTTCTCTACAATCACAGGGCCATCTACTTCTTCAATAATCACCTCTGTTTGTGCGATACACTCATTAGCATCACTTATTGTAACCGTGTGATTTCCGGGAGGGAGATTATTTGCTATGCGTGTTTTCTGGCCCGTTTCCCATTGTATGTTGTAGGGAGGTACACCTGAAGTAATGATAATACTTGCAATGCCATCTTCTTTTCCACAAGCTGCACCATCAACAGCATCAATACTCACCTGGGGTATTGGAATCTCTTTTATCTCTTGTGAAACGGTAATTGAACAACCGTTAGCGTCGGATATTTCGGCAGTGTAGGTGCCAGGTGCCAATTGATTGATCAATCCAGTTGTATCTCCTGTATTCCAGGAAATAGAAATGGGTATATCATTATTTTGAATATTGAGGTTTATGGCACCGTTATTTTTATTGCATTTGGCATCTGTCCATTGTAAATCTGAATCAATAGTACAATCTGGAGTCACTACTGATACTATAAAGGGTTTGTGGTGTATGGTGAGAGCTGGAAGGGCAGGATGCGTAATCTCAAGGTAATATATTCCCGAATCAGCAGGCGTAATATTTTGTATGGTCAAGTTAGCAGAAGCGCCTGAAGCAATTATCTTACCTGACTTTAGCCATGTATACTTTGCATTATCTACTTGATATATAGGCTGTAAGGATAAACGTAAATCATTGCCTGCTGTAAATGTCTGATAGATACGAGTTCCTATACTATCCTGGGGAACGTATTCAAATGAAGAAGCCTTATCCACCAACGGAATGAGATCATTAAAATCCATTTGATTTTCAAACAGAGATAGGGAATTCAGTATCTGAGTATGTGTGGGTGCTGACATGCCTTCTAAATTATTCCCAGAACAATTTAGATCAGTAAGATCAGGAAGGTTAATACTTGGAAAAATACCGCTAAGGTTATTATTAGAAAGTTGGAGAGATAATACCTTGCCTTCAGAAGATAGCGTTACACCTGTCCATGTGTTTACTGGAGCGTCAAGGTTCCATGACTCATTCCAATTGTCTCCATCGGTGTTATTATAAATTTTGATGAGTTCTGCCTTGTCAACATCGGAAATTGTAGGTGCGGCATCTATTCCAGATATTATCAGTGAAAATTGCTGAGTAGGGTCTTTCAACGTGCCTTTATGAGATATCTGAACGATATATTCCCCAGCGGGAATATCATTTAAATAGATTTTTTCAACATTATCTAGGGTGTTATCCCCTTTTTGTGCTGCATTGTTGGGATTTGCGGGATCAAGAATATAAGGGAAGTAGGTTTGGTTGGTAGTGGTCGATATAATCCTAATATCCAAATCATTGATCAATCTGGGAGATGAGTTATTTAGTACATTGGATATTAAGGGTTTGGCTGGCGGATCAGTCCAGGTAAGGGTAGCTTCCAGGTTCTTTTCTCCTGCATAATAGATACTGGTTTGGAAGCTAGCTCCTTCTGATAGTGTAGATTCTATGATTTTACTTGTTGTCCCCTCTAGGCTTGAAGATATAAGCTGAGCTGCTTTCGCAGAATTCATCAATCCCCAACCATACATATAATCTGGTCCCTCTGAAGGGCCTGATTCTTCTGCAGTATGTATTACCAGAGCTTTGAGCGTAGAGGCATTCATAAAAGAACCTCTTGAGTTGTTGTAGTATTCTTGTAGAAGTGCCAGAGAGCCCGTTACCGATGGAGCAGCAAAAGAGGTTCCTGAAAGTTGAGCTACAAGATTTGTAACGGTAGGCTGCGATATATCATAATATGGAGAGGCAATGGCATTTCCATTAGCTACAATATCAGGTTTAATTCGTCCATCATCTGTAGGACCCCATCCACTAAAATTTGTCATTTTTACATCGGCAGAGGAGGTATAACCCTTTGGTATATCATTGATAGCTCCTACAGTAAGAACATTTTTTGCAGTGCTGGACGAAGGAATGCAGTCAAATCCATCTTCTCCTCCATCTGGCATGCGAGCTTCAGTAGACGGTTGATCATTTACGTCCAGATACGTAGTACCTGCTGCAGGTCCTTTGTCTATTCTATCATTACCAGCTCCTACGACAATCAGATGCTCGGGGGCATTGAATGCTACATAATCAAATGCTTGACTCAGTGAACCATAATAACCAAATTTATAATCTTCTGTGAAGCCAGGGTTGCCTAACCACTGCCACTGATCCTTTTCACTATTGAAAAGCCAACCAGCAGCTGTACCATAGGAATGATTGGAGAGTATCATGCCATTGAGGACTTCATCAAGCATTTCACCCTCAGAATTTTCCCAATCATATGCAACGAGGGTAGCCTCTGTGGCCATCCCATCGTAGTTGCTATTGATGCCTTTGCCGACAAGTGTCCCTGCAACGTGTGTTGCATGAGCGGTGGTATCACTGATCTCACCTAAGATGACCCTATCCTTGAGATAATCGTGATTTGCCATGGGAATACCCTGATCCCATTCTCCCATGTACACACCTTTTCCACTCAAATTTAGCTTCAGGGATCCACCCGATTTTATTTTATCTGTATTGATCGTTCTGGCGGCATTAATATTAAAGGTAGTCAGATAGACGGGTAAATTTTGGTGATCTATATGCTTTAATAATAAATATTGTGTTTTATTTACCTTCTTTTTCAGCTGCCATTGGTTGATTGTAGCTAGATACTCCAGTTTTCGTTGGGAAAGTTTATGATTATATTCTAATTGTTCAGCGATAGTTGAAATTCTCCTGTAGTGAATGCTATCAGGACTCTGGACGCGTATTTGGCCCAGCATTGTTCCGGGTAGAACTATACAAACGAAATATAGCAAGGCAAGGTAAATAAAGGATTTGTGAATCCCTTTATACACAATCATACAGCGTGTCTAAAGTTTGTCTTTAAATACATTGATCAACGTTTCAAAAAACCATTGTTGATCAGATTTAAGTATAATTTCTAAAATTTTATCTGTTTGTACAACTATTTTTTCTAAATTATCCACAGATTGAATGAATGCTTTTACATCTGTGTCGTCTTGATCTCCTTCTACTTCCTTAAGTTCCTTAAGAACTTTTAATACAGGTTTGAGTTCGCGCTTTCTACGTTCTATTGTCACCTGTTTAGCTACTTGCCAAATATCTTTCTCAGCATAAAAATATTCTCTTCTTTCTTTAGGTTTATGCTCTTTTTTTACCAGACCCCAGTTGATCAGCGCACGGATATTCATATTCGCGTTACCACGAGAAATATTGAGTGCTTCCATAATCTCATCGGCACTCAATGACTCAGGTGCTATGAGTAGCAACGCATGTATCTGGGCCATGGTCCTATTGATCCCCCAATTTGTGCCTAATGCCCCCCATGCCTGAATAAATCTTTCTCTGGCTTCTTCCAATTCCATAGCATGAACAAATATAAGCTTAACAGTAAGTAATGATATAAACTCTTTGTGCAATTTATAAAATACAAATTGCAACTTACAATAAGTTAATAAATCTTAAACCTGCCACCCCATAGTTTGTTAAACTTCTCCTATTTTTGTTTTTCTGTTTTAGATACTTTGAACGTTTTCATTTTACCATTTTGCGCGATATTGAGAAAGAGTAGGGTGCCATTTCCTTCTGAAATAGTTATTTCTTTTCTGTAATTACCTGAAAACGATTTTTGAATATCTTGAAATATGATATTTCCCGTAACATCCCGAATATAAACTGCCAGATCTCCGGAATCAGGCAAGTCAACGTTTAAGAGATATATATCTTCAATCGGAAGAAAGCTAGGATTGTCGATAGAAAGTGTGTCTTCCAGTCCCAATTTCTCAAAAGGTTTAAGCAATTCGAAGTCATTGTTAGTCAAGGGTTGTAATGAATATGATACGGAAGAATTTTTCTCAACGTGAATTGTATCCACGGGACGTTCGCCAGCGATCTGAATGTCAACATCCATTTCATTTAACAAGGATTTGATTTCTGATTCTTCCAACGTTTCGTTTAGGTCTTTCTCTATGTTTTCTGAAAAATCCTTTTTTTGCAAGATTACTTTTTTCTTTTCAAAATCGTCTGAAGTCAACGTGGTAGAATCCCAATCAGCAATATATTGATCCTGTTTTGTGGTAGTCTTCCTCCCTGTGCTATCAGCATTTGCTGCATATTGTGAGGAGGGAGTTTGAATATTGGCTGTCTTGAACGCCGTATCAACTTTTGCGAGGGTTGCAGAGTCTAGGGAAGATAGCTCGTCCCCTTGAATACGTACGATATTAACTCGTTTTGTACCATCTTCTATATTGCTATTAATCGTGATATTTCTATTGTCGATTAAAAATGCACCCGTTTGACTATCTTCAATACTTAATTGTCCCATAAGTTTCTGTATATCATCCAAGTCTTCAAGTAAAACCAAGGTGTCTTTTTGTATAATTTTACCATCTGATCCTTCGCGATAAATCTGTATTTTTACTTTTCTCAGGGTAGATTCTTGTGCATTCGCAATACCAATAATCAAAAAAACTAACAGTAGCAAGTTTAGAAATATTAAAATATGTCTCATTTACTTTAGCTAATATATATATATTAACGAATTCATAAGACTAATTAGCGCAAAAATATTTTAAAGTCAAAAATATATTATTTGCTCACATTGTTATTTCAGGAATATGAAAACAGTATCGGAAGAATTAGTAAAAGCTTCATCAGACCTACTGATATTCAGTATCTTAGAGAAGCAATCTATGGAGTTTGAAGATATAAGAGCGGTATTGATCAAAGTATCAAAGGGTTATATCAAGTGGGAATATGGACATTTATCGTCTATTCTACATATGATGGAACAGAAAAAATTGGTAGAATCTTATTGGAGAGAGGGAGATGCTCGATTTGGAAATCGTCAAAAACTATATAAAATAAGTAGTTTAGGTAAGCAACAATTACATGAAAAGAGGAAAAGTTGGATCTTTCTCGATCAAATTGTGAATGTGAAAAAACCAGTAGTAGTAGAGAAATAGTGGAAGTTATGACGTATCATCCATATACTCAAATCCCTGACATGTGTGTACAGGTTGTGGAGGGTATTTAGAAAATTCGGGGTTTTGTTTGTGTTTAAGGCATAGGAAAAATATGCTGCCTCTTTTATTTTGGATGATTTTATTGTTTTTACAACTCCTACAAAGGCTGGTATTTAAAGGGAAAGGAAATGCTGTAATATCTTTCATTGCTTGTAACCTGAAACTAAGTGAGTCTAGTAGGATCTTATTTGAAATGATCAAGAAGAAGGTGGAAGTAATTTGTTCAAAATATCAATTGCAGCGGATGAGATAGGGGTTCCTGGGTTAACAATACTGAGTACTCCCTTTTGTATCAACATGTCATGATCATTTGGAGGAATAATTCCTCCAACTACGACTTTTATATCGGGTCTCCCCAGTTCCTTTAGCGATTGTATCAATTCTGGGATCAGCGTTTTATGTCCTGCGGCAAGGCTGGATATCCCTACAATATGCACATCATTCTCAACTGCTTGGCGAGCAGCTTCATCAGGCATTTGAAAAAGAGGTCCTAAGTCTACATCGAATCCAATATCTGCAAATGCTGTAGCGATAATCTTTGCTCCTCTGTCATGTCCATCTTGTCCCATTTTTACTATGAGTATTCTAGGTCGCCTTCCATCCCAATCTGCAAAGGTATCTGCCAAGTGTCTTGCTTGTTCATAGGTAGGATCGTTTTTCATCTTTTGGTCATAAACTCCACTGATTACTTGTGTAGAAGCCTGATATCTTCCAAATACTTCCTCGAGTGCATAAGATATTTCTCCTAGTGTGGCTCTTGTCTTTGCAGCTTCTACAGCTATTTCTAACAAATTTTCGTTTGGAAGTCCTGCGCAGGTTTTCAATCTATTAAGTATATGTGCTACACGTTCGGGATCTCTTGATTCCTTTATTACCTTCAATCGATTTATCTGAGATTTTTTAACCTCCTGATTATCAACCTCCAGTAATTCAAAATCCGGAGTTTGATCATTTTCAAAAGCATTCACTCCCACCAGGATATCTTTACCGGCATCTAACCTGGCCTGTTTTTCAGCGGCTGATTCTTCGATTCGCAACTTTGGGATACCTGCCTCTATCGCTTTAGACATACCTCCATATGACTCTACTTCATCGATATGATCCCAGGCTTTAAGAATGAGGTCATTCGTAAGTTTCTCGAGGTAAAATGCCCCCCCCAGAGGATCAATTGCTTTACAAAGGTCTGTCTCGTATTGTAATATAAGTTGTGTATTCCTTGCAATTCTCGCTGAAAACGGGGTAGGGAGAGCAATGGCTTCATCGAAAGAATTAGTATGCAGAGACTGTGTATGACCTAAAACAGCAGCTATAGCCTCTATACATGTTCGAGCAATATTATTGTAGGGATCTTGCTGTGTAAGACTGTATCCAGATGTTTGACAATGAGCTCTTAATGAAAGGGATTTTGGGTTTTGGGGGTGAAATGAGTTGACAATATTTGCCCACATCACTCTTCCTGCTCTTAACTTTGCAACTTCCATCATAAGATTCATTCCCGTTGCCCAAAAAAATGATATTCTCGGAGCAAAATCGTCTACCTTAAGTCCAGCATTTATACCTGTTCGTATGTATTCCCATCCATCAGCTAGGGTATAGGCAAGTTCAATATCTGCTGTAGCACCAGCCTCATGCATATGATATCCACTTACAGAAATAGTATTGAATTTAGGCATGTATTTGGAGGCATAAGAAAAAATATCACCTATAATCCTCATAGATTGTTCTGGAGGATATATATAGGTGTTTCTCACCATAAACTCTTTGAGAACATCATTTTGAATAGTTCCTGTGAGAGCTGAAGCTTGAATACCTTGTTCTTCTGCTACTGCAATAAAAAATGCCATAATGGGTATAACAGCACCATTCATAGTCATAGAAACTGAGGTTTTATCTAAGGGTATCCCCTCAAATAAGATTTTCATGTCTTCTATCGTATCAATGGCTACGCCGGCTTTCCCTACATCTCCCTCAACCCTGGGATGGTCTGAATCGTATCCTCTATGTGTGGCCAGATCAAATGCCACTGATAACCCTTTTTGACCGGCGGCAAGATTTTTTCTGTAGAATTCATTGGATTCTTTTGCGGTTGAAAACCCAGCATATTGTCGTATAGTCCAGGGACGAGCTGTATACATGCTTGCATAAGGCCCTCTTAGGTAAGGAGGTATTCCAGCTCCGTATGATATGTGCGATATCTTCTGAAGATCCGCTGATGTATAAAAGGCAGATACAGGGATTCCTTCTGCCGTTTCCCAAACGGAGTTGGATATATCGAGCGTTTTCTTTTCATCATCCCTTCTGTCAATATGTTTGTTAAATATGGGTCTCATAATATGATTTAAAATAATTGGGTAAGGACTTCCTCTGGAATGATGACATCTTCTGGAGAATAGATAGAAACTCCTATTTTCTCCTTTTTCCCCTGACGATAGTGGGATGTTGATGCGTGTTTGAACCTCTCCAGTTGTTCCTGTAACCAGCCTTTTTCCCAGGCAATTCTGGTCCCCCCTTCTGTTTCAAGTGCATGAAAGAGTTCCCAACTCTGATTTATTATATGATCTGTCATAATTTCCAAATGGTAAGAACCAGCCCAAGGGTCTAAGACTTTATCAACATGTGATTCGTGGGTTAGTAATAGAGGAATGTTTCTGGCAATTCTTGTAGCAAATGAATCTACTGGCTGCTGAGCGCCAATATGAGGAAGTACACATATTTCCTGACAGCCTCCCCAAATACCAGATAATGCAGCAATGGTATTTCTAATTATATTATTGTGTATATCATAAGATGCCTGGTCCCTGTTGGCAGTATGTGCAACAAGATGTATTGCAGGATATGTCTCTACAGAGAGCTCCCTCATCAAAAGGTCATAAAGTATCCGTATAGCCCTTAATTTAGCTATTTCTAATAATAGCTGTGTACTTACTGATAAGTGAATAGTAAACGTATCACGGTTGAATATACCCAGTTTTTGCTTGTTTTTCTCTGTTTGTTCATAAAGATCTACTATACCTGACAATAGAACAGCTAATTGCAAACACATGGACCCTCCCTGTTCATAAACAAAACGGATATCTATTCCATAGTTATTCTCCGCGTGGTGCAATGTATATTTATAGGCATGGATGAGAGGTTGGGTAGATGCAGGTATATCAAATGTTCGTGAAATGAGGTTCTGATATAGACCATAAGAAAGATAAAATCTATGATGTGGGACCTGAAGAATAGACGAAAAAAGCACAAGCCACTCATTATCAGAAGGAATAGTATTGCCTGTATACAGATAAAAAATATTCGAACCTTTATCTACTTCTGAGCCAAGGTACGCTAATACCGATGTTGGAAACTCGCAATTTAGGGGTATGATAGGATTGCCAATTCCGCTATTGGAGTGTTGTAGACTATGCAGTAATAGATTATTGCGATAGCTCATTGTATCCTGAAATGTATTCAGGTCATCTTTTGTGTAGAAAGGTTTCAAGGTAAACCCCTCTTCAGTTTTCCAATATACTGTTTCGGGATCCTTGCCTTTCAGTTCCAATTTTATTTTTTCCCACCATTCATCATTAGATAATGGGGGAAATATGTTTTTTGATCTAAGTGTCATTGTCTATATTGTCCCTTGTTTAGAATCAAACTAAATATATATATTTACGTTTAGAACAGAAAAGTCTTAGTATGATCATGAATCAAGAAATGGAGATAATCAAGTTGACTGATAGTGCAATTAAGGAGATAAAAACGTTGTTGGAAGCCCAATCTGAGGGGGAGCAGTTTTTAAGAGTAGGTGTAAAAGGCGGAGGTTGTGCAGGCCTCTCTTATATTATTGAATTTGATTCAAAAGGGGATGATGATATGGTTTTTGATTTTGAAGGAATACATGTACTGGTAGATAAAAAGCATGCATTGTACGTTTCAGGTATGGAAGTAGATTATCAACATGGCCTGAACGATAGGGGGTTCATCTTTAACAATCCTAATGCTACAAGTACCTGCGGTTGCGGTACGTCTTTTTCTGCCTAATGGTATAAGATATTTTTGCGTTAGTTAAGGTGCAGAACTATGTTTTGCGCCTTAATTTTTTTAATCCCTAACTTTAGCCTATAATGCATCAGGCATTCCTAATTATCATTTAAGCTATAGATATTGTTAGATACATATAAACACAAAGGTAGTAGGAAGAGGCTTGTAGAACAGCTAAAGTCTAAGGGTATATCTCATGAGGCATTGTTGGATGCGATTGGGAAGATTCCGAGACATTATTTTGTAGACAGTGTACTGGAAGATGAGGCTTATGAAGATAAGGCACTTCCCATTGCTAGTTATCAGACAATAAGCCAACCATTTACAGTCGCATATCAAACTGAATTACTAGATCCTTTTCCCAAAATGAAAGTATTGGAGATAGGTACAGGTTCTGGTTATCAGGCTGCCATCTTATGTGAAATGGGCTGTAGATTATTTACGGTAGAAATGGATCCCTTACTGCATCGGGAAGCTAAGCAACGTTTAGCGGATTTAGGGTTTCAACCCAAGATGTATTGTGGAGATGGCTCCCAGGGCTGGAAGAGGTATCAACCCTATGACGGAATCATAGTAACTGCCGGTGGGCCCGATGTGCCGCTTGTAATGAAAGAACAATTGGAAATAGGAGGCAGGCTGGTAATGCCCGTAGGAGATTTGGACCAGCAATTTATGACATTGGTGATTAGAAAAAGCAAACAGGAATACGAAATTAGGAAGTATCATCCTTTTAAATTTGTTCCGCTAAGGGGTAGATTTGGTCATGAAAATGCAGATGAATTTTTTAATAAGTAAATAACAGAATATCAGTAGATGAAGAAGGACTATTTGTACACGTCAAATTCAGGCTTTACCATACCGCTGACTCTATATGGAAAAGAAAATTTTAATACCAGACCCTGTATACTATTGCTCCATGGTCTTAAAGGATTCAAGGAATGGGGATTCTTTCCCTTTGTAGCGCAAACTCTGAACGAACATGGGTTTGATGTAATTGCGATGAATTTTTCTCATAATGGAATTCAAGGTCATGGAGAAGTGTTTACTGAATTGGAATTATTTGAGCAGAATACTTTTTCCTTGGAGGTATCGGAAGCAAAGGAGATCATTAGGTTGATAAAGGAAACGGACTATTTTGGAGAGGCTCTTTCGCAACCATTGGGATTGTTGGGACATAGCAGGGGGGGAGGAATAGCTATATTAGCTGCCCATGACACTTTATATATCGATGCAGTCATTACATGGGGAGCTGTATCTACCTTTGATCGTTACAGTAAAGAGGTTCGCGATGAATGGAAGAAAAAGGGATATCTTGAAATTGTGAATTCCAGAACTGGGCAAGTACTTAAAGCTGGGAAAAAGATCCTGGAGGATATTGAACGTCATTCGAGGACAAGTTTGAACATCCTCGATGCAGTGAGTAATTTGGAAAAACCTTATTTAATCGTACATGGATATGAAGACGAGACTGTTCCTATGTATGAAGCTGAGCAATTGAATATTTTTGCAGAATCATCGCTAACAACTTTTAGACTCATTCCAGATGCAGGGCATACATTTGGGGCTACTCACCCCTTTAATGGGAGTAATCCACAATTAGATCAAGTAATTGAGGTTTCACAGGCCTTTTTTAAAAAGCACTTAAACTAATCAATGAGTTAATTTATCAGTCATGCAATTCAATGAGATCCAGCAACAGGTTGCCAGTGGCGTTTTTGCTCCGGTGTATTATCTGCATGGAGAGGAGACCTATTTTATTGATCGAATCGTAGAGATGTTAGAAACCTCTGTGATATCTGAAAGCGAAGCTGCTTTCAATCGCGAAGTTTTCTATGGAGCAGAGGCATCTATACCTTCCATATTAAATGCATGTCAGAGTTTTCCGGTAATGGCCGAGCGGAGATTAGTGTTGTTGAAAGAAGCACATCAAGTGAATAAAAAGGAGTGGGAAAGGTTAGTAAATTATCTCAAACGACCCGTCTCCACAACGGTATTGGTTATGGCCTTTAAAGGGAAACATACAGGGTTACCCAAGTCCGTAGTTACAGGAATGTCAAAAGAATGTGTTACATTCTATGCCAAAAAATTATATGATAGGGATGTGCAGCAGTGGATTGAGGGATTGCTACAACAACATGCCATCAAGTATGATCCGGGTATTCCTTTGATTTTAACGAGTAATTTGGGAATTAATCTTCACTTAATAGAGAATGAACTAAATAAGATGTTGATCTATCTCAGGGCTACTCATCAACAGGCTTTAACAAAGGAGTTTGTATTTGAAATGATTAACGTTGACAAAGAGTTTAATGTATTTGAACTTATCCATGCATTAAGTATTAAAGACGAATACCGCGTTCATTTGATCATGGACAGGCTCACTCAGAATACAAAAATTAATCCTCCTATACTCACTATCAGTAACTTATTTAGATTTTATCACAATTTGGCAATTGTACATACTTTTAATCTCAGAGATCCCAATTCTATTAAAAATCAGTTAAACGTTAACTACTTTGCCGCTAAGGATTACGCAACGGCCAAACAGTATTATTCTTTGTCAAAAATTTATAGAAATATTCAATTCGTTCATGAAGCAGATCAATCGTTAAAAGGAGTGATTAACACACAAATGGGGGAAAGACATGTATTGAAAACACTTGCTTTGAAACTCTTACATTAAATGAAATTACGCTTATTCCACTTTAGTGAAGAGGCAAATATTCCGATTTTTTACCCAAGACCTCATCAAACACTTCCCAATCCCAGTGTATGGGCTATTAGCAATAGCTATAGACAGAATTATTTATTTCCCAGAAATTGCCCCAGAATCGCCTATCATGTTACAAAAGATACATCAAAAAGTGATAGAGAACGCTTTATAGGGTATAGTGATGCCCATTATATATTGGTTATAGAATCCGGGTGGTGGGAGATACTTCAAAATACGACGCTTTATGAATATGAATTTCCAATTGAATCTTTTCAGATACACAATGTACCAGCCGGATATTATATCAGTGAATATGAGGTGACGCCTATTGCTTGTAGAGAATTGCTAGACCTTCCCAATGAATTACTGAAGTTGGATGTAGAACTGAGAATTACGCCAACGCTACTCCCCTTATATCGCCAGGTAACTGAATCGAGCCTGAACTTTTCCATGATCAGGATGCGCAATGCAAAGGGTTTTCAGTTATAAAGCGCTGTTGGAGTAAGGCAATATCCTTGTTAGTGATTCGGATGGTTTCAACTGAATGAGGACATTTTCTTCTTCAGGGCTCATTCGATGGATGTACATCTGGCTAGAACATATATAGGTTTAACTTTTATTATCTAATTCCTAAACCTGAACTAAGTGGATGGATATATTTAAATATGTCGATTTACTTATTTATCTTTGATCCAAATTACATTGCCAGCGGTATTGATATAGGCTAGGTGATCAAAATATTGATTAAAACGTAAACCGAGCGTAACTAAGCACAACCCATCCTCAAAATATCCCACTCTTCGGAAGCCAGGTTCTACTATCCAATCTCCTTCGATATTAATAAAACCCCAATCTCCTCCCTGTTTGACAGCAGCTAATCCTTCACTAAACCCTTTTGCATCCGTATAAATTGGGTTAATAATGAAATGTCCTGTACTATCAATAAACCCCCATCGCCCTCCACTCGATTCCGTTAACGCTATATCTCTTGGGTAATCTGTTATGCGAGAAGGCTTCCCCCCAACTAATGCAGGACAAAGGCCGTTGCCAAACCGTCCTAATTGTTCAAACTGTGGCTCAAAAAGGATATTGCCATCTCTATCAATAAGGGAGTATTTAAATTCATCTCTAAGGTTAGTATTTTGGCCACGAAATTTTGAACTTATGACTGCGATATTATCATTGAAAGGTGCCACCATCCTAAATCTTTCATATTGTGGATTTCCATATACATCTATACATATCAAATTATAATTATCTGTCATGACCATGGCCAGGCTATCTTTGAAATCAACGGGAAATCGATAGGTAGGAGGTATTTGGAGTCTACCTTTTTTATTGACATATCCCCATTTCCCTTCAATGTAGACAGCTGCAAGGCCTTCATCGGTAAATCTCCTGGCTGCCTGGATATTTAGATCGGAAATATGAGTGTTACCTGTACTATCTATATATATCCATTCATTGGCTTCAGTGTAGACTGCAGCCAGGCCTTGGGAGAATCTATACCCTTCATGCATGACTTGAGAGATTTGGCTGTTGTTGTAAGGAAGAGCTCCATTGGGAGGGGAAAGATATACGGGGTTGATTACAATTGTCCCATCGGTGTTGATAAATCCCCACTTTCCATCAATAGGCATATCATCTCCGTTAGGTGTACCGCCAATATTTACTGCTGCCAAACCATTTGAAAAGGGTAGGGCATAGGCAAATTGGTGGTTGATGATGAGACTACCACTCTTATTGATAAAACCATAAAGGTTTCCTTCTCTTACAGGTAGCAGAGGATTACTTGATTCTGTAATACTTCCACACCCCACTCCCACCCATAGAATGATGTATGTTATGTAATAATGTGTTTTCATACGAGGGATAATTTTCAGTTTTTTTCCCATTCAACAGCCTTTAATGATCAGCAAATACGGATCTAAAAACTTCCACTAATTTTTGAACACCTGTGATCTTTATATCTGGAAATTGCCTTTTTAAGGAACTGCTCTGCTGGCTAGAAATGTACATTTCTTTAAAACCGAGCTTTGCTGCTTCAGCAATTCTGGGTTCTATCCTGTTAACGGGTCGTATCTCACCTGAGAGGCCTACTTCCGCGGCAAACACTTTACGTTTATCCAACGAAATATCATGTAAGGAAGATACAATAGATACGACCAGTGCCAAATCCAATGCCGGATCCTCTACTTTTACACCACCTACTATATTAATAAAAACGTCTTTTTGTCCCAATTGGAAACCGCAACGTTTTTCAAGTACCGCCAATAACATATTGAGTCTGCGCAAGTCAAATCCAGTGGCAGAACGCTGTGGAGTACCGAATGCAGAGGGAGCGACTAATGCCTGAGTTTCTATTAAAAGGGGGCGCATACCTTCCAGCGTAGATGCTATAGATACGCCACTGAAGAGTTCTTCTCCATCTGTTAAGAAGATTTCAGAGGGATTGGTAACTTCTCTCAAGCCCTGATGGATCATCTCATAGATTCCCATTTCCATCGTACTACCGAAACGATTTTTCTGAGTGCGAACTATTCTATAGCTGTTATGTCGATCACCTTCAAAACTCAACACAGTGTCTACCATATGTTCCAAAACCTTTGGACCTGCAAGCATGCCTTCCTTTGTAATGTGGCCCACCAAAAAGATGGGTATACCCTGGCTTTTGGCTAATCGAATAAGTTGGGATGCACACTCTCTGACCTGAGAGACACTTCCTGGAGCAGATTCTAAAAGGGAAGTCTGTACAGTCTGTATCGAGTCGATAATGATGATATCAGGTGTCACATCATCATAGGAGTCCAGAATAGCTTCTAAGGATGTTTCGGAAATGATGTAGAGATTCTCATTGTGGGATGGTACCCGTTCTGCACGCATTTTAATCTGTTGTTCAGATTCTTCTCCTGACACATATAGAATTTTTTGAGACATTTGTAATGCCAATTGTAGCAATAGGGTTGATTTTCCTATTCCGGGTTCTCCTCCCAGTAACATGACGGCACCAGCAACTATACCCCCACCCAATACACGATTGAATTCATCATCAGGAGTGGAAGTACGTTGATAGCCGATAGAATCTATATCTACCAATTTTCTCGGTTTGGCTTTTTCTTTCTTTAGTATGTTTCCTCTGGGTGATGATGTGGGCAAATCCAATTCCTCAACCAGTGTATTCCATTCTCCACAGCTATTGCATTGCCCTTGCCATTTAACATGCTTGGCACCGCAATTTTGACAGATATAGATTGATTTAGTTTTGGGCATGCTAATTATCGAAATGATATGATTTTTGGTAAATTTGGAAAAAATTTTTGGAAAATAGCATATTGGTCTAAAAATATTGGTATAAAATGATCGTAGACCTTTTGAATTAATACTTGAGCTTTTATTTTCGGTATGTTTATGTATAGATTGGTTTTGATATATACAGATGATTTAGCATCATGAAGATACAGAAAACACATCTTAAGAAGTACGTTTGGGAGCCTACTTTGTATGTATGGCATGTTTTCATGGCATTAGCTGGATTAAGGTCTTTTCAGGATAAGCAGGGTAAAAAGATGAAGTCCATAACGCCTTTATGCGCAAATTGTGGAGGAGTAATGGAATTTGTTAAAGATGAGAGGTCTGGGAGTGATGAAAAAGTATTGTTGAAATGCGGAAAATGCGAGTTTGTAAGAGATTTAAGGGCAGAGTCAGTTAAGCCTGTAAGTCTAAGCTCTTTTTTTGATATCAGAAAACAGAATCAAGGATTACACACAGGCGATACAATATATGAATCTGAAAAGGGTAAACTACCTGCAAATCAGACTTGTAATGCTCAGATAGTCATCCAGCAAGCTCATCAGAGTACAGAAGCATGTCCCTTCTGTGGTATGCCTCTGAAAGAAAGACCCTCTGAAAAGAATTCTAAAAAATCTTGGAGTGAAAAAGGCCCGGAAGAAACGGTAATTTATCCCCATAGTATCATACCTTTCAGTGTGTCCTTTCAGGAAGTAAAAGATAAATTTAACGGATGGTTGAAAAAGGATACTTTTTTAAGTCCCTCTTTGTTGAATGATATTGTGCAAGAACAGTCAATTATTGGAATATACATTCCTTTTTTCTTTCTCAAAGAAGCCAAATTCCGCGTATCTTGGTATCTGGCACCTGAGATCGAAGACAAAGGAAAAGGCAAGGGCAAAGAAGATAGGATATATTTTACCAGTGGATATTTTGAAACCAAACAAGATTCGTTGCTATCATCCGCATCATCGGGTATTCCCAATGATTTGATAAATGGGATCAATGACTTCAATTTAAAAGAATTAGTAGATTTTGCTCCCGGTTATCTTGAAGGTTGGTCGTATGAATTATATACCAAGAGTGTAGACAGGACACTCAAAAACTGGCAAAAGAACAAGATAAATAAATCCCTTAATGCTGAAGTCAAAAAAAGAGTTTATAATAAGAGGCCTGAGGAGTTAAAAGTTGCTTCTGAAACCTTTTACATGGATTTACAGCACATTTTTCTACCGGTTTGGGTCGCTTTATATACTTACAGGGGAAAAGCATATCAATTTTTAGTCAATGGTCAGACTGGAAAGGTATTTGGTGAAAAACCAAAGTCTCCCAGAAAGATATTTTTACTAATGACAGTCATTATTTCTTTTATTATTGGCATGGTAGTGCTGGCAGATCTTCTTTGGCATCGATAGTATTTTCTATTTTAATGCATGAGTAGGGCAATATCACCAAATCTTATAAATGGTTCATTATTGATTAATTATGCTTTAAATATCTAATCATTGGATCACCCTGGCGATTGATTACTAGCTATTAATAATTTTAGTGCGTTTGCCCTGATGCATGAATATTATCCGTTGAATAGTGAGATGAATTACTTATTTTTGATAAAAAAGCATTCAAATGAAGCAAATTGTTACACTTTTTCTTACAATAATAGGAGTATTAATCATTGATCAGGGATTTACACAGGAGGTTGATCCGGAATTTGTCGATGGAAAACTATATGTCAAAGTTCGCCAAAAAATCCCACAGGGCCTGCCTTACATAGATGCTCAGAGAGATATTGATCAATTGGATCAAGAGATTTTTCCTGATCTATATCAATTATCAAAGACTTATGGATTTCAATTATTGAGACATGCTTTTAAGACGAGCAGTCCCGAGCTAGATTATACCTATGTCATAGCGTTTTCTCAAAAAAACCAGGTGCAACAATTAAAGCGTTCCCTTGAGAAGCTTACGTATGTAGAATATGTAGAGCAGGTGCCTTTAGACAGGAGCTATTACTTACCTAATGATTGGTCTGACTTTGATGATTTGTATCACCTGGAAATAACGGGTGCTCAAGAAGCCTGGGATATTACACGAGGAAGTGAAGATGTTGTTATCGCCATAGTTGATGACGCAGTATTTGTCAATCATGAAGACCTGAGAGACAATATTTGGGTAAATCCTGGTGAGATACCAGGAAATGGTGCCGATGATGATAATAATGGATACATTGATGATGTAAATGGATTTGATGTAACCAGTGATAATCCCAATCCTAATCCACCACGTGAAGAATTCTCCCATGGTACGCATGTTGCAGGTTGTGCATCGGCAGCTACAGACAATGAAATTGGTATTCCAGCTATGGGATTTAATTGTAAGATCATGGGTATCAGAGCCTCTTCCAATGCCAATAGCGATAATATTTCCGATGGATATGCTGGAGTTGACTATGCCATACGAGCTGGGGCTACGATCATCAATATGTCTTGGGGAGGAGGTAATGCCTCTCAAGTCCATCAAAATTTGATGAATGCGGCTCACAATCGAGGTATCATACTGGTAGCTGCTGCAGGAAATGATAATTCGGATGGTATTCAATATCCTGCAGGATATAACCATGTGATCTCTGTAGGAGCAACTACCAGCTCGGATCGCAGAGCAGGATTTTCAAACTTTGGCTTTGTAGATATAATGGCTCCAGGGGATAATATTTTGAGTACGATAACCGGAGGTACAACGGGTAAATATGGAACGAATGATGGTACTTCTTTTGCTGCTCCTATTGTAGCGGGTTTATTGGGATTGATGAAATCGGTAAATCCATGTTTATCTCCCAATGAAGCAGAACGTATATTGGACGAAACCGCAGTAAACATCGATGATGTCAATCCCGACTTTGCTGGTCGACTGGGGGCTGGAAGGATAGATGCTGCTGCTGCTGTGTTAGCTGCTTCTCTGGCCGAAGGCTCTGGAACTCCGCCACCTCCTGTTGCCAATTTTTCATTTGATAATACGTCTACCTGCAGCAATAAAATCCCTTTTACGTTTGAAGCTGAACCAGGGACGGGTTCTTGTGCATTTTCAATTAACTACCGTTGGAGTATTTCCAATGATAACGGGTTTGAATACGTTACAAATGAAAAAGATCCATTAATTGAATTTCCTGAATCGGGTGAATATTCCGTTTCTCTGCGTGTAAGTAATACTGGTGGTACAGATGAAATGGTAGAAATGGTCAATGTACAAGTAAATCCTAATGCATTCATCAATGCTGGAGAGGGTCAAATTGTGTGTCAGGGAGATTCTGTAGTATTAAATGGTTCAACTACAGCCGATATTCAATCCATTTCCTGGGAACCTATCGTAGGATTAAGCAATCCTGAATCTCTTACGCCTACCTTCAGGGCCCTACGTGCTGGTGGAACTTATACACTCACCATTGAAGGTGGGGATGGATGTACATTGGTGGATAGTGTACAAATTGATGTATTTAGAAATCCCTTCGTCAGAACACTTCCTGATCAGGATACAGTTATACAACCAGATGATACCTTACAGTTAAATATTGCAGAAGGCAGTGGGGCTTTTACTTTTATTTGGAGCCCTTCGATTGGGTTGAGTGATACTACTATTGCAAATCCTCTGGCTTATCCAGATACGACCACACGTTACACAGTAGTGGGAACTGGTGGAGGAGGATGTACATCTACATCAGAAGTACTTATTACTGTGGATGAGAACGTATCCAATCAACCTTTTCTTTCCCGTAATCTGAGCATTTATCCTGTGTATCCCAACCCAGTGGAAGCTCTTTTCTACTTATCTGCAGACTTTCAAGTCCCCGATCACATGGATATCAGTTTAAAGAGTATTCAGGGCAAACTCATTGAGAAGATATATTCAGGTAAAGTAGGTCAAGGAAGATTTGAATATGTTTGGAGTAGAGATACAAAATTGGCTCCTGGATTGTATTTTATTCATTGGGAAGGCAATGGAATACAGCATACGCAAAAAGTATTCCTTCGCTAGATCACACCATCAAGAAACTTAATCAAATTCGATACGATAGACGATGAAAAGCTATACATTATTCTTAATATGTTGCCTTATCACTACATGTATGTATGGGCAAAGCTATGAAGAGGATTACTGGGAAGGAAAAATATATATGAAGATTCGCCCAGAAGCCCATATGCAAATTCCTACTTTTGAAAGCGAGTCTGAGATATATGAAATAGAGGGAAAAGAAGAAACCGAACTCTTCACAATGCTTAGAAGATATAATCCCGCTTCCATCCGACATGCATCTAAGATTTCTACTCCTGACTTACAGAATATATATGAGTTATCTGTGAAAGATGGCGATCAGGTTGATGCAATGATCGCTCAACTTGAGCAACTTTCCTATGTGGAATATGCTGAAAGAGTACCCGTATATAGAACCTTTGAATTTACCCCCAATGATTTCGATATTTTCAATGATCTGTACCATTTGGAACTACTTCAAGCAGAACAAGCATGGGAGATATCACAAGGCAGTGAAGATGTAGTCATTGCCATTGTCGATGATGCTATCATGGTAGATCACGAAGATATACAAAACAATATCTGGGTAAATCCTGGAGAAATTCCAGGAAATGGATTGGATGACGACCGCAATGGGTATATAGATGATGTCAATGGATATGACGTAGCCACCAACACTCCCAATCCTGGTGGATTGTCATTGTTATTGACGCATGGCACCAGGGTAGCAGGTTGTGCAGCCGCTGCAACGGACAATGGTAGAGGAGTAGCAAGTATTGGGTTCAACTGTAAGATCATGGGGGTGAAGGCGACTAGTGATCCCACCTCGGCAAACAGTAGAATCGTAACAGACCCTTTTGATGGTGTAGAATACGCTATTCAGGCCGGTGCAGATATTGTCAATATGTCTTATGGGGGATTTGGAAGGTCGCAGGCATTCCAGGAGTTATTTGATGAAGGTCATAGAAGGGGGATTGTTTTTGTCGCTGCTTCTGGAAATGATGGGGAAGATATTGAGCAATTTCCTGCATCATACAATCACGTAATTAGTGTGGCTGCTACCGACCAAGAAGATAGAAAAACCAACTTCTCAAATTATCACAGTTCTGTTGATGTATCCGCACCAGGTCTGAATATCCGTACTACTGTACCTACTTCTGGTCGAAATGGATATACACGTACCAGTGGTACATCATTTTCTAGTCCTATTGTTGCAGGATTACTGGGCTTAATGAAGTCTGTAAATCCATGCGCAACGCCTGATGAACTGGAAGAGATCCTCAAGAATACATCAGATGATATTAGTGGAAAAAATCCCAGTTTGACAGGTAAACTGGGAGCAGGTAGAGTAAATGCAGCAAGTGCATTGGCAGCGGTAAGTGCACCCAACCAACCTACAGCTGATTTTGAATTTAATAATACGGCTACGTGTAGCAATCGCATCTTCTTCAACATAGTAGAAGATAATGAAGAAGACTGTTCTGCCGCCAATCGATTTTTATGGGAAGTGGCGGGTGAGGATGGATTTACAGCTAGTTCTAATGAGGCAACGCCCGGAATTGCATTTCCAGCTAGTGGTACCTATGATGTAAGGCTCCGCGTTTCAAATTCTGCGGGATCAGCAGAGATTACCAAAACTGTGGATATAGAGATTAACCCCAATGCCTTTATTGAGGCGGGTAAAGACACCGTGCTATGTCTGGGTGAATCAATTACCTTGAATGCATCCACAACAGCAAGTCCTGTATCTATTAGCTGGTCGCCATTGTTGGGATTGAGTGATACAGCGGTCCTGGACCCGACGTTTACTGCAAGCAGGGGAGGAGGAACGTATAATCTAACAGTAGTTGGGGAAGATGGATGCGTATTGGAGGACAGTATACAAATTGATGTTTTCAGACCTCCTTTTATTCAAATAAGTCCTGAAGATACAACTATTAATCCTGGAGATACTGTATTGTTACAGGCGAGTGGTGCTATTTATTATGAATGGTCCCCAGCGATTTCACTTAGTGATTCTGTTATTTCTACACCACTGGCATTTCCCATGACTACGACTACTTATACTATCAGGGCAGAAGGAGCAGGTAGATGTGAAGGCGAAACAACCTATACCATCAATGTAACAGGTAGTACATCTAATCAGCCGCTAGTATTTGGGAAGTCTATTGTTCACCCTCTCTATCCTAATCCCGTTCAACGTCACATTTCTCTATCTGCCCATTTCCCTGAACGAGTGAAACTGACAGTTAAATTGATGGATTCTCAGGGAAAAACGGTCGAGATCGTAGAAGCGTCCCAACACATACAAGGTACTTACAATCGCTCAATGAGTGTTCCTCGAAGTCTGCCTTCTGAAATATACTGGATCACGTGGGAAATTAATGGTCGACGAAAAGCCCAGCAATTTCTATATACGCCTTGAGAGTCTGGAGTTATTGCATTTATTATTTTTATCTATATGAAGACTATTTTATTACTTGCCAGGATATTATGTGTTTTACAAGTACTAATTCTTTTATTGCCGTGCTTAGCTTTTTCTCAGGCAGAAGTACAAGCGTGGGGAAATTTTAGAGGGATACGTGTAAATGGACAGTTATATCAGTTCGAGACAAGCTTGAGGGTAGTAGGAGATAATTGGAGGCAAATAAGGTCTACAGGTAAAGAAAGAAACTGGACGAGATACAACAGAGAGGGTGATCGACAGATTGTACGCACTCGTATGGACAGTCTCTTTTGGGAACAGGAAGTAATAGATTTATCCCCTGGTACTGCAAGAGTGACTATCACGTTTGATCCGCATACTGATACAATATTTACCGGAGCCTTTTTTCATATCCGGTTACCGGGAAATCATTATCGAAATGCACAAATGATAGTCAAAGAGCCCGCCAATATCGATTTAAGAGATTATGTAAAGGTGCCTTCCGATACCAATGAATTGATGAGGATTGTTACTCAGGAAATCGGTATACAAGGGGAATACAGACAATTTACGTTGAATGCGGAATCTCCTTCATTCTGTATTGCAAAGATCCATCCCATCACCCATGATGTAGAACTATACGTCCAATTGCAATCGCATAAAGCGAAAAACGGTCAACAAATAACTAACACATTTGAACTATCAGTATCTGGAGAACCAGATACCCGTACGGCGCACTTACAATTATATCCTGATTTTCCAGGAAAAACTTTTCTTGGGTTAGGAGGGAATTTTCGTTTGCAAAATCCTCGTATGGATCCACAGGTAATAGACTATTGCCTGGATAATTTAGATGTAAGAATGGGTAGAGCTGAAATGCCTTGGAGTCTTTGGCACCCAGTTGATAGTATAAATCCGTTGGATGCTGCCAGAAATGGAAATCTCCATCCTCATGTAAAGTCTTCCATGGAAATGGCTCAACGGCTCTATAACATGGGGATGCCTGTATTATTGGGTGCCTGGTTTCCTCCTGATTGGGCTGCGTTAGGAGAAGTTAGGAGAAACCCTCGAAACCCCGATGGTACGCTTGGATTTCCTTTAGATTCGTCGAGAATTGAGGATATATATGCTTCTCTTACGGATTATATCATTTATCTCAAAGAAGAATATGGAGTAGAGGTAGATATGTTTTCATTTAATGAGTCAGATATTGGGATTAATGTAAGACAAACCCCTCAAGAGCACGCAGATTTAATCAAAGGATTAGGGGCATACATGGAGTCCAAGGGATTACAAACGAAACTATTGCTGGGAGACGCCTCAGATGCAAATGGATACTCTTTTGTAGATGCTGCATTAGAAGATCCAGCAACGTGGCGATATATTGGTGCTGTATCCTTCCACTCCTGGAGAGGATGGGATAAAGCTACTCTGTTAGAATGGCTGGATGCTTCCGATCGCCTGGATGTCCCTTTGATCATAGGAGAGGGAAGTATCGATGCTGCAGCCTGGAGATATCCAGGCATTTTTCAAGAGTCGCACTATGCCATGGAAGAAATTAAACTATATACAAGAATATTGGCAATATGCCAACCTGAGTCTATCCTTCAATGGCAACTCACCGCTGACTATTCTCCTTTAGCAGGGGGAGGAATATTTGGGAATGATGCCCCTTTACAACCTACGCAAAGGTTTTGGAATCTCAAGCAGTTATCCATGACACCAGAAGGATTGAAGAGCATGCCTTTGACATGTGATATAGAAAATCTTCATGTCGCAGCACTGGGAGACAAAAATAAAAATATATATACCTTTCATCTGGTGAATGACGGACCTTCTCGTGAAGTTGTGTTGAAGGGTTTACCAGATCAACTCAAGAAACTCAGATTGTATATCACCGATGCCAACCGTGGAGTGGAAAAGGGGGAACTAATAAAAGTTAAGAATGGAGAAACTCGTTTTACTATAGGTCCTGCTTGTTTTGTAAGTTTGTTTTCGGAGTAAAGATACTTTACTGATTCAACCTGTAAGTCAATGTAAGATTAATTTGTCTTCTGCGAAATTGACTTTCACGATCTGAGAAAAATGTCTCTCCTTCTATGGTTTGACGCGAGATACGACTCTGAAAGATGTCCATGATGTTTAACGTAATATTCCCTTTGCTGTCCCATAGGTCTTTCTCTATGGCAAAATCAAAGAAATAAATGGCCTTTCTTTTGCCTTGTGGCGTAATTTCCGGGGCATCATAATTGGCACGCAACTGAATATCGATTTGATTGGGGAGGGTAAAACGCGATGTCTGTCTGGCAAACCATGTGTACGTATCACTTTCAAAGGTATCGTCTAAATTCGTTCCATCAGTGATAGCGCGAAAAAAATTGACATTTGCGTCAAGTTTCCACCAATCGTATAATTTATAGCTAAATACAAGATCAGCACCAAAAGAATTCTGCTTGTTGAGATTTTCTGGAAGTCGCGTAGAAAATCCTCTGTCATCAATTCTGATGATACTTTGAATGGTACCCTGTGACCTACGATAGTAAAGGGCTGAAGATATAGAACCCTTGTCAAAATACTTAAGGTGGCCTATTTCAAAGGCATGCGTATATTCTGGGTCGAGGTCGGGATTTCCACTAAAAAAATTTCTTCCATCTGCCAGTGTAACAAAGGGACTTAATTCACGGTATACAGGTCTTCGAATACGACGACTATAGCTCAATTGAATGTCATTTCCGCCTGATAAATGATAGGATATATGCGCACTTGGAAATAAGTTGGTATAATTTCGCGGATTTTCTTCATTCGTTTCCTCTAGTTCTGTCTTAATATCAGTTACTTCCACTCTAAGTCCAGCCTGATAAGACAATTTCTTACCTTCATTACCAATAATACCATACATCGCATGGATATTTTCTGTGTACACAAACACATTGTCAAATTCTTCTATAGGTACAAACTCACCATTGGCATTTTGCTCCGTAGCAAGAAAGTCATTGGTCATATCGCGGAAACTACTCCTTAGACCTGCTTCGAACTTTCCCTTTTCGCCAAATGGTTGTATATAATCAAACTGAGCGAGGTATTGATTTTCATATTCATCATTGATCGAATTTTGCCTTGTGATTGTTCCTTCACTTTCGGATTGACCTGGGAAAAAAGTAACCTCCGTAAATTTTTGATCTGATTCCTCCCAGTAGTTGAGGTGCCTGATATCGGCGGTGAATTCATGACCTTCACGATCAAAGAGTTTTTTATAACTCAGAACGTATTCTGAGTAAGGTTCTTTTTCTTGTTCATCTTGATTTCGCAAACTCGTAGAAATCAAATTATTGGTGTTAAACAGATAGTCTTCATAACGAATATCCGTAATACGATCTCCATCAGTTCTTTGGAAGCGGTAAGATGCAGTTAATATATTCTTTTCATTGAAGTAATAATCAAGCCCTCCCTGTATATTGTTGTTGAGCCCTTCGCGTTGTCCATCTCCACTTTGGAGTTGTACAAGGGTAGTATCATTGACGTAAATCTCCTGGTAGAGAGATCTCACATTGGGTTCAATACGGTAATTGATCCCATAATTGATGAAAAAATTCAGCTTTCGGACACGATAATTGAGATTAGCAGCTATTCCATAGTTTGCAGGTTGACCCGTCGTTACTTCAAATGATCCATTAATACCCTGTTTGCGTTCCTTTTTCAAGACGATATTGATAACACCTGCACTTCCTTCTGCTTCATACCTGGCAGAAGGGTTCGTGATAACTTCAATGGCTTCAATAAGTCCTCCTTGTAATTGTTGAAGTCCTGCTCCACGGGTAAGTCCAGAAGGCCTGCCATCAATCAACACCCTTACATCTGCACTTCCACGAAGTTTGATAGTACCTGTTGGGTCGACGGTAACAGATGGAATATTGCTCAGTATTTCTACCGCCGTGGCACCCGCATTGGAGAGATCTTGTCCTACATTGAAGATCTGCTTGTCCAATGACATGACCATTAAACTTTTTTCGCCTTGTATTTCTACTTCATCCAGTGTTGTCATCGTTGGGGTTAACACAATATTTGGAATACTAACTTCCATAGTGTTGGATTGGATGATTACAGGATCTGAGAAGAAGGGAGAGAAACCGAGAGAAGTGACTTTTATGAGGTATTCTCCTTCCGTAGCAGAAAGGGAAAATCTACCTTCTTCGTCTGACAACACCCCATCAATAGTTGTCGAGTCCAATACATTCAAGAGTGCTACGCTTGCAAAAGCGATAGGTTGCTTTGTTTCTTCAGATAAGATGGTTCCCATTATATTTGTTTGCGCAAATACGGAAGATGAGGAAAAAATAAACCACAGGATAGTAAAGAGTCTCGCACTCATGCTGAAAGAGGTTATAGTGTTGTGGATCAAGAATTACCACAAATATAGCAGCAATTTTGATGGAATGTTGAGCGAGAAGATTTCTGCCTCAAAAACCTTAATAGCCCATCCTGAGCTTTATGCTAAACATAGACATGAGAAAAGGTATAAGCCCCATACTTTTGCATCAACATTAATTAGCAACTAACAATGAATGTAATTTTTGGGAATATTCGGAAGCCTGTCTCAATGTTTCTTTATCGTATAGCGACATCAAGTGTTCTGGTTCATAAAAGTCGATATTATCAGAAAGATCTTCAGGAAGATTAAATGAAATAGATTTTGAGATAAAAGGTGAAATAAGGAAAAAGAGGATAAGTTGAAAATAAGACATAAGAATCATGTTAAGCATAATTGGACATTTGGAATGACAGCAAAATGAAATGAAAAACTATCATTTTTATACCCTATATCCTGTATAAAGAGAAATACCTGTTAATAGGTAATTCTGATAAATAATATGGATTTCGGACTATAGTATTTAACCAAAGTCGATAATGCTACTTGTAAAATTGAATGGGATTAATGAATTTTTATTTTCACAAAATGGCATTAGGGTAGTATATTTCGGCAATTCGTCTTAAAATTCCTTCCACAACCAATAAATATAAAATTCAATGAACGACCCAATTACCCTTACAGGATCCATGAATCCCGTCAATATTCACGAGGATGGGATCACTCTGTTAGCACCTGATCTTAAAGGAAGAATTAGTGAGGTGAATACGCCCAATACGAGAGATTTGAGATCTATTACGCAAGATGAAGGAACATTTGAAACGCTAATTACAGAAGCTGCTCAAGAACAAGAGTTAGAGGTGAGCTACGAATTTTATTTGGAGGTCGAAGAAGATGGAGCGTTACAGATATCTGAAACGCGGAAAGGTACGTTCCTTCCCTTAACAGCGAATGGAGAGGATGCTATCATGATGAATTTTCTCACCATATCCGAAAAGAAGCCCATTGCTATTCTTCATCAAGATGAAGCGGGGATCTTGCAATGGATTTTTCCTCAGGAAACCGTTACGTCGGAGTCTCAAGAGGTAGTATTCCATATACCTAGAAAAAGCTCGGAACCCGAAAGAGATGAGGAATTACCGGGCTTGGAAACCAGGTCTTTGAGAAGAGGGCTGTTTGGAAGGATTATCAGGGTAATAACGGGAGTTGCCACTAAGATATTTACTCCGATTGTACGAGGGGCAGTTACGCTTTGGGAACAGAACAGACGTCCCTATGGAATATCCCTAATCAGGGGAAACGTCATTGAACCCAATTTTTCTCAGTGGAACCTGTTAAAACCTACAGAAGAGAACCCATCGAATAAAACTTTACTGTTTATCCATGGTACCTTCGTAACTGTTTCCGGATCTTTTCAACCCTTATTGGATAGTTCGGTCATGCCTTCCATCAGTACAAACTATGGCAATCAGGTTTTGGGATTTGAACATCCCACGCTACATCAATCGCCTTCAGATAATGTCAATGAATTCCTCATGAGGCTTCCCAGCGATAGAGAATTTAATTTTGATATTGTCACAGGGAGTAGGGGAGGGCTTGTTGCCAGAGAGCTGATTCGAAGAGTAGCTTCAAATGATACGTTAGGTAGAAATATCAACATTGATAAGACGATACTTGTTGCGTGTTGTAATCTTGGAACGCCATTAGCCGACGATGAGCACATTATCTCTTTTCTAAACAGATATACTTTATTGGCATCATTGCTACCATTGGGAACGGTAGGTGCAATTATCAATGCAGTCTTTGCAGTAATCAAGGTGTTGGCAGGAGCTGCATTAAGAGGTTTGCCTGGTTTGGTAGATCAGCGCCCCTTTGAACGAAACACTTTCTTGCCTTCTATCAATACTCAACTAGAGCACCCCATTAGGTTTTTTGGAGTAGGAGCAAATTACAATCCACAAAAATTTAATATTGGTAGGTACTTACTTAACAGGACTGTAGATCTAATTTTTGACAAAGCAGAAAATGATGTCGTCGTACCCACAAAAGGTTGCTACCATGCTGATAATACTTTTTCGTTTCCTATAGAGCATAAAATATTTGATGAGAGCTTTGACATATTTCATCTCAATTATTTCCGTTCTCAGGAAGTACAGCAAATGATTCAACAATGGCTGGTGAGGTAGGGGATTGAGGGATTGTTATATTGTTATGACGGGGTAAAAAGCCTCTAAATGCCATTAAAAAAAGCGGAGGAGGCACCCCTAATAGAACCCCCTCCTTCTTGCGACCCGAAAGACTGGACTTTTTATCTTTTTATATTGTGTTTGTTTTTTTAGACTGAATGTGTAAGTCCCTTGCTACAATTCAATATCAATTCATGTATTACTGTGAAGAATAATTTTGTACAATCTAAAATCTGATTCTTAATCCTACATTTCCATGAAAGAGATTATTTCTTGGGCTATTGTCTACATTTTCAAATACATCGCTGAGTCCAAAAGTGTAGCCAAGGTCAATAAAAAAGATAGAAATATCTACACCGGTTCCTATGTGACCGGCCCATAATACATCATTGAAGTCATCTTCATCAAACGAGAGGTTACTATCAAAATCTTTTCCAATAAAAAAAGATGCTTCAGGACCTGCATAGATTCTGATATTTATCTCCTCAGAAGGATCGAGTAATCTATATCCAATTAACGCAGGTATTCGAATGCGATTAAGTGTCATGTCAGTCTCAATATCTGCAATTGGGTCAATCGGTGTAACTTCATTTTTTACTACTTCAAAAGAAACCCCTGGTTGGATATACACTTTTCCTCCCAATAAAAAATCCACGCCAAATTCGTATCCTGTCTGACTACTGAACTCGAAATCTTCAAGATCTTCAGACAGATTAGAACTGATAATACCTGCCTTAAGACGTAATTCTGATTGTGCAGGTGACTTAATCACTACACATACCACGGCGATAAGAATGAATAATTTGTTCATAAGTGCAATATTAAGTCATTATAAGTAATCACCTTTTACACGTAAATGATATCTGGTTAAAAATTATGTTAATAATATTTACGTAATGATCATAGTATTCTAATATCTATACGAATTTGTAGATTAAGGTTACATTGTAATAGGTGTATTTTCTTTATAATTAGATAATGATAATTAAATAATCGTTATTGTTAAATAAGTTTGCAAATATTTATATTTGTTTTAACTTTAGGAAGTAATTTAATCATCAGGAGATGGTTATGTTTCTACTGTAGTGCTGTCTATTTGGTATTGTTACTCCTTCAGTTGTAAGGAGTAACAACTTTACAAAAGACTCGGTTAAGAGTTATACTTTTTTGATGAATAGAAACTAAATATTTAAGACAAATATTATTTCAGTACAATTGATAAATTTTCCCGTAATTACTCCATTCAATCGAGAGGAAGTCTTGTAAGCTGGCTTCCTCTCACTTATACATTCACCCAATTATATTCAATTATTATATGACGGAAAGACGTTAAAATAGCGTGTTTATATGTGGTATGAGGTAAGCAAGTACCATATAGGAACCCATACACCAACCTGTGGATGATGCGTTACCCCGAAGGAGTTTCATGTTACTTACTTAAGTTGAGAATGTGTATTACGTTGAAGCTAGACCTAAGTCTATACTAAATTCTGATCCAGTTATTGATCTTGCCTTTTCAGAACTTAAAAACACCGTTAAATCTGCCACTTCTTCAGGTTTGATTAATTCATTTATTGCTGTATTCCCTAAAATCATATGTTCTATAACCTGTTTATTACTCATGCCATTATTATTAGCCAATGATAAAACTTTCTCCTCAATTGAGGGTGTTTTTACATAAGCAGGACAAATTGCATTTACAGTTATGCCATATTTTCCACTTTCAAGTGCTGCACTACGTGTAAATCCTATTAAACCGTGTTTTGCTGAAGTATATGCGCTGTTCAGTGGTGAAGCAATCAACCCTAGTACAGAGGCTATGTTAATAATTCTCCCCCAACCTCTTTCCTTCATATTAGGAAGTGCATGTTTTGTTAGTAGGAAAGGAGCTGTCAGCATTAAGGATACCATTTGTTCCCACTTATCAAGTGGAAAATTTTCAATTTCCTCTTTATAATGCATTTCTGCATTATTTATCAGTATGTCAATACCCTTAAATTTTCTTATGGTTTGTTCTATGACCAATTTACAATCATTGGGATTAGTCAAATCTGCATGAATAAAATAGCCATCTACCTGACTTGCAATATCATTTCCTCGTTCCTTATCAATATCTATCAATATAATCTGTTTGTTGAAGGCATACATAGCTCTACATATCGCCTCTCCAATACTACTTGTACCTCCTGTGATAACTGCTACCTTCTTTCTCATAGTAAAATTTTAATTATATAGCGATTCTTTTTATTGAATCTGAAAAAGCACTGGGTAAGACACCATATTTTTGTTTAAACATTCTACTAAAATGACTTCGGTTTTGGTATCCAATTTCCTCTGCTACCTGACCAATGCTCATTTTCCCTTCAATAATTAGTTCTTTAGCCATTTCCATACGACTGTTAATGACAAAATGCTTGATGGTAATACCATATACCTTTCGGAATCCTGTTTTAAGCTTAGTTACATTTAGCCCTATTTCCTTTGCCAGATCGGTGATACTGGGAGAATCTTTCAAATTATTTTCCAAGATCGATTTTGCTGTTTGAATTTGTTGCAAATCATATTCTGACAGCTTTACTTTTCTTTTTCCTGCCTCAAGTTCAAATTTATACTGACTCACCATCATATAAAATAGCTCAAAAGCTTTTGACTCCAGAAATGATCGCCTTAAGAGGCCATCCAAACTCTTAGACTTGATTTCATTTATTTCCTTGGTGATTTCTAAATTCAAATCAAACATGTGCATGAGTGGTCTATCCAATTCTGGGTTTTCCAGAATATTTTTTAGGTTTGTAGGTAAGCCCTCAGTTTCACAATCTACATGTTCGAAGAAAGCAGATCTATCAATTACTAAATAGCACAGATTGAGATGTTGATCAGGAGGAATTTGGATCGTTTCTTGAAAGGTTTCTGAACTACAAGAAATTGACCCTTTCATAGTTCGTAATTCAAAATCCTGCTCAAATGCTTGCAAGTTGTGTAGCATGTTTCCCTTTAAACAAAAGAAGAATTGAAGAGGATGATATTCATCACTCAGAAAATTGATGGTTAATTCATCTCGTATAAAGCAATCTAAATAAAATAGTCCCAATCCTCCATTAAAATTAATTGCGTGTAGCACTCCTTCCTTCTCAGCGTTCGGTATCATTGCAGTAAATTCCCCTGAGTCTTGGGTATATATTAAATCAAACTTTGTTGCAATTTCTCTTGCTATTTTGGAAGTGTTGGCTTCTACAGCAATATATCCCATGTGAAATTTTTGTCTAGTTTAGTAATCAAAGTGGAATGAAATGTATATATTGTTTACATATATACTGAAATACGTGTAAAAATCGTAAAAGTTTTATGCAAATTTTCTTGAGTATTATTCTTGTAAGAAGTTATGTAATACAAAATGGTGTAGTCTTGTACTGGAATATATATGTAATGTTTGAAAAAAGGAGTATATGCTAAATGATATAGTCAATACATTCGTGATTACGTGTTGTGTCTATTTCAAAAAATAGGGATTAAAAAATTATTCCAATCGCTTCAGTGCGAGTTTGCATTGATTTTCCAGGCTAGGCTGATAAAAATAGTCGTCATAGGATAGGGCCTTATTAAAGTAATTGTAGGCTAGGGTACGTTTGTTATGCTCTGAGGCGAGTTGAGCAATGTAATAGCAAGAGTATGCTTGTAGCCATCGGGTGGTGTTGTTGTCAGGTTGGGAGATACATTTATTATAGTGTTCTTCAGCTAGTGAGGTTTCACCTGTAGAGTGATAGATCCTTCCCAATAAATAGTGTAAATAGGTAAGTTCTTCCTTGTCCAGGGTGTTGTATATGTTTTGAAGATGATCTAATAGTGTTAATGCCTTTTGATAGTAGCCTCCATCATAGGCATTTCTAGCGCGGAATAAATTTTTAGTATTATCTGAAGGTTCATTATTTACAAAAGTTTGAGACATGTGGAACGCATACTGATCCTCTTCTAAATCAGAAGCAGATAAATGAAGTAGATTTTCCAGATAGCTTTTGCCTTTTGGATAGTTGTTTGAAAGTATATAAGACATACCCATTCGAAACATTGCATCTGTTCTAAATAAGTCTCCCTTATGATTAGATAGGAAGCGTTTCAGATATTTTTGTGTTTGTTGATAATTGGCTTGATAATAATAAGCTTTACCATAGTAGAAGTCCCACATGGGGATGAACTGAACCCTGGGATTGTAAAAATATCTATCTCTTTTGCTGAGTAATTTATACGCTTTTTCATTTTGCTTTAGACTCATATACCCAGCAATCAGGCAGTAATCTAACACTATACTTGGTGGTGACTGAGCAATCTGTTGTTCTAAATCGAGAATTGCTTTATTTGGTTGATTTTCCAGATTTTTAGTTGCATAATAATATAGTAAAATCGCTTCTAGTCGTAGCAAAGGACTTTGTTGAGATGCAATGTTTAACTGCTTGATTCCCAAATTGACATCTCCTGTAAAGCCCAACGTACGGGTGATCCATTTGTATTTTTTGGGTACAGCACCAAACAGGACATTGAGCAGTCCTCGTAACTTCTGGTTTTCAATATTATTTGGGAAATCTTTGGCATGATTCCGTATATGATTCTTACTCAGCCTAATATACCATATTGATGTAAGATAATCTTTTTGCATAAACTCCCATATTCCCCGTTTTCCATATACTTCTGCAAGCATGACTTCTTTTAATGGATCTTCATCAGATAACTCTTTAATAGCAGAGATGGCATCTTCCCATTTGCTTTCCATATTGTCCAGTGAAGCTTCGGACTGAGAACTTAGGAACCTGTAAAACTCTTGATGAAAGATATAGAATTGGCGTGTTGCATGGTTGGGAATTGAGGGCAGCGTTGTGTCCAAACTATTGAGATGGAATGAAAGGAACTGCTCTTCTATTTGCGTAATAAGCTCATTGTCAATAGCAATTGATGTTTGTGAAAAGCATAGTTCACTGTGGGGAGGATAGAACAGGAACAGATTTATGAATATATATTTTTGAACTATCGACACATGTATCCTTATTAAATAATATCTTACTAGTAAGATACGACTTAAACATTAATAAATTTTTGAGGAAGTGATGTTGGCTGGATGACATCGAGCCGAAAACTGCTACATTGAGACAATGATGATAAGATCAGGGTCATGATGCAAACTACTTAAAGCAAAACCCCCTCTTGTTATGTATATGTACAGGAAGGGGTTTTTGTAAGCAATTATGTTATGTAATTACGCTAATTGTAAATCTTCTTTTACTTCGTGGAAGAAACTTTCGTCTACTAGAATTCGACCACAATTTTCACAGTGTATCAATCGTGTACGTTGTTTCAATTCGATATGTACTTGTGGAGGAATAATAGAAAAACAACCTCCGCAGGCATTGCGATCTGTATATACAACAGCAAGGCCATTACGCATATTGCGTCGTATTTTCCTATATCCTTTCAGGTACCTGTCATCTACGATTTCTTCTGCATTGTCAATTTCTTTCAGCAATCGCTTTTCTTCAACTTTGGTATCTTCAATAATTACTTCCAACTCTTTCTTTTTCTCGTCTAATTCATTCTTTTTTTCGTCTACCTGTTTGCTTGTTTGTTCCAATAGGTCCTCTTTTTGCAGGATTTGTTCCTGGAATTTTTTAATTTTTTTCTCGGAAGTAAGGATTTCCAGATTTGCATATTCTATTTCCTTTCTTAGCGCCTCATATTCTCTATTATTTTTTACATTCATCTGCTGATCCTCATACTTCTTTATCTGAGATTTGAAATCCTGGATTTTAGCTTTCTTATTGTTGATTTCGTCTTTCAACTCTTTAATCTCATCCTTAATACGCTTATGTCTGGTTTCAAGACCTTCCAAATCATCTTCCAGATCATTTACTTCTTCTGGCAGACTTCCTCGTAATCTATGTATCTCGTCCAATTTGGAATCCAATACTTGCAAACGTGTTAATGCTCTCAAACGCACTGTTACCGGATTATCCATAATAGTTATCTGTTAATAAAAATATTTTACAGGGTTGGTATTTACTTTTGACATTTGGATTGCAAAATTAGGAAATTTTTCCTTTAAAAAATCGCAGATGAGTTCCGAAGTATATTGCTCGGACTCATAATGGCCAATGTCTGCCAAAAGCATTTTACCTTGATTATCAAAAAATTTATGATAAGTTATATCTGATGTTACGTAAGCGTCAGCCCCTTGTTTCAAGGCCTCAATTGTCAAAAAACTTCCTGCTCCTCCACAAACAGCTACTTTTTGTATGAAAGTTTGGGGACCTGGAGAATATTTAATGCATTTTGCGGAGAATGTATGCTTAAGCAAAGACAAAAATTCATTCACACTGTAAGGTTTTTCCAGTATCCCGATCATACCTGCTCCAACATTGGGTGCTGTATGAATGGGTTGGAGTAAAGTGGGGTTCAACAGGCCCAATTTATTAGCTATTTTAAGATTTACGCCATGTTTTTGATTATCTAAGTTAGTATGAACTGCATATAATGAAATATCATTTTTGATGGCTTTCATAATGGTCTTACTTACATAGTCTTCTCCAATCAGTCGCTTTCTGCCCTTAAACCATATAGGATGGTGGGCAATTATCATATTATATTGTAGATCAATAGCTTCGTCTACGACATCCTCTATCATATCCAAGCTCACCAAAACGCCTCGTATCTCAGATTCAAAGTTTCCTGTCAATAACCCAATGTTGTCATAGGATTCAGCAAAACGTGGAGGAGCCCACTCATCTAATTGAGTTGAAATGTCTTGTGTTGTAATCATTCACCCACGGAAATAGGAACCTATTTTTTCAATCTACGTTTGACTTCGTTCTTGCGATACGATTCAAGGATATCACCTTCCTTAATATCGTTGTAATTTTCCACCATTGCCCCGAATTCAAATCCGGCAGCTACTTCTTTCACATCATCTTTGAATCGTTTGAGGGATGATAAGTTACTATCATAGATTACTACTCCCTCCCTAATTATTCTTACAGGTTCATTTCTATATATTTTTCCACTAGTAGCATAACATCCAGCAACTGCACCCACTTTAGAAATCTTGAACACTTCCCGTACTTCCGCTGTCCCCATGATCTCTTCACGTATCTCAGGGCTGAGCAATCCTTCCAGTGCATCTGTTACATCATTAATTGCGTCATAGATAACGCTATAGGTACGGATATCAATTTCTTCTTTATCTGCTAGTTGTCGCGCTTTTGCAGTAGGTCTTACATTAAAGGCGATGATGATTGCATCAGATGCTGAAGATAGGAGAACATCTCCCTCAGTGATAGCTCCTACTGCTTTGAGAATGATATTCACCTGAACTTCTTCAGTTGATAGTTTGAGTAGCGCACCCGAAAGGGCTTCTACAGAACCATCCACATCCGCTCGGATGATCACATTCAGTTCTTCAAAGTTTCCAATCGCTTTTCTACGTCCAATTTCTTCAAGGGTGATGCGTTTTGTTTGTCGGAGTTGCTGTTCTCGATAAAGTTCAGTCCTTCTTTGAGCAATTTCCTTAGCTTTACCATCTTCCTTGAATACGATAAATTTATCACCAGCCTGGGGTTGCCCACTGAGTCCCAACACCTGTACAGGAACAGAGGGGCCTGCCTTTTTAATTCGCTTTCCATTTTGGTCAATTAGGGCACGTACCTTGGCGTAATGTACACCTACCACCATTTCATCCCCAACTTCCAGGGTTCCATTTTGAACGAGTAAAGTCGCCACATTTCCCAGACCTTTATCCAGTCTGGCCTCGATAACCGTCCCATTGGACGGTCTATCTGGATTAGCTTTTAATTCGAGTAAATCTGATTCTAGGATCACTTTTTCCAGAAGTTCGTCCACTCCTTGCCCCTTCAATGCAGATATTTCCTGAGACTGATAATTTCCTCCCCAGTCTTCGACCAGCAAGTTCATTTCGGCCAATTGATTTTTTATTTTGTCAGGGTCTGCATCTGGTTTATCTACTTTATTAATAGCAAATACCATGGGTACTTCCCCCGCCTGGGCATGGTTAATTGCTTCTCGTGTTTGAGGCATAACTGCATCGTCTGCCGCGATTACGACAATTACTATATCGGTAACTTTTGCCCCTCTAGCACGCATGGCTGTGAAGGCTTCGTGACCAGGTGTATCGAGGAAGGTTACTTTATTGCCACTATTGAGTTTGACTTGGTAAGCACCAATATGTTGGGTAATGCCTCCTGCCTCACCAGCTGTAACGTTAGTATCTCGTAATGAATCAAGTAATGTTGTTTTACCGTGGTCTACATGACCCATTACTGTAATGATAGGAATGCGAGGCGCTAGATCTTCAGGAGCATCTTCTTCAATTTCTGCTTCTTCAATGTCTTGCTCTGTTACATCGATAAAGTTGGCTTCGTATCCATATTCTTCTGAGATGATGGAGATTAATTCTGCATCGAGTCTTTGATTGATAGATACCATCATACCCAACTCAAAGCTCTTTTTGATGATATCATTTACAGGTACATCTATCAGATTTGCAAATTCATTTGCAGTAATAAATTCTGTTACTTCCAAAACTTTAGACTCTTTCTCCATCTGCTCTTGAAGCTTTTCTCTTTTTTGAGCTTCAGCATCTCTCTTGGCACGTCTTAATCGTTGTCTATTTCTGGAAGGTCCCTGACTCATCTGTGACAGCGTCTGTCTGATAGATTCATCTACCTCTTTCTTGGAAGGCTTTTCTTTCTTGCTTCTTCCACCTTTTTTCTGATTTGATGAGTCATTGGAATCTTTCGCAGCACCTGTTTCTGCTACGGTTTTGCGTTTGCGTTTTCTACGTCTGCGCTTTTTCTTTTTACTATCATCCTGTTCATCCTCAGCGGTAGTAACTTTTTTCTTGGTTTCGGCCTCCTCTTTTTTATCGGGTCTACTGTCCGATTTTTTACCAGCAGGGCCTTTGGAGCTTTGGGTTTTATCTTTTTGCGACTTTTGCTTGCTTTTACCACGACCTTTCTTACCTCCACCAAGATCAATTTTCCCCATTACCTTAAGCCCAGATAGTTTAGGGGTATGATCATCGGCTCTTATGACTTCGTTTTCTGTATTATCTTCTTCAGGCTCTTCCTGTGGTTGAACTTTTGCTTGGGCTTTGATACTTTCCCGTTCTCTTTGGGAGGTATTTCTATCATCATTAATCTCTTTTCTACGATCACGATCACCGCGTTTTTGATTTCTTACATTTCTGTGATCACGATCATCGCCACGTTTTCTCGTTGACTTACTATCTGCGTTCGGTTGTTTGCTGCGAGAAGAATCTCTTTCAGAAGGAGATGAATGTTCTTTCGTTTTTCTTCGTTGGTCTCGTTGTTCTGATGAAGGAGAACTCTGAGTTGATGGCTGTTTCTTGGCTTCCTGCTCTACGCTACGTTTAGCAGGGGCAGGTTCTGCTTGTTTTGTTCGTTGATTCTCAGGTGCTTTTTCAGGTGTAGATGATACATCCTTGGAAGGGTCTTGCTGCTCATCAACTTTAGGAACATCGAGCTGTTTTTTCTCTGCAACGGTCTTTTGGGGCGTAGAATCTGATTCCGATACCTTGGTTTTATCTGTAGAGGGAGAATCCGAAGAAGGCTCGACCTGCTCTGGATCATCCTGAGATGCCTTAGAGGTAACATTAGGTTCCGGTTGATCAACAGAAGTGTTCGGCGTTGTTTTTTCTGGCTTTGCATCTGAAGGAGGAGTATCAGAATCTTCCTTTATCTTTGGTTGCTCTTCAACCACAGTCTTCTCCGATTCTTTATTTTCCTGATCAGAGGTGGATGGTTTGGTTTTTTTCTTCTGAGGATCCAAGTCAATTTTGCCAACTACTTTTAATCCTGGTATGGGGGAAGAACTTTCGGGAGAATGGGTTTCCTCAGTGGGTGTTGGTTGTTCCTCTTTAGGTTCTAGGTTGTTAGTATCTTCTGCACCAGAGTCACTTTCCTTGTTTTCGTTGTTTCCTCTCTTGCGTTTAGGTAGAATTTTATTTCTTAGTTGAAGAGGAGAAATGGGATCTTCTTCCTTTTCTGAGGAAGGCTTTTCATCTTTATCTTTGTACGTACGACTTTCTTCTTTACGTCGTTCAATAAACTGTTCTGCTTTTTCTTTCAGCTGTTTTTCGGAGGCATATTCCCTCAATAGTATATCATATTGTTCTCCAGTGAGCTTAGTATTTGGGCTATTAGAAACACTATGGCCCTTATCCTGTAGATAAGCCACTAAAGTATCACTTCCCACATTTAATTCCTTCGCTACTTTGAACAAACGAAAAAATCGCTTCTTTTTAACTTCTGGCATTCTTTAAAATTATCCTCCGCTTATAAATGTTAAGTTACTAATGTATTTACAAATATTAAAATCGGTATCCGTAAATGAGTTAATTAGTAAATTTTTTGTCAATCTTCGAATTCTGCACGTAGTACACCCATTATATGATCGATGGTAACTCGGTCCAGGTCTGCTCTACGTTCTATCTCATCAGCGGATAGGTCCAATACACTTCTGGCGGTATCGCAACCTATGCCTTTGAGTTGGTCGATAATCCAACTTTCGATTTCATCAGAGAATTCATCGAGGTCGACATCTTCTTCATCGGGTTCGATTTCCCGGAATACATCTATTTGATAACCAGTTAATTTACTGGCTAATTTTATATTTAACCCATTTTTACCAATAGCCAGTGATATTTGATCAGGCTTGAGAAACACGTGGGCATTTTGCGTGCCATCTTCCAACTTAATGGATGAGATTTTTGCCGGACTTAGCGCTCGTTGTATATACAGCGCATCATTTGATGTATAACTAATTACATCTATATTTTCATTTCTAAGCTCTCTGACTATACCGTGAATTCTTGAGCCTTTCATACCTACACATGCACCTACAGGGTCAATCCTGTCGTCATAACTTTCTACAGCTACTTTAGCCCGCTCTCCAGGCTCGCGTACAATACCTCGTATAGTAATTAACCCATCGTAGATCTCCGGTACTTCCTGCTCAAATAACTTTTCCAAAAATAGAGGAGCAGCCCTTGAAATAATAATTCTCGGATTATTATTTCTCATTGCAACATCTATTACTACAGCTCTTAACGTATCACCCTTTCTGAATTTATCTTTAGGGATTTGTTCTGACCTTGGAAGGATCAATTCTGTCCCTTCATGCATCACCAGAATCTCATTTCTCCATATCTGGTATACTTCTCCTACGATAATTTGCCCTACCAGTTCTTGATATTGCTCAATTATTGCTTGCTTTTCAAGATCACGAATCTTTTGTGTAAGCGTTTGTTTAGCTGTTTGTACTATTTTACGTCCAAAATCAAAAAAGTTTATTTCTTCTGCTAAATCATCACCCACCTCATAATCAGGATCAATAGATAAAGCCTCACTTAAGGGAATTTGTTGGGTTTCATCTTCAACTTCGGTATCTTCTACCACTTCTCTCTCTCTAAACCCTTGTATATCTCCTTTGTCTACGTTAACAATTATTTCAAAATTGTCATCTGATCCATATTGCTTACGAATCATGGTACGAAAGACCTCTTCCAATACCCCCATTAATGTGGCCCGGTCAATATTTTTAAACCTTGAAAACTCAGTGAATGCTTCAACAAGGTTTACTTTCGTATCTTCCGCTTTTTTTCTTCGTGCCATCTATAATATGTTATATAATGATAACTTTTGCTTGTTTTATATCTACAAGATTAATTGTCCTGATGTTATGTTCCTCTTTGCTATCCTTTTCAGACTTCTTTTTAGACTTATTTTTTCTTCCTTTTTGAGGTTTGAACGCTGTATTTATAGTAATCTGTTCTTGCTCTACTTCGAGTAGTTCTCCTTTGATTTCTTGATCATCAAGTGTTTGAATCCAAATAGTTCTGCCTATATTATTTTTGTACTGACGTATTTGTGTTAGTGGATAACCTACACCTGGAGATGATACTTCTAGTCTATAACTAAAATCAAAAGGATCCTGCTCTTCAAGCCAACGACCAATGATGCGGTTTGCCTTTGTGCATTCTGCGAGATTAATACCTCCATCTTTATCTATCTTTATAGAAAGAACACTCTTCTTTCCTCGTTTCAAAGAAACGTTTACAACAAACACAGACGAATCCCAAACTATCAGTAATTCTTTAATCTGCTTTGTAAGCTCTTCATTTGTCATACTAAAAAAATTAGGGAGTGTAAGACTCCCTAATTATTGTTGAATTATTACCCTACAAATCTAGTGTTTTTCCTTACAAAAATCAAAACAAGAGGAAATCATAATTTAAAACCGATTATTTCAATGTTGGATTGTCAGGAATTTGGTGTTAAATGAGGTTTTTGAGGGAAGCTATATAAGTTTTTCTGTCTTAAAGCAATAGGGAATAAGTATATTTCTACGTTAGTATTTTTTCGAATGCCTGGGAAAAACCCATTAACCCAGTACCTCCACCTGAATGTACAATCAATACGTTTCCCGATATTTGATCTGAACGAATTATCTGTTCTGCATTCATCAGCAGCTTGGTCGTGTAAATGGGGTCGGTCAAGATTCCCATGCTACGGGAATATTTTATACAAGCCTTTAAAACTGATTGATTCACACTTCCAAAAGAGGCTGCAGTGAAGGGATGATATAAAATATAACTAGAAGGTAAAATTTCAGTCGTTATTCCTAATAATTCGCTACAATCTTTACATACCTGATTCAATACATCTTGAAATTCTTCTGAAGTACTTGCCATTAAAACAATATGTATCTTCGACTTTCTTTTCAAGATCGAATTTGCAAGTACTATTGCAGCGGCTGTATAGCCTGTACCAGCATCTATCAATATGTGATTGAATTCAAGACCTATTTCAGTTTCATTGTAGATAATATCTTCATACAAAGTGAGAACCCCTGGAAGAGCCGGTTGAAAAGACCCTCCCTCTGGGATTAAGCAGGTATGCCCTGCCATTTTTCTTGAATATGCTTGTGCTATATTCATACTATCCCTCCATTGATGAGAAGGAACCCAGGTTATTTCTTCATCGCTTAGCAAAAGTCTTGTCAATAGGAGATTCCCTAGCAAGTGGGGGTTATGGGGAGTTTTTATAAAAGCATGTACGTTGATGTACTGAGACTTCAATAAGGGTGTAATGGCTGGAATATGATTGGAATGAGCTCCACCTATAAGTACTACATTTTCAACATTATGTTTCTTAATGAAAGGAAGAATAGAAGCATATTTTCTTTTTTTATAACCAGAGGTTGTAAAACCTGACTCATCCTCGCGCTTGATATAGATATCTGCCCTAAAACGCTCAAAAAGAGGGAGTTTATGTATTCTTGTACGACAGAGTAGAGAGGGATCACATTGTTCATGAATGCTTGTCCATAAATTTTCCACAATGTTATAATTCATGTAAAGTTTAAGATAACATTTTTTTATAACTTTGCCCCAGCTCAACCCATATAATATATGACATTAATATCATCTATTTCCGGGATAAGGGGGACAATCGGAGGCAAGACCGGTGAAAACCTTACACCCATAGACATTGTTCGCTTTGCCTCTGCTTTTGGAACCTGGTTAGCTCTTAAATCAAACAATAAACGTGTAATTATAGGGAGGGATGCACGTCCTTCAGGAGAAATGATTCAACAACTCGTCATACAGACGCTTGTAGGATTGGGTTTTGAAGTAATTGATTTGGGATTGTCTACAACGCCTACTGTCGAGATGGCAGTACCTGAGTATGAAGCCGCTGGGGGAATCATTCTTACTGCTTCACATAATCCTGTAAATTGGAATGCACTGAAATTATTGAACCTTCGAGGAGAATTTGTTACCAAAAAGGACGGGATAGAAATTTTGGAGATTGCTGAAAATGAGTATTATCAATTTGCGGAAGTAGAAGAGTTGGGATCTGTAAGAAAGGATGACGAATTTATTCATCGGCATATTCAGAAGATACTGGATTTGAAATTGGTTGATAAATATGCTATTGAAAAAGCTAATTTAAGTGTAGTAGTGGATGGGGTGAATAGTTCTGGAGGAGTATATGTCCCACAACTTCTGAATGCATTAGGGGTGAAAAATATCAATAAAATTAATTGTGAGCCCACGGGATGGTTTTCTCATAATCCAGAGCCCCTAAAGAAAAACTTAGGAGAATTGATGAATGTCATTCGTGAAAATAAAGCCGACGTTGGTATAGCTGTGGACCCTGATGTAGATCGCTTGGTTTTTATCGACGATGAAGGAGAAATATTTGGTGAAGAATACACCTTAGTTAGCATTGCAGATTATGTACTTCAGCACAATAAAAGCGCAGTGGTATCAAACCTTTCTTCCAGTAGAGCTTTGAGAGATGTCGCAGAAAGGCATGGAGTAAGATATCATGCTGCGGCTGTGGGCGAAGTAAATGTAGTAGATAAAATGAAGCGTACGGATGCACTCATAGGAGGTGAGGGAAATGGGGGAATCATTTATCCCGAATTACATTATGGGCGCGATGCGCTCGTAGGTATTGCACTTTTCTTATCTCATCTGGTAAAATCAAATAAGTCCTGTGCTGAATTAAGAAGGACCTATCCTGATTATTTTATGGAAAAGAAAAAGCTTCAGCTCACTAAGGGCATGGATGTAGATGGACTGCTTCAAAAGTTTAAGGCTTATCACGAACAGAATCAAAAAGGCGAAATCAATTCTATAGATGGTATAAAAGTCGATTTTGATCGTTCCTGGGTACATTTAAGGAAGTCAAATACCGAACCTATCATTAGGGTATACACTGAAGCTGAGTCACCTACTGAAGCACTTCAACTTGCAGATGAAACAATTAATATCCTGGAGAATATGATGTAATTTTACTCCGTTTTATCTATGTCTTACTATTGGTAATGATACCTATCATTGCACTTTTTTGATTTTTGTACGTATTTAGTGTGTCATTTTTACAGGTGATATCCATTGTTATTGAAAAATAAGAGGTATGGTGTTACATAATAAGATTGATCGTAGAGTGCTTAAGGATCAAATGCAGTCAAGTGATGAAGCAAGGGTAACATGTTCATTTTATCATTATTTTCACATTGATTCCCCTGAATCCTTTAGAGATGAGTTGTTTCTCGAGTTTTCCGATTGGGGAGTCCTGGGGAGAATTTATGTAGCAAAAGAAGGGATTAATGCACAAGTGAGCATCTCTTGTAGTGTATTTGAAGCGTTCAAATTATATCTGTACAAACGGTACCCTGCATTAAATGGTATAAGGTTGAATATAGCAGTTGATGATGATGGCAAGTCATTTTATAAATTAAAGATTAAGGTTAGAGAGAAAATAGTCGCTGATGGGTTAAATGATCATCTGTTTGATGTTACCAATAGAGGCGCGCATCTCGATGCAGAAGCATTCAATGAGATCACCGATCGACCTGATACAATTGTAGTAGATATGCGCAATCATTATGAAAGTGAAGTAGGGCACTTTGAAGGAGCTATTTTACCTGATGTAGATACGTTTAGAGATGCTCTACCTCTTGTAGTGGAAATGCTGGAAGAAAAGAAGGAGCAACCCATTGTAATGTATTGCACAGGAGGAATTAGATGTGAAAAGGCAAGTGCTTATCTGAAACACAAAGGGTTCCAGGATGTATATCAATTGGACGGAGGGATCATCGAGTATGCCAGACAGGTAAAAGCCCAGGGGTTGAAGAATAAATTTCACGGAAAAAACTTCGTTTTCGATGAACGACTTGGTGAGAGAATTTCAGAAGAAATCATAGCTACCTGCCATCAATGTGGGAAGCCTTGTGATACACATACCAATTGTAAAAATGAGGCTTGTAATTTGTTATTCATTCAGTGCGAAGAATGCGCACAGAAATACGGAGGATGTTGCTCGGACAACTGCTATACATTCGTCCAACTACCGGTAGATACTCAAAAAGAACTCCGGAGAGGGCTTCGCAAGATGCCACGTTATTTCCAAAAAGGACGTTTTACATTAGGATCACAATTTACATTGACATTACCTGATGAAGGGTAACAGTAGTACACCTTAAGTACACTATAAAAAGTATATATTCAACCTTATTGTCCCGTTCCTAAAAGATATTATTACTTGTCTATCTATATGGGAAGTGTGTTATACTTAGCATAGCTTGGTGGTTGAACACCTTTCATTCTTAAGTAAGTTATTGCTTGTGCCCTATGATGCGCGGTATGATTTTCTCCACGGAGAATCATGTGGAAATTCGAATGTCCCTCGAAAGGCCATGGTTTTGGCTTATCTCTACCTTTAGTTAATTCGTCATCACTTATTTTGACTATTTGATCTATTGAAAAATCAAAAGATTCTGCTAAATAGTTTTTAACTATATTCTTGTTTTCCAGAGTGGATCGATGGTTCAGGGTATCAAATTTAAAAATGTCGATACCATCTGGATGATCGATCATATATGGCATGGAAGAAATATCCTCCAGGGTAGCTTGGCTTTCAATACCCTTACCGTCTAATAAAAATCCCATAAAGAGATTATTCCAAAAGCCCAGATGGATAAGATGCTGTATGAAAGTTAGTTGTTCTTCACTAGGCGTAAATTCAATATGTTCTTCAGGCATGGCATCTAATACAGCTATTGTATATTCTTTTGATCTTTTCCAACGATCTACCAACTCAAGGATTAGTGTATTACTTTTTGTTTTGATAGAAGGGACAAGCACTAAGGGTAAAAACCCAAAATGTGATAATATAGATCTACGTTTCATTTCAACTATTATTAAAGAGCTAGAGATAATTAATAAATAAAATGTTCGCAATTCTACATTAATCTTTTCTATAAAAAGAAAGTATCATATCATGGTTGACATATGTTATTGTCAAAATAAAGCTTGAAATAATATTGTGGTAATTTGAAATATGGTATTATTGCGATCAAACAATTTTTATATTTGAATTTTATATTTACAAAATATCTCAGCACTTTACATGAGTTGTTCAGCCTGCTCAACCCATCTTTCTGAAGCTATCTGACCTAATGTAAGCTCTAGTAGCTTTGTAACAGTTTGAACCTCCTCATCTGTAAAATTGGCTATCTGTCTGAAGGTAAAAATATTGATCAGGTTAAGTAGCTCTTCTGTAAATTCATCGATGCCTTCAATTCTCTGTAAATTATCTCGTTGGGAAGAATAGGCTGTCCCTATACGACCATAATCGAGTCTCGTCCATACCGCACGTTCTTTTATCCTGATTTTCATCAATTCTTTTTCCTCGTTACTCAATTTAGGCGTAAAGGTACTGCTGATGGCAGGTCCCTGATTGCCCACATTCAGGGTTTCTAATTCATCAATTTTTTGTTGAAGGGATCGTATTTCCAAGATGAGCCTTGTATTTTCTGCGGCTTTATCCACGCTATCTTGAGCAGCTATTCCGGCAGATTGTTGCAGCTCTTCAATCCTTAAAAGAAGTTGATCCTTTTCCTCCTCAAGATACCTTGGATCTAGATTGTCGAATGAAGCACCTTCATCCTGATTGAGTTTTTCAGCCTGAAGGCTAATATTTTTCAGCTCAAGGTTTAAGCGAATATTTTCAGCCTCTCTATCAGCATTATCCTGAGCAGCTAAATGAGCCGTTTCCTGGAGTTCTTCGATTTGGCGCGTTAATTCTCCTTTTTCCGCTTCAAGGTTTTGGAGTTTTACCTGTAATTCTGGTTCAATATCGGGTACTTGTTCAGATATTAAGCTTAGGTCTTCCAAACGTTTTTTAAGTTCTTTGAGTTCAAGTGTAAGTCGTATATTTTCTGCTTCGCGATCGATATTTTCTTGTGCTGCAAGCTCAGCAGTTTGTTGTAGCGAAGTCAGTCTTTGAGTTAATTCCTGTTGATCTTTTAGGTTGCGCTGCAATTCAGACTCAATGGTAGAGAGTTTCTGAGAAGACACTTGTGAATCATGCGAAGAGCTATCCCCTTGTTCCTGAATAGCGCGTAATTCCCTGGACAATCTGACATTTTCACCTTCCAGATCTAATTGAGCTAATGCTGCTTGTTCAATACTGGAATGTAGTTGATTCAGGGCTTGAAATGATTCCTCTTTTTCTAAATTTGCCCAACGCAATTTGCCTCGAAGTTCTTCTAGCATGGATTGCTGAAGATCAGAATCCTGAAGTGTAGTTGCAAGGGAAAGGGAATCTTGTTGGAGGGGATGAATTTGCTGTTGTAACTCTTCTTTTTCCAGTAATGTCCACCTTAACTTACCTTTCAGTTCTTCTATCAACGGTTGAATTTGCTCTTGTTTCTCGAGCAAGTTGTCATATTTTTCTCTTACTTCTTCAAGTTCGAGGGATATGTTACTCAGCTCTCCGTGTTGATCGCTGGATACATTCTGTATGGTAGAACTAGCGAATTCGAGTTCTTCTACTTTGCGGCTTAGGTTTTCTTTATCTGCTTCTGCCCATCTTAATGCAGCTTCAAGATCAGAAATTCGTTTAAAACCTGCATCTGTTGAACTTTGTGCTTTTAAATAATCACTTTGAGTAAAACGCTGTTCTCCTTCGATTTCTAATAGTCGTTTTCTTTCATTTGAAAGTTCATTTCTAAGCTTTTCAAGTTCTATGAGCTGTTCTTCTGAAGGAGATGAGGATTGCACCTGTTGTGGTGAATCGAGTAGCGACTGCTGAAGGGATGTATGTTCTTCTTTGAGTTTATTTAATTCTGATTGGAGAAGTATATGAGAACCTTCTTGTTCGAGGTGTTCAAAAGCTGCCTGTTCAAGGGAATGTTGGAGCGTTGAGATCTGTTGAGTAAGAGATGATTTATCTGCACCTGCCCACCTCAGTTCTCCTTCGAGTTCCCACACTTTTTGTTTGTCCATTCCTTGGTTGAGAGATATTGTTTGTTTTTGATCTTCAACTTCACGCTCTAGTGTTACTAATTTTTGTCTCAGTTCGTCTGATTCGTGTGTTTTGCTAGCTAGTTGTACTTGAACTTCTTCGTATTTCGTTCTATAGTCTTTAAGATTTGAAACAATATTGCTAAGTTCTATTTTTTGAGATTCCAGATTTCCTACTTTTGACTGGAGATCTTTGAGTTGTTGTTTAGTAGTTTCAAATACGGGAGAAATGTTTTGATATTTTTGTTCTATCAGTTCCAAATCTGCAATTCGCATTTCGAAATTCCGGGTCTTTGACTGCAGCTCATCAACCTCAGTAGTCAAGGTCTGCTTTTCAGATGTTAGGGACTGATTTTTTTGATAAGCTTCCTGGAACTGCAGATCGAGATTATCAAACTTATGAGAAAGTTCTTTATTTTTTGAATTAATAGATGTATATAGATCTCTCAATTCGTTATAATCTCTTGATTTGGCATTAAAGCGGTTTTCCCATTGAAGATTTATTTTAGAATACTTTTTCCGGGCTCTGAGCCAATCAAGCAGATAACCAAAAAAGAAAGACCCTAATATGAGTATCAAGGCTTCTATGAGGTGTTCGGGGACAATATTTTGGAATAAGTTCATGTAAATCGAGTTAGGAAATTATTTGATGGAAAGTTCTACTCTACGATTTAAAGCTCTGTTAGATTCAGTATCATTTGCACTTAAGGGTTCGGTCTCTCCTCTGGAAAGAATCATGATCTGATCTTCATTCAAACCAAATTCAACGAAATAATCTTTGACAGCTCTTGCTCTGTCTAATCCCAAGGTAGCATTATATTCTGGATCGCCTTGATCATCCGAATGACCGATGATCATCAAGTCTCGATCATTATGTCTTCTCAAGAAGGTGATGGTTTTATTTATAAATGTTCTTAGTGAATCGCTTATAGGGAGGTAGGTACTGTTGGGTTCAAAATAAATGAGTGGGGGAGTAGTGAGGAGGGGATCATTGATATCAGAGATTTCAGCCTGAGCTTGATTATCATCTAAAATGGAAGGTGCACGAGGGGGAGGAACATCAAATAAGTGAAACTTTATACCCGCTTTGAGGGTCCCATTTTCTTTTAGTGAGGAATCAGCTTCTACTTCATGATAACTTTTTATCAATCTATTGGGGTCTATTCCTCTTTTATAAAGTTCTTCGACGATGAAGTTAGACCTTGCCAGACCTAGGGTGGAGAATGATGAGTTGTTTATTTCTTCACTTCTACTGAACTTGCCAATGATTACTAGTTGAGTATAGGGGCTTATATACAGAAAATTTGCTAAAGAGTCTAAAGCTTTATCCAGGGAGGGAGTAATTGTAGTCTCTATATCAGAGGTTTGAAAGTCAAATTGATCTTCTGCTGTAATGATGGGCCTGTCTTTATAAAAAATGGCAAGCCGATCCCCGCTGAGGTATTGTTGTGCGATAACAGCATTTTCAAATTTATTGTTGCGACATCCAGATCGGACAACACATACCCAATACCAACTTCCACCATAGAGCCAGGCTAAAAAAAGTACTAAAACTAGGAAACGCATAAAATTTTTTTACACTGTATATTCCAGGAATAACACAACCTAATTATTTTAATCCAATATTAATGAAAAGTCGTGATAAAAACATATTTTCCTAGGTAATTTATCTGCAATGTATTGTGTATGATGTATGTATTAACATTTTCTTGTTTATCTGAACAGCTGATCCACGTGAAGATAGTCTCTCGATCACGACAATCACATCCTCAATGGCAATTGCCATACTGGCGCCCTGGGAGGTACGAACAACAAAGATATGATATGAATGTCAGAGATATCGTTGCAAAAGATGCAAAAGGGAATGCGCTTCCAGTTGTAAAGAAGGGGGCAAGAAACTGGGAAGTGAATGTTGATGCAGATCGAGAATATATATTAACGTATAGTTTTTTTGCTAATCAGCTTGATGCAGGCGGTTCCTACATAGATCACGAAATGATCTATATCAATGGGATTAATCTACTCATGTATGAAAAGGGTAATGAGCATAGCGAATGTAGGCTTTCTGTAGAGTTACCTTCGGGTTTTTCGTATCCTCACAATTTTCCCAATATAGACAATGGAGCAATTTCTTTTGAAGATTATCACTCACTTGTTGATATGCCCTTCATCGTTTCTAAGACACAGCAACTGTATCAATTTCAGGTTAATGAACTGACTGTCAATCTATCTATTCATGGAGGTAAAATCGAAAAACTCGAAAGCTTTTCCCAATCCCTAGCTTCATTTATTGAAGCTCAGATGAATATCTTTGGGAGTATTCCCATAGAAAGTTATACCTTTTGGATATTATTATTGCCTTACAGATTTAGGCATGGGGTTGAGCACTTAAACTCTACCGTAGTCGTTATGGGGCCTTGGTATAAATTGCAAGAAGCATCTAATCAAGACTCACTACTGGAGATTTGCTCTCATGAGTTTTTTCACATTTGGAATGTAAAAGCATTTCGGCCTCGTGAACTGACCCCCTATGATTACAGTCGACCTGTGTATTCTCATTTACATTACATCACAGAGGGGATTACTACCTATTATGGATATGTGATGCTATGGAGAAGTGGTGTTTGGTCTTTTCAGAATTGGATAAAGTATGTGAATGAAGAACTCTCAAGTTTCTATAGTTCAGGTGGAAAAGATAATATTTCACTTGAAGCCGCCAGTATCAATAGTTGGGTAAACGGTTATAGTAAAAAGGGAGTTCCCAATCATCGGATTTCTTTTTACACCAAAGGCCATTTAGTGGCATTAATGCTAGACTTTGTCATCAGAGATATTCATGATCATGAATTATCTCTGGATGATATCATGAGGTCATTATACGAATTTTGTGAGAGTGGTGAACGAGGATACAGTAAGGAAGATTTTTTTAACATCATTGAGGATCTTACTCAGATAGAAATCAATTCCTTCTATACTTCATACATTGCAGGTACCCAAGATCTAAGGGAGATATTAATAAAATTTGGAGATTTTCTTGGTCTTAAGGTATTACAGACACCTTTTGAAACATTTAGCGAATCTTTACTAGGCTTACAGGTTTACACTAAGGGCAATGAGAACTACGTGAAGAATTTTTTTCCTGGTAGCAAAGCCCTTGAGACAGGACTTGTAAGGGGAGACCAACTGGTCGCCTTGGATGGCCATCAAATAGGTGCAGATTGGGATGATATGGTGAATGCATATAGGGGGAGAAGTGGATTGACGCTTCATTTTTTCCATCAGGGCAAGCTAAATAAGGCTCAATTAAATATACCCAGGTCATTTACATATATGATTCCACAGTTGGCAATAATTAGTGAACCTGATATCATTCAATCAAATAATCGCAGATTGTGGAGAAGAATGGCAGAGCATATATAATCAAGATCGTTGAGGTATCCAGGGTATCTCTTTATTTCCCGTGATATGGAGCAAGTATCTACTGTAAATAAATAACCAGTCGGATAGTCTATTAAGGAAAATAATGATCTCAGGGCTAATAGTTATTTCTTTATTCATTTCTACTACCCTACGTTCACTTCGACGACATACACATCGTGTTATATGAGCAATAGAATTGGCTGAGTGTCCACCTGGCAAAATGAAATTTGTTAGTGGAGGAAGCTCTTTTTCCATCTCATCTATATCTTTTTCCAGTGCTACTGTCATCGTGTTATTAAATTCAGGAAGCTTTAGCCCCGGTTTATCCTGATCGGCAGCTAATAATGAACCAATGATGAATAATTGATTTTGAATATCTCGAATAAATGGCCTATGTGGTTGACATTCCGTCTGATCTGAAAGAAGTCCAAGAAATGAATTGAGTTCATCGATTGTACCGTATGCCTCTATTCTCAAATCATCCTTACTTACCCTCTTTCCTCCCAAAAGCGAGGTTTCCCCTGTATCTCCTGTTTTTGTATAAATCTTCATGATATTAATTAAGTTGTTGATCTATAAAATTGATGGAGATTTTGTTTTTGCTTCCATCGATCTTGAGAATGATTTCCATACCGGTGTTTGTGCTTTTTTGTACTATTCCTTCCCATATATAATTTCCATATTTTCCAGTAGGGAACCCGTATTTTGTTGAAAAGTAAGATTCAAATTCTTTGTACAATTGATCTGTTAGTACGGGGTCATGCAGTAATAAATTGGCAACAATAGCAGTAATTTGGTTGGTTTCTACACCATTTGCAACTAGTGGTGTATAATATTCTATAATTAGTTCCTCATTTTCGGAAAGTGGATGAGTATATACAATACCTAAGGGGTCTTCGTAACTGGGATTATTGGGGTTTTCGTTTCTTTTCACTATAGAGATGTCATCTTGAAGTCTGACTCCTCTAAATGTACCCCCATTATCAGGTAAAAAAGTCAAATTTAATATATCTGAATACGAAGTTTTTTCCTGTTGACAAGAAAAGGATAGCCCACATATGATGATAGCCCAACAGATAATTCTGGTAATATGTGGGAATCGAGTCTTCAATGTGAAAGGAATTAAGAAAATATCGGTGAATGTTCTGAGGCAGATTCTGGTTCAATCCATTTTCCGTCTGCCTTAATCAGATCAATGAGTCTATCAACAGCCTCTTCAGTTTTTACAGCCTTTTCAACCACAGTTTTTCCTCTGTATAAGGCTATTTTTCCGGGGCCGACTCCCACATACCCATAGTCTGCATCTGCCATTTCTCCCGGGCCATTGACAATACAACCCATAATACCAATTTTAACTCCTTTCAGGTGTTCTGTTCTGTGCCGGATCTTGGCTGTTGTCTCTTGTAGATCAAATAATGTGCGACCACAAGATGGACAGGATATATATTCCGTTTTGGTTATTCTCAGCCTCGACAATTGGAGCATTCCGAAAGCTGCTTTTACTTTTGTAGCATTTGCCTTTGTAAGCCAAAGTCCTTCAATGAGTCCATCGACCAATAGAGAACTTACATTTGAAGTTAGATATAACTGTGTTTGAGCCTGTCTATCAAGCTGTAGGTGCTTGGGAAGCTTAAGATCATTGTAAAATGCAAAGGTATCCGGACTGTCAAGTTCTAATAGCACAGGCTGATGAATATGATGATCAATCAAAGAATAGATTGTACTTCTCCATAAGTAGGAAGGTATGGTTTCCGAGACCTTAAGTATAAAAATGCAGGTATCTAATGAGTCAGCAATCTGAACCAGTTCCTCTATATCACGAGGAGTAATGGTAACAAAATTAGCGATAGGGCTCTTCTCATTTGCTTCAAGCCATTGACTCAATGAGTTAAAATAAGGTAAAGCTGAACTGCGATTGGAAAGCAAGTTCCAGGTTTTTGCATTGTATATTTTCTTGACACCTCCTGGTAATTCATAAGGAGGCACATTGGCACCCAGGTAAATATAATCAGCGGCAACATCTGAAAATGCATATTTATCCAGGGTAGGATTATAGGAGTATCCTATTGGAGTTAAGTCTTCAGGTTTTAAGCATTGATGATGTATATCAGCTATGACTCGCGGTACTTCATCTCCTCCTACATTTAATACTTTGCGAGTTTTTCTTCTATCAAAAGCATAGGGATTAAATGGAAGGTGAATGACAGTTGTATTTACTGTATCAGAAGCACGCATGGATTGAGCCTGTTCCACGAAATGGTCGATAAGATATTGAGCAACAGGCATCTCATATTCTGGTTCTTCAGTGAGAGACACTCTTACTGTATCACCAATACCATCCATTAAAAGCGTTGCGATCCCCAAAGCCGATTTTATTCTTCCATCCTCTCCCTCTCCCGCTTCGGTAACACCCAGGTGAAGTGGATATACCATATCACGTTCAATCATTTGTTCCATTAATAATCTATAAGCCTGGACCATAACCTGAGGATTGGAAGCTTTCATAGAAATCACTATATCGAAGTATTGGTGATCTTCGCAGATTCTTACGAACTCCATCGCTGATTCTACCATTCCTTTAGGTGTATCTCCATATCGGCTCATGACACGATCCGAAAGGGAACCGTGGTTGGTACCAATTCTCATCGCGGTACCTTCTTCTTTACAGATTTTAACTAAAGGGGAAAAGCGATCGTATATTCTTTCCAGTTCAGACTGGTAGGATTCATCGGTAAAAGATAACTCCTGAAATCTTTTTTTATCCGCATAATTACCCGGATTAACCCTCACTTTCTCCACAATTCTCGCTGCTATTTCTGCGGCGTTGGGGGTGTAATGTATATCAGCCACTAGCGGAACATTGTATCCCCTCTTTCTGAGCTCTTTTTTAATTTCAGCCAGATTATGAGCTTCTTTTTTACTTGGTGCAGTAATACGCACATATTCACAACCTGCTTCTATCATACGTATAGATTGTTCGACTGTACCGATCGTATCCATCGTATCGGTAGTAGTCATAGATTGAACTCTTATGGGGTTATTACCCCCCAGAGGTACATCTCCAATGTATACTTCTCTGCTGGGAATTCTATGGTAAGAAAAGTGAGACTTAGTGTATTTCAAGGGAAATTCCATAGTAGATAAGTAATTTCAATTATTTTATTGGGGTGGGTGCTTAAAAACCACCCTTATCTCAGTATTATTTTACAGTCCCAATATACAGGAATCCTATAGAGAACTAAAAGAATGTAGGTATAGTTTTCATTTTTTACAGTGTATAAGATTTTGTATTCTTGAATGGGAATAATAGGAAATCATTGAATGTATTTGTGGAATCATCAATAAAGAAATGCATATTTTGTATGTGAAATTTTAAAAGCGAAGGCAGATAAAGTGAAATCCTTAATCTTTATTTTGAAAAAGTAAACCAGGGAATTTAAATTTTAGGGGCAGGATATTAATTTTTAGGGTTGATGTTTTAATTTTTCTCATTTAGTTTTTACTATATCTAATAATAATTGCTTTTTTGTCTCAAAATAATGAATAAACGGTCTGCTATTTGCTATTGTTTTTCAGTAACAAACATGCATTATGGATTTATATAAAATAATCAATCAATTAACAGAAGAAGAGTTTCACGAGATCCACTCCAATTTTATTAGTAACAAAGCGGAAAAGACAGCGGATTTTTTAGAAATCATTCGCAAAAATCCTGAAGATCCTGACAAAGAGTTTATAAAAAAGCATGATATTTCTCCTTCTGCCTTTTATGTATTGAAGTCTCGATTGAATCAACGTATAGAGACATTTCTTCTAAATAGATTGGGAGATACCAATCTTCATGTGATGAGACGCGTGCTCAATGTAGGGGATCTGGTTGCTAATAATCCCCGGGAGATTTCAGTTGCTGCACTGAGAAGGCTGGAAAAGGAATTACTAAAATTCGATTTTCCTTATGGTCTAATGATCGTTTATAAAGCCTTACAGAATTTACATATTTATGATGAAAAGTATATCTTTTACAGAAGTCATTACAATCAACAAGTAGCCTATGCCGTAGCTATGGATAAGGCTTCGGATCTCGTTGTGCAGTTTTTCCGTGCATTCGACTCTTTTTATATGTCCCGTAAAGACAAGGATCAAAATGAGATGATCAAGGTGATGGAAAAGATTGATAATGTGACGAGTTTGTACGAATCCAACCGATTATTGCTATTTAAATATATGGTGCATATTTATGCACGTTTGTTTATAGAAATCCCAGAGACGATACGATGCGAAGTCGAGGACCTCGAGACCATGTTCGAAAAATCATTTGAAATTTTAGGTGAGTATAAAGAAGATACATTTTACAGTAATCTCAACATTCTATTTAATTTCTTCCGATTTATTCATTATGAAAACAATCAGGTGTGGGACAAGTCAAAAATCTATTTTGAAATTCTGGACTATAAAATAGAGGAGATGATGTTGAATGATTATTTCAACGCCAATCTTTCTTTATTCCTATTCAGAAAATTGAAGTATCACAAGCGTACCAATACTACAGACCAGTTGTTGAAGGATGTCGTGGAATACATAGATAAAGTTGAAGTTGAGCCTTATAGGTTAAGTTATTTTGTCAATTTTCATTTATTCAGAGCGCATGCTTACTTCTCTAAAGGGAAGTACAAGAAAGTAACACGCATATTGTACAACCTGAGAAATGAGGTCAATCTTCGGAAGCAAACACATATGGATTTGGAAGTGAAATTTTTCCATGCTCTTTCATATGTAGCTATTAAAGAGTTTGATCTTGCCAATCAGTTGATACTGAGTTTGCAACGACAACTGCGAAAAGATTCCATGAAACCCTATGAACACGCTAAAATCTTGATTAAGATCTTGAATGTAGCATTGGGTGGGCGCCCTCGTACACGGCAAAAAAATCTCAAAAGCAATATAGAATTGTGGAACGAACAAAATACAGGTCGTTACGCGATTCTCGAAGAATTGGATATGGAAGCTATCTTCCTGAACGAAGAATTTGTAGAAGTAGAACCCATATTAAATTAACATATATGTAAGTTCTTTTGCTAAAGATAAACAGGAGCTATTAAAATTTTTCTGATGAAATTCCATTTCTGAATTGCTTTTTATTGAATAATATTGAGCTATTGATATTAAAAAGGATAAGATTTAGAATATTCATTAAAGAATTAATAATCATTAATGGGCAGTGCTTAAATCCAGACGGTCTTAATTGATCTTTTCAGGACGAGTAGCGTAATATTAGAAATACTTCTAGTTTGAGCGCCGAGGAAAATTGAGTAAATTCCGAACTGAAATAAAGATTATGCAAGTGAATCCGTCTGATATTATAAGTGATATAGCACTATCTAACATCCATTTGACAGTAGACGAGATTCTGAATGACTATCGATTGATGTATCGTAGCAGACAGGTAAGTTTACTGGGAAGAAGAGAGGTACTCACAGGAAAAGCTAAATTTGGCATTTTTGGGGATGGCAAAGAATTGGCACAATTGGCTATGGCCAAAGTGTTTCGAAATGGAGATATACGATCGGGATACTACCGAGACCAAACGTTTGGGTTTGCCACAGGAATCATTTCCATACGAGAGTTTTTCTCTCAGTTATATGCAGATATCAATGTAAAAGCTGAGCCTCATTCTGGAGGCAGACAAATGAACAATCATTTGGCTACACGGATACTTGATGCACAAGGGAAGTGGAAAAATCTTACTGAATTTCCCATTTCGAGTGCAGATGTATCTTGTACAGCTTCTCAGATGCCACGACTTGTAGGTTTGGCACACGCTTCTGTATTGTATAGAAATTCTCCAGTCCTGGAGGACTTTATTCAGTTTTCACAAAATGGTGATGAAGTGGTATTTGGTACGATTGGTAATGCCAGTTGTGCTGAAGGACATTTCTGGGAGGCTATCAATGCATTGGGAGTATTGCAGGCCCCAGCTATCGTGTCCATATGGGATGACGAATATGGAATCTCCGTACCTAATGAATATCAAATTACCAAAAGCAATTTGTCGGTAGTTCTCACTGGGTTTCAACGAGAAGAAGATAAATCAGGGATAGAAATATTTACGGTTAAAGGATGGGATTATCTGGGACTGGTGGAAACCTACAGAAAGGCTGAGAAACTAGCTAGAGATTCTCATATACCTTGTGTGATACATGTAACAGAGATGACACAGCCACAAGGGCACTCTACTTCTGGTAGCCATGAAAGATACAAGTCTGAAGAAAGGTTACAGTGGGAAAAAGAGAATGATTGTCTAACTGTATTTAGGGCATGGATATTAGAAAATAGTTGGATTGATGAGAAAACGTTGAAAAAATGGGAGGATGAGGAACGAAAGTTTGTTAAGGAACAGAAAAATAAGGCGTGGAAAGAATATCAAAAGCCTTTATTAGTAGAAAAAGACGAATTAATTAATATCTCATGGGAGATAGCTCAACAATCAGCTTTTAGCGAAGAAATCAAACAGATTATTAGTACGCTTCGCCGCAATACGGAGCCGTTTAGAAAAGATTTAATAGATGCATCCCTGCAAATATTAGTGCTTGTAAAAAATGAATTGCCTAGTGAGTCTGTAGAAAAGCTGAGAACGTGGAAAAATCAACTCCATAAAAGGTTTGAATCCATTTACGATAGTTATTTAATCGGGGATAACCCTGATTCTGCATTGAGGGTTGAAGCCATAGAGGCAGTGTATTCAGAAAACCCTCCTAATAAAAGCGGGTATGAAATCATTAATCTGTTTTTTGATCGCTTGTTTGAAAGAGACCCCAGAGTTATTGCCTTTGGTGAAGATGTGGGTCAACTTGGAGATGTAAATCAAGGGTTTGCCGGGTTGCAAGAAAAGTATGGCTCACTGCGAATCATGGATACAGGGATACGTGAAAATACGATCATGGGGCAGGCCATAGGTATGGCATTGAGAGGCCTTAGGCCTATTGCTGAGATTCAATATCTCGATTATTTGATATATGGATTGCAAATTTTGTCAGATGACTTGGCTACGTTAAATTACAGAACCGCAGGTGGTCAGAAAGCTCCTGCAATTATTCGTACCCGAGGCCATCGATTGGAAGGTATTTGGCATGCAGGTTCACCCCTGGGAATGATCATTCACGCCTTGAGAGGAATACATGTTATTGTGCCAAGAAATATGACTCAAGCAGTGGGGTTTTACAATACGTTACTCAAGGGAGATGAGCCGGGATTGATAATAGAAGTGCTCAACGGATATCGTTTAAAAGAACCCCTCCCCGATAATTTGCACGACATCACTATCCCGCTGGGAATACCTGAAATCATCCGTGAGGGTAAAGATGTTACCGTTGTTACGTATGGTGCCTGCTGCAGGATTGCTATGGATGCTGCTCAGCAATTAGAGGATTTGGGAATTTCTGTAGAGGTCATTGATGTACAAACATTGTTACCTTTTGACCGAAATCATATGATCGTAGAATCGCTTAAGAAGACCAACCGGATCATATTGTTGGATGAAGATGTACCCGGAGGAGCCACTGCTTATATGATGCAACAAGTATTAGAGGTGCAAGGAGGATATAAATTCCTCGATTCCCCACCGGTGAGCATCTCATCCAAAGACCATAGGTGTGCATATGGTACTGATGGCGATTTTTGGTCTAAACCTCAGGTCATCCATGTTTTTGAAGCGATATATGAAATGATGAATGAGGTCGATCCAGGAAGATATTCTATGTTTTATTAATTTGCAGGATGAATTTGTGTATCAAAACAACTATTGTAGTAATTAGCTTGTGTGCAGTTATTGTCCCATTTTCTTTAGGCCAACCTACATTCAACTATCCAGAATTCTCAATACAGCCGGAGATTCTGGAACAACACTTGCGATTTTTGGCTTCTGATGAACTACAAGGGCGTAAGACAGGTACCAAGGGAAATGATGCGGCGGCGAGATATATTGCTGAACAGTTTCGAATGTATGGCGTCAATTTAGCACCTGGTCAAACGGATTTCTTTCAGCCCATCAATTTTTTACAACAAATACCTGGGGGAGGTGGATCATTGACTATCGATAATCAGCAATATATTCATGGTGATAGCATGCTTTGGTTATCTGGAGATGATAGTGAATTTTATTCGGAAGCCACGTGGTTAGGTCATGGCTGGATCGATGAAAAAAAGGGGTATAATGACTACCAAGGGAAAGATGTAGAAGGAAAAGTAGTAATAGTAGCCTCTGGTACTCCCGATTCGCGAGGGAGAACGGAATCTCTTCAAGCTATGCCCTATAAAAGACAATGGGCTGTTGAGCATGGAGCGACTGCTATCATTGAAATATATCAAATCAACGCACCCTGGCCTTTTTTTAGAAATTATTTTAAAAGCGAGAGATTAGATCTTATACAAGGGAAATCACTATCCCTTTCAGCCAACAATATACCTCATGGATGGGTTTTTGCTCCGAGTGCCCAATGGCTTTATTCCCTGAAAAGGGGTAAGCAACTGCCCGTTAAGATCCATTCACAAGGCAGCTTGCAAAAAATTGTTTCCTCAAAAAATGTTGTGGGCGTAATACCTGGCTCTGATGAGCAACTTAAAGAGGAGTATGTAATGTTAACTGCTCACTATGATCACATTGGAATAAGGTCCGGGGAAGGGAGACCAACGGTAGAGGATAGTATATTTAATGGTGCCAGAGATAATGGTATGGGAGTCATATCATTGTTGGCTGCAGCTCAGTCGCTGGCGAAACTACCTGCAAAGAGATCAATCATCCTAATAGCATTTACTGCAGAGGAAATAGGGCTATTGGGTAGTGCATATTACGCAGAGAATCCCTTTATACCTTTGGAAAAAGTTGTGTTTTGTCTCAACAATGATGGGGCCGGGTATACAGATACCTCAGCCGTCTCAATTTTGGGGTACGATAGGGTAGGGGTTACAGAAGAATTTAATCAGGCTACAAGTGCATTTAATCTACGCATCTATCCCGACCCTGCCAAAGAACAAAATCTTTTTGATCGATCTGACAATGTTTCTTTTGCACAAAAAGGGATACCTGCGCCAACCTTTTCGCCCGGTTTTGAGAAATTCGATGATCAATTATTTAAATATTATCACCAGGTGAATGATGAGGTTGACAGTATTAATTGGGGATATTTGCACAAGTTTGCTCAAGCATTTACCTATTCAGCAAGATTGATAGCTAATAAGGTCACTCGTCCTTTTTGGGTAAAGGGAGATAAGTATGAGCAAGCTGGATATGAATTGTACAGGAAGTAAATTTGGAAATACAGGCATTCAAGTACTGAAAAGACCGAATAGGAGACCCTTTACACGATTAATGATATGTCCAAGATCTTCGGGGCTATCTCTGAAATTATATCTCGCTACATCGATATCCATCTTTTTGCCATAATTATAGTTTTCATACCATAATTCATAGCGATCATTCAGGCTTTTGAGATAATCTAGTCTCAGTGAATCCTCAAAAGGACGTCCTCTATCCTGTATCTGTTCAACCAACGTCGGGATGCTACATCTTAGATATATCAGTAAATCAGGAGGTTGAATAAGGTCGGCAAGCGTTTCAAAGAGATCTTTATAAGTGTCGTATTCTCTATCAGACATCAAACCCATTGTATGCAGGTTCGGAGCAAATATTTGTGCATCTTCGTAAATAGTTCTATCCTGGATGACGTTTTTATTAGCTTTACGTATCTGAATGACTTTGTTGAGTCGTGAATGCAAAAAGGAGATTTGAAGATGAAAAGACCATCGTTGCATATCAGAATAGAAGTCAAATAGATAAGGATTTTGGTCATTATCCTCAAACAATGCCTCAAACCCAAAATATCTTGAAAGAAGATGTGTGAGCGTAGTTTTTCCTGCTCCAATATTTCCTGCTACCGCTATCAGCATGACTTTCTATTTATTGATCAAAACGCTATTATTCACATATTTCGTATATCCTAGTTTTTCTCTTATACGACCTAGCACTTTACTTGCCACGGATCTGGCTTTATTAGCTCCTTCAGATAGCAAGCGGTCCAGCTCATCCAGGTTATCCATATAATTTTTATAGGTTTCTCGTTCTTTCTCAAATTTCACCCAGATAAGTTCTAGTAATTCCTTTTTTGCATGACCATACCCATAATTTCCTCCCAGATAATTATTACGCATGGTAATGACTTGTTCTTCATCTGCCAAGAGTTTATACAATGCAAATACATTGCAGGAATCTGGGTCTTTGGGTTCTTCGAGGGGAGTAGAGCTTGTGATAATACTCATCACCTGCTTTTTAAGCTTCTTTTTATCTTCAAACATGAAGATGATATTATTTTTTGATTTACTCATCTTCTGGCCGTCTGTACCTGGAATAGTCATTAATTCCTGATCGATTCTCGCCTCTGGGACTATCAGTGTGTCATCACCATAGGTTCTATTGACAGCTTGTGCCATATCACGTGTGAATTCCAGGTGCTGTTTTTGGTCTTTCCCAACGGGAACAATATCCGCATCGTATAGCAATATGTCAGCAGCCATAAGTATCGGATAGGTAAAAATTCCGGTATTTACCTGGTCCATTTGATCCGCTTTATCCTTGAAGGCATGAGCGAGTTTCAATCTATTATACGGCATGAAGCAACTCAAGTACCATGCGAGTTCTGTTGTTTCAGGAACATCTGACTGTCTAAAAAACACTCCCTTGTCTGCGTCATATCCACTTGCGAGCCATATTGCAGCAGTTTCATAGGAATTCATTTTTAATTCTTCCGAATCACGCACAGTAGTGAGTGAGTGCAAGTCGGCAATAAATAAAAAAGAGTCATTTTCAGGTACATTTGCAAGTTCGATTGCTGGGTATATAGCGCCTAGCAAATTACCAAGATGTGGAGTACCAGTAGGTTTCACTCCTGTAAGGATACGAGCCATACGTTCTAATGCAATTATTATTCAAAAGAGAATACAGATGAGGTACATTACCATCTGTATTCTCTCAATCGCAAAACTAATACAAAGTCAAACCGCTTCCAAGACCCTATGATTAATTACAACCCAGGTCCCTTCTGGATTGCATATCGTTGTTAGGGAAACAGAGGTTAGAGGGAAGTGATTGTGGGACATATCTATCTAAATGAGGGTCATAAAGTCCACTTCTCAAAAAGGATGCTATATCCTTAACATCTTCCTCACCCAGTCCTAGAGGTACAAATCTCGGATCGATCTGTTCTTGTGGCACACGACTATTTTCTGGAACAGCTTCATTTTTGTAATCAACAACATCTTTGATTCTGAAAAAACTACCGCCATGTCCATAGAATGGGGAATCTTTAAGATTATACAATTGTGGGACTTTAAATTTATACATATCTTCTTCCCTTTTGGTGAACCCTCCTCTACCATTATGGGCATTATCATCTGGAGCAGTATTCAGCACATCACTACCTGAGAGATCCCTCATACCCAGTGCGTAAAATTTAGTTGTATCTACTGATGATAATGCAGGCCCTGTATGACATCCTGCACATCCCGCCTTACCAAAGAATAATATGGCTCCTCTTTTTTCTTCTGGGGATAAAGCTGATCTATCGCCCTTTAACCATTGTTGAAATGGTGCCTGAGTAGGAAGCAATGTTCGCTCATAAGCTGCTATTGCCAGGCCAACATTCTCTAACGTATATCTTTCCTCAACAGGTATGTTGGGAAAAGCTTTATCAAAAAGTTCTTTATAATTGGTTTCATTAATCAGTCCATCGGTATTAAACTCGAGACGATGAACAGTTAGACCCGCTATAGCTTGTGTTTCTACTCCTTCATAAGACAGAGAGTTTGTTTCTATCGGGGTTCCCGGAAGCCATTGAGGTTCCGTTCCTTTATTAACACCTTTCGCTCCAAACTGTCCATTCCACAGCATGACCTTTTGAAAAGCTACATTAAGCGCTGAAGGTGAGCGAATAGGTTGTACATCGATTGAACTTCTATTGTAATGAGGATTGGGAACACGAGTCTCTCCCTTTAATCCAAATCCAATTCCTCCTTCTCCAATCCCCTGCTTCCTTCCCGCTTGAAAACCGGCATCCTCGTGATGGCATGTTGCACAGGAGTAAGTGAAACGACTGATATTATTTTGAGGAGTAGACCCCAATCCTGTTTCATGGAAAAGAAACTTACCCAATTCTACTTTCTCTTCTGTTAAGATATTATTGGGATCTTGTGGAATGTCAGAAAGATTTGATTCGTCAGGCAATAGGAAAAAGTTTTCATTACCTCGAGGAGAGGCTGCCTGTAATTTTTCCAATAATTGTTGATCCAAAAGGTTAGACGCCCATTCGGTATCTTGAGTAACACAACTTGCCAGGATGGATAACAATAGTAGCAAGGAAATACTCCATCGTTTAATATTCATATTTAATATACTTTAAAAAAGTATTTTATTAGTTAATAATAATATACTCATTTAACTTTTTCAATGATATTCAGATCATTATCAAACATGTATCACATCGCATGTGATTTTATTTATTCACACATTCAAATATATAAAAAAATACGAATTGTAAATAAATTTATTTTTGTAGTGAAATATTTAGTAATTATGTGGATAGATTCTCAGCTCGAATGGAATAAAAGCGGGAAGTTATTAACCGAATAATGAGGCTATATAATCGTAAAGTCCTAAGAACTTGCTGGCAGAAGCAATGATGATTAGGATCAACAATCGGTGGATCCATTTATCTGCATTGGGAACTTTTACGACAAACCTTACCCCTACAATTGCACCAATAGACTGTGCTACAGCCATCATTAACCCAAATCCTAAGTGAATATCATCAGACAAGGTAAAAATGATTAGCGCCGGGATACAGAGCAAAAATATGATTAATAATTTCACACCAGTTGTCTGCGAAAGACTGTATTTTGCTCCTAACACTAATGCGATGATTAAAAACACCCCTGAGCCAGCCTGAATAAACCCTGCGTAAATGCCTATAATGAAAAAAAGTACTAATACCAGGGGTTTTCGACTGTTCTGAGCGGATGCTTGAGTTTCTCTCAACCATCTTTTGGGATTGATCAGTAAAACGGCCAACATAGCTACCATAAGAAAGCCAATGAACGTATTCATCGTTTTCGTATCGAGATCTGTTGCCAGTCTGGCTCCGACAACAGCACCTAAAATACAAGGAATAACAAGCCAGATAGTACCTGGGGGATCTGAGGGGGCTTGCTTTTTGAAACTGTAATACCCTACGAGGCTTTGAAAAAATACCCCTATGCGATTGGTTCCATTGGCTACATCCGCGGGTAAACCACACATAAAAACAAATATTGGCAAAGTAATGAGAGAGCCACTGCCTATGAGAGTGTTGATGATACCCGTTCCTACTCCCGCAAGTAAAAATAATATCAATTCGAGGGGGGATAGGTCAATGTTTAGCCATTCATTCATAGGCATCAAAAGTATTGAAAATATTTATTAATTATAGGAATGAATGGAAGTGGGTTGTTTTTTGCGAATCGAATTATTTTACTTCCTTTGTTAAATACAACAATGAAATAAAAACCTCTTCATGGACTTAATTCCACAAAAGCTAAAGTTGGTCAAAGACGACCCCTGGTTAGAACCCTATGAGCAGTATATAAATGATAGATATCTTCGTTATATCAAGACATTCTATTCCATTGAGGATGGATGGGGTAGTTTAGAGCAATTTTCACTGGCTTATCAATACCTGGGTGTAAATTATGATCCTCAATCTGAGGGTTGGTGGTACAGAGAGTGGGCTCCAGCGGCTGAATTTTTGTCAATCACGGGAGATTTCAATGATTGGAATAGAGAATCACATCCTCTCCGTAAAGGAGAAAATGGGATATGGGAGATTTTTCTGCCTGATGGTGAATATGCAGAAAAATTTAAGCATGGTAGTTTTTTCAAGGTACATGTAAAGACGGTAGATGGAGCCATGGACCGTATACCTGCCTATGCCAAAGCTGTGTATCAGGATCCTGATACCTATGATTTTAAAGCAAGAGTCTGGAAACCAGAACAACCCTTTCAATGGACAGATCAGGCCTTCCATCCTTCAGGTTTACAAAACCCCATTATCTATGAAGCGCATACAGGCATGGCCCAGGAAAAAGAGGGGATAGGTACCTATAGAGAGTTTGCGGATAATATTTTACCCAGAATTCACGCACTGGGATATAATTGTATTCAGATGATGGCTATTCAAGAGCATCCTTATTATGGATCTTTTGGGTACCATGTGTCAAATTTTTTTAGTCCTTCATCCAGATTTGGAACCCCAGAAGATTTAAAATATTTGATTAATAAGGCACATGAGATGGGGATTAGCATTATCATGGACATTGTTCATTCTCATGCTGTGAAAAATATAGCAGAAGGGTTAAATCAATTTGATGGATCAGACAATCAATACTTCCATCCAGGTGGAAGAGGGTATCACACATCCTGGGATTCTAAGTTATTTAATTATGGTAAGAAAGAAGTGCTGCAGTTCTTACTATCCAATGTTGCCTATTGGCTCAGGGAGTTTCATATTGATGGATTTCGCTTCGACGGAGTCACTTCTATGATGTATTTACATCACGGGGACTTTATGACTTTTGATCATTATGACAAGTATTTCAAAGACGGGGTAGAATGGGATGCACTTATATATCTTCAGCTAGCAAATGAACTCACTCATAAATTGACCCCTCATGCTATTACTATTGCTGAAGATATGAGTGGTATGCCTGGTTTGTGTAGAAAAATAATTGAAGGAGGTTTGGGATTTGATTTTCGTTTGGGAATGGGTATACCGGACTATTGGATAAAAATCCTGAAGCACAAGAAAGATGAAGATTGGGATATCCATGAAATGTGGCATACTGTTACTAACAGACGATACAAAGAAGGGACTATTGCTTATACAGAGTCTCACGATCAAGCATTAGTGGGAGACAAGACTATTGCTTTTTGGCTCATGGATAAAGAAATGTATTGGCACATGAATATTGATGACCCTAGTCTGGTAATTGACCGGGGGATAGCCTTGCATAAGATGTTGCGTCTATTTACATGTGTTTTGGGGGGAGAAGGGTATTTAAATTTCATAGGAAATGAATTTGGACATCCAGAGTGGGTGGATTTCCCAAGGGAAGGTAATGAGTGGAGTTACAAATATTCGCGTAGGCAATGGTCTTTAGTAGATAATACAAATTTAAAGTATCAGTTTTTAAATGAGTTTGATCGAGGTATGATCGAGCTTGTTAAAAAAAGTAAAGTATTATCTGCATTACCTGCGAGACAGGTAAATATGGATGCTGAAAATAAAGTGATTGTTGCTGAGAGAAATAATCTGATTTTTGTATTTAATTTTCATCCAGATAGATCAATTCCAGACTATCGATTTTGGGTGCCACAGCCAGGGGATTATCGTATTATATTCAATTCAGATGATGCCAAGTATGGAGGTCATGATCGCATAGATCAGTCTCTAACATACTCAACGTTAGAAGATGACAAGCTGAGCATTTATCTAACACAGCGCACCGTGTTAGTAGTAGAAAAGATATAGTACAACAAGAATTTTAGTTAAAAAAATAAAATAAGGTTACCCGGATGAGGTAACCTTATTCATTTCTAATTCGATGTAAGTAGATATGTATCTAGAAGAAAAATTATTCGTCCCATGTAGTTGATAATTCTTCAGTTTCCATCTCAAAACTCATGTTATCTCCCTCGAAAGTATCATCAGACGAACCATTTTCAGAAAACCGTTCTGCATTCCTACGATCAAATTCTTCATAATCGTAGTCAGGCATCAACTCAGTTTTTACGTGGTCAATAGTTTGAGTGAGTGTGTTGAGGAATTTGTTGAAATCTTCTTTGTACAAAAAGATTTTGTGCTTGTCATAACCTCTTCCGTTGTACTTTCTTTTACTTTCGGTGATTGTAATGTAGTAATCATTAGACCTAGTAGACCTTACATCGAAAAAGTAGGTTCTTTTACCAGCTCTGATTTTTTCTGAATACACTTCTTCTCTCCCTTGCATAACTTCTTATTTAGGTGCAAAAATCTGTAAAAGGTTTGTTAACCGTGTTTAACCTTGCCAAAAATATGAATTTATACCTATCCTCACAATAACAATTTCATAGAAATCGGAATTTTTCGCTATCAAGGGTTTTCGGGAAGGTAAATTCCGGCTTCTTCTAACTGTCTTTGAGCTGCTTCTCGCTGTTGTTGTTGAGATCTACGGGTAATTTTATTATTGTATTGCGTTGCTATATTTATATCTCTTTTCCATTCATAGTATCCCCCGGCGCGATAAAAGTTTAACGCATCATAAGAACCATCTGGACCTAAATTCCATCCACCTATTCGTCTTCCTTGTGTCGGAGGGGCTAAATGATCAAAAACAATCATTTTTTTCTTAAAAAGGTTAAATGGTCCGTTTTTGACATACCCATAGTTGAGATTAAATGGAGCGTTGTCAGAATAACGGAATACTGCACGAAACTTGGGGACCGCATCGAAATAGAAAATATCTGCACCAAAATATACTTTGTCCTTCACATTGGGATCAAGCGTTAGAATGTCTACAAATTTGATATTGCTTGATTGATCAAAGCCATTCCATCCAAACAACACATAGGCATTTTGTTTGACTTTTGTCCCATTTTCAGGATCTGTAAATTTTATCGTTTGAGAAGTGAATTTTTGCGCAAAACGTGGAGGATAATAAATTCCTCCTAACCAATTATTTGAAGTCAAGATCTGATTTTCTACATCTGTAGGGATGCTTTGCATTTCTATAAGGGGTATAACTACCCATTCTATAGAACCATTGGATTGTCTCCATTTTCTTTGAATGAGTCCAAAGTAGTAATGATAAGTTTCTGGAACCCTATTACCAGAGGGCCTGTCAATTATCTGCCAGGTAAAGATTCTGAAAGATTGATCTTCTGCAGTAATATGTGACACACGTGTAAGTGAATCAAATGGATATTTGAAACTGTTGCCTTGTTTCAAGATTTGGATGAGTGATTTAGTAAATGCTTTATTTACATTCAGTTTTTCATCCAATGATGCTTCTGAGATAAAAACTTCGGCTTGTCTGGAAAGCGCTTTTTCTTTTTCCACAAGTGTTTGACCCCATAATGGAGATAAGTAACCAGCACTTGCAAACCATATCATAATTGTGAGAAAACTCCGCATATTAAATGCCTTTGATAGTGAAATTGATACCTAATGTATACATCTTAACTCTTAAAATAACAATTGTGCCAAAGACGTTTAATGAAGGATGTAAAAAAGATTGCCTACAGATGTAAATATATACTTGCTTTGCATATTTTTAGGGTGCTTTTTCATACTTATTATTCTTCTGTTGTTAGCAAGATCACCTAATTTTATATGATTGATGTTTTATTTGACCTCATGCGTGGCCTGTTGGGTATATTTGTACTTATCCTCATATGTTATTTATTAAGTGTAGATAGGGAAAGGATAGATTGGAAATTGGTATTTACAGGTATAGGACTACAATTTATACTGGGTATATTAGTACTTAAAGTTCCATTTATCAAACCCGTTTTTGATACCATCAGTGGATTTTTTGTCAAGCTTTTAGAGATCGCCGAAGAAGGTACTAAATTTATATTAGGAGAAAAACTACTTGATCCCAACACGTTTGAATATGTATTTGCTTTTAAGGTATTACCCACAGTCATATTTTTTTCTGCGCTTACTTCATTGCTGTATTATTTAGGAATTCTTCAACGCATTGTGTTTGGATTTGCCTGGATCATGTCGCGTACAATGAGATTATCCGGAGCAGAAAGTTTAGCTGCTGCCGGTAATATATTTGTAGGACAAACGGAAGCACCTTTGCTCATAAAACCTTATTTGACAAAGATGACGGATTCTGAGATTATGTGTTTGATGGTAGGTGGGTTTGCCACTATCGCAGGAGGAGTCTTTGCAGCATATGTAGGGTATCTTGGTGGAACAGACTCATTGAAACAACAATATTTTGCTACTCATCTTCTTACTGCATCTATTTTATCTGCTCCTGCGGCTATCGTTGCTGCTAAAATGTTATTTCCAGAGACACAAACCATTAACGAAAAGCTTGAGGTTCCAAAAGCGAAGATCGGCGTCAATGCATTGGATGCTATCGCTAATGGTACAATCGAAGGGACGAAACTTGCCATCAATGTAGGGGTGATGTTGCTCGTTTTTATTGCTATGATCAGTCTTGTCAACTATATTTTGAAGGATTTTATTGGAGGCTTGGGTAATAATTGGGGCAACAATTTGATCCAGGATGTAAGTGGTGGCAAATATGATGGGTTTACACTTCAATATATTTTTGGGGTAGTGTTTGCACCTGTTGCATGGGTGTTGGGGGTACCAGGAGATGATATATTGGTAGTAGGTCAACTTTTAGGGGAGAAAACCATTATTAATGAATTCGTGGCATATGTTTCCTTAGGAAAAGTGAAAACTGACGGAACGATTATACATGAAAAATCAATAATCATCGCTACTTATGCACTATGTGGATTTGCCAATTTACCATCTATTGGCATACAGATTGGAGGGATCGGAGCATTAGCCCCCGATTTGCGACCCAAATTAGCCAGGTTAAGTATACGTGCGCTGATTGGAGGAACAATTGCTGCATTTTTTACCGCAACGATAGCAGGGATTATTTATCAATGGTGACTATCTATCTATCGAAAAATGTAAATGTCATGTTCTATTTTTCAGCCCAATATATATTCAGGCGATGAGCCCATGATAGGCTGCTTTTCAGTAACATCTCAACATAAATTTGGAATATCATAGGACATTATTATGTTGTTAGATATATGCGAAATAAGCTAGATAAATACTTATTTCCGAAGTAATATTTTCTAAGGAAACGAACTCTATAGTGATGTAATTAGTTAAAATTGTACAAGTACTTCGTTCCCAGTTAGATTATTTCAAGATTTAATTCAATTTAGATATATTTTCTCATGATAGAAAAGTATACATATAGTTGGAAATTTTTGCATTTTCAATCTTAGGTGTATCTTTGTCGATGGAACTATTGAGTGATATAGCAATACGTTAAGTCCTGTAACTTATGTTAGCAAAAACTACTAATGAAAAGAAGGTACGTTTCAAAAGTACCCCTGAAAAGGATAATTTTGCCAAAGAACTGCGCATGCGCGTCGCGCAGTACTTTAAAGAAAACGGTATATCGAAATATGGTAATACCGAGATGTATGTGAAGACAATTGTGGCGATTGTCTCTTGGATAGGAGTTTACACACTCATCATGTCCAATATCTTAAGTCCCCTGGGACTCATATTGGCATTTACCCTGCTGGGGTATGTCAACATATTCATTGCATTTAATATAGGTCATGATGCCTGCCACAATGCGTATTCTTCAAAGATGTGGGTGAATAAGATGATGTCTTATTCCATGAATTTTATAGGTGGTAATTCCTATTTATTTAGACAGATGCACAATGTGCATCATATGTATGTCAACATTCATGGAACAGATGTTACCCTGGAGACTCATGGATTATTCAGGTTTACTCCTGAAGAGCCATATAAGCCTATACATAGATTTCAGCATATCTACACCCCCATTCTTTACTCCTTAGCTGCAGTTCATTGGGCGGTAGTGAAAGACTTCAAGTGGTTTTTTGGAGAGTCTCACATTGGCAACAATAAAAATGTTAAACACCCAGTGAGTGAGTATTTAAGTTTATTTATTACCAAATCAGTCTATTTCTCATTACACCTCATCCTGCCACTAATTTTCCTAAAATATGCCTGGTGGCTCATTATATTGGGATTTCTATCTACTCATATACTGCCGGGATTAACATTTGCCTTGATCTTTCAAGTAACTCATGTTTACGAAGGGACTCATTATCCTGTACCCGATGAAGAGGGAAATATCGAGAACAATTATGCCATACACGTTTTGGAAACGACAGCAGATTTTTCGAGACAGAGTCGAATTGGTAGTTGGTTAATGGGAGGAATTAATATACATGTCATTCATCATATCATGCCAGGTGTATGTCATGTGCATTATCCTGCACTCACGAAAATATTGATAGAAGTAGCTGAGAAGCATGGTATTGAGTACAAAGAAAATAAAACATTTGCACAAGCGCTTGTGAAGCATCTTAGAATGCTCAAGCTGTTGAGTAAGCCCGATGCAGATGTGCCGCAGTATCGTGTGGCTACTTCGTAACTTAATATGATGGTATATGAATTAATATGAGGTAGTTTTAGGACTACCTCTTTTTGTTTATTTTCGTAAAAAGCAAGTACTATGACTTCGATTATCCATATAGGCGTATATCTTTCTTTGTTGCTCAATGGCTTACACCCCTTTTATGTAAGTGTTTGTCAAATTGATCACAATCCACAGAATGAGACTCTTGAAATAACACTGAAGGTGTTTACAGATGATCTTGAAAAAACATTGGAGGAGAGAGTAAATCAAAGTCTGTTTTTAGGTACAGATCGCGAACTTGCCTTTTCTGATTCCTTGATAGACGTATATTTTACTGAAAAATTGAATTTATCGGTCAATGATGCTCCTGTTACTCACAATTATCTGGGAAAAGAAGTAGAGATGCAAGTTACATGGTGCTATATAGAAGTGAAAGGTATTTCCTCAGTTAACCATATACAAGTAGTCAATACAATTTTTCTTGAAATGTATGATACTCAAACTAATCTGGTTAATATAAGGGTAGGTAAAGAGAAAAAGAGCATGTTGCTTAACCAAGGAAAGAAACAGGATGTTGTGGATTTTTAATTTTGTGTGGTTGTTCTTGTGGACAGATACTCATTTGATAGGCTATATCCAGGAGCCACAAGTAGCATTTGATGCAAAGGTGATAGACCGCGATGTGGACTGGGTCTATGACAATAGGGTTTATGATGAATACATATACACAGTACAATTTTACAAAGCTCCATATGTAAATGCATATCCTGTACTATATATGGATCAGACAATACCCATCAAACTGGAATTTGATGAATTGATGGGAGTGGACGAGCGTGCTTCAGACCTATTGGTAGATATCATTAGTTGTGATGTGAACTGGGAACCTTCTAATGTTCTTCCCATAGAGTTTTACGAAGGATTTACACAGGATCGAATTCTGGACTTCCAACGTTCCCGCAACACAAAAGTACCCTACATGCATTACCAGTATACTTTTCCACAGCAAGGGGAATTTTTTAAAAAAAGTGGGAATTATTTACTCAAAGTTTATAGGGATAATGCCAAAGAGGAAGTAATTATTACTCGAAGATTTGTAGTTGTTGAGCCAAGAGTAGGTATAAATCTGAGGTACTTATTAAACCAAGAACCTCAGAGAATGGAATTGACCAGACTGGGTTTTGTGGTGAATGTTGAGAAGTTGCAAGTAAGAACTCCACAAAGAGACCTTAACGTAAGGATACTTCAGAATTTTCGTTGGGACAATGCAGTAAGGCTAGATCAACCTATATTTATAGACCCTACTAAATTTGAATACAATATTGATCTGATTGATCAATTTCCAGGAGGAAATGAATTTCGGTTTCACGATATCATATCACTTCGTTTGTACTCAAATTCTGTTCGTGAGATCTTTGAAAGGGATGAAGTATTTGATGTGGTGCTCAAAACTGATCGTCCCAGGTCCAGGAATGTGTATAATCCTGTACAGGATCTGAATGGAGGATATTATATTGATGTGATGGATTTCCCTCAGCCAGAAGTCCATGCTGACTACGTATATAATTTTTTTAGTCTTGAGATGCCAAAATTAGAAAAAGGGAGTGTGTATGTGTTTGGTGCACTAACGGGTTGGAATACGTATGATCATTTCAAAATGAATTATAACGATGCTCGCAATATATATGAGGCAGAGATATTACTCAAACAAGGATTTTATGATTACCAATACGTTATTCTCCGCGATGGGGAGGTTGATGATGCGAGTCTGGAGGGAAAGCACAGAGATACGGAAAATTTTTACTCTATTTTAGTATATTTTCGGGGGCCAATGGACCGCAACGATAGACTCGTGGGTTTTCGCGCGGTAAATTATATAGATTAATTTGACTAATCATGGCTGAAGAACTACATCTTACACCAGGTATATCCAAACAAGAGAGATATCGAGAATTGCTTCCTCAAATAAAGTCAGTAGTGGAGGCTGAGTCAGATCTCATTGCCAATCTAGCAAATGTGAGCGCTATGTTGAAGGAAGCTTTTTCATTCTTATGGGTTGGGTTTTACCGAGTAGAAGGAAATGAGCTCATTCTGGGTCCTTTTCAGGGACCTCTTGCCTGTACCCGTATTCAAATGGGTAAAGGGGTGTGTGGTAAGGCTGCCTCAACAAAGGAAACAATTATTGTACCCGATGTACATGCATTCCCTGGACATATTGCTTGCAGTAGCGAATCAAAATCTGAAATTGTCGTTCCGTTGGTCGTTGATAGTCTAACTAAGCTTGTTTTAGATGTAGATAGTGATAGGTTTGATGAATTTTCTTCCATCGACCATACGGAACTGACTCATATTATTGAAATTATAGGACGTCAACACTATTCTTGAGAACTTCTTCCATGAGAGATCTTACTTTTTGAGCAGTATTATCCCATGTTAATAATTCAAGATCTTCTAACTGCTTATCTGCAGTATCAGTTCTCAATTCTGGATCATTGATTAATTTGAGAATAATGTCTATCCATTCTGACAATTTGCTTGGATTGGCTGAGAAGGCATGAGGAAGTACTTCTGCGGCGCCCGAATTTTGGGATAGGACACATGGGATCTTAAATTGAGCAGCTTCTAAGGCTACTAGTCCAAATGGCTCTGAAATAGAAGGCATGATAAATATATCGGTCATCCCTAACAGTTGATGTACTTTTTCTCTCTCTAAATGTCCGGTGAAATGGACCCTGTCTCCAATTTTTGCAGATGCTGTCTGTTGAATGAGTTCTGCCTCTTTTTCGCCTCTTCCTCCCAGGACAAATCTCGTATTGGGATTCTGGCTTATAATTCTTTCAGCAATTTGGATAAACATTTCAGGGGCCTTCTGATACGTAAGTCTTCCCAAAAATAATATGAGTACTTCTGGAAAAGCCTTTTCCATTTTCTTTGGGGTTACAGATGCTACTCCATTTGGAATCACAAAAATCTTGTCTTCATCCAGGTGGTACTTTTGAATCAGGACATTTTTGGTATAAGTACTCACAGCAATAAGTGCATCGGCTTCTTCATATATTTTTTTCTCCAGGTCGTAAATCCAACTTTCATCAGGAATACTATTTCTGTCGTATTCTAAAGAATGTATATGGATGATTAATGGTTTTTTATATTTTCTTTTTAATTCGAACCCTGCCAAACTTGTCATCCAGTCGTGTGAATGAATCAAGTCAAAGGATGTTTCCTCTGCTTTCTCGATTGCTTTGAGTGCATATTTATACACCTGTAGGAACAGGGGTTGTTCAAAGATTCCCTCAGGAAAATGAGTGTTGAAAGCCATTGATGTCCATAGGCCATTTTCTTCCAGAGAATAATCTGAATGGAGATCTGGTTGAGATATGGGTTCTTCTTTTACGATAGTGTGAGTGTTATGAATTTCTTGCTCTGTCACTTTAGGCAGTGTAGTAACTTTTTGATACAGAGAAGTTTCTCCTGTGTATGGGTCTATTACTTCAGGTATTGGAATGCGAACAACTTCGTAGCTGTAATTTTGAACAGTGTAGGAGGTAGAAACTTCTTGTGTGACTGTAACTAATTCCTGATCAGAATCAGACGCAAAAGAAGAATGGTGATCGTTAGGGGACTGAGCAGAGATAGTCTCAGGTTGGGGAACAAATGCAGTGATGTTTATGTGATTTGAGAGTTCCTGATTTAATGCTGTGTAGGCTACACCCAGGCCTCCCCAAACATTAGGTGGAAATTCCCATCCAAGAGATAAAAGAGAGATGCTCATAATTGTGAATTTTGATAAAGGTAAATTAAGTATTTACAAATTTTGGCTGAAAATCTTTTTTAATAGTCATCCAAATGATTAAAGGTATCCCTCCGTGTCCAAGTCTAAAGATTGTCTCATACAGCCATCTGTCTAAGGATTCAATAGGTAAAGAGGGGTCATAATAAGCTATAACCCTGGCTAAAGCAGTCAATGTACCCCATATAATGGCGTATATGACTATATATCGGTCCACTCCTCTAACAAATAATCCAATAGCAACAATAAAATCCATTATTCCGGCAAAAAGCAGAAAAGACCGGGCACCTTCTGCTGGTAAGCCTAATATCTGTTGTGTCATGAATAGAAAATGAGTAGGTACCAAATACAATCCTGCTGCAAACATTCCATGTCCAACGAATGTCAAAGCTACTGCCCAACGCATCCCAGTAAGTAACTTTTGAGCGTGTGAAGTTTTCAGTAAAAATCCGATAAGAAATAATGGGATACTCCATTGGAGTGTATGCTCAATGAATTGTGCGAAATTCCAGTTTTGCAGCATAGAAGAGAGTATACTGTGCACTAGCATGAAGAGCGAACCCATGAATAGGCCAATGATAGCCATATTTTTTCCCAGGTATTTATCTAATCCGGCAGCAAAGGCAGCAGCTAGTAAGAATACCATTCCTATGCCTGATTGAAGGATAGATGCGGTGCCAGGTTCAATAATCTGTTGCCAGGGGCTACCCCATCTAATGTATTGCCATGCTCTTCCGATGAAAAGAAATACAGTAAATAATCTTAGTGAAACATTCAGGAAACGTTCGTACGAAAGGTTTTCATGCTCACTTAAGTGAGATACATTCATGATAAATATATTATAGTCTTTGTAGCGCCAATTCGTAGGCCATTACGTAAAATTTGGTCAGATTTTGCCATGCAAAATGTAGCGATTTGTTTTCTACTTCATACCTCTGTCGTATTCTGTACCTTCGATCCTTTTGAACAAATTGGAATAAGAAATCTGTTAGCTGGCTTGCAGCATCTTCGTAGCTACGATCCTTTCTATTAATAATGTAAGCCTCTTCCTGATCGCCCCCAAAGTTTTTTAGGTAATAATCTCCAAAACCTGCCAGATCACTGGTAATAGCCTGAACGCCTCTAGCAATACATTCCAGGGGTGTATACCCCCACGGCTCATAGTAGGAAGGAAATATCCCCATATGGCATCCACGAACAAAATCACTGTACTCCATACCCAGTAGAGGGCTGGTAGGTGAGATGAAATCAGGATGGTAAATGATTTTTACTCTATCATCTTTTTGATTGACGAGATTAGCAGAGCGGATAAAATTGAGTATTTGATCCTGTGCGTCATTGATCAGATTATGTGTTACCACTGTGGGTAGGCCATATCTTCGCCAAGTCTGAAGATTTCTTCTCAATCTCAATCTCCAATAATCATCTACCAGCAAATTTAGGTCAGGAAGTTTTTTCTCTAAGTTAGTAGCAGATTCAAAAAACAAACGATCTCCGATTTGAGATTGTATTTTCTCACAGGTCTCGCGAATATTTTTCATCAATGCCTGAGAGTGGAGTGCTTCAGGATTAATATTGTGATAAGGCTGCTTGGTAATGAAGAACATGACCACTGTTTTATCTATATTGGCTTGCTTCATTCTCCAATTTAAGCGAGCTAGTGCTTCCAGTGTTAGGTCATATCCTTTATTGCGATATTCAAATCTCCCTGAAGTGAAAAAGTATAGTGTATTATCCAGGTCAAAGGAATAGCTACTAAAAAAGTGTCCCATCACAAATTGATGGATTTGTTCTTTGAATCTTTGATGGATATTCTGTATTTCATGTGAAACAGAGAATCTTCTGATGTTCAAGCCATTTGGGAGAATTATATCTGGCTTCCTACCGAGTAATACTTCACATTCCCGCGCGGTAACGTCGCTTACGGTCGAAAAGACGTGTGATCCATGCGCTGCTGCTCTTTCGATAGCCGTTTGGGTTTCAATATTAAACTCCTTGGATTCTCTTGCCCAATCGTAGAAAGGTAGATGCTCATAAAAATTATGATCATTCATTGCCAGGTATCTACCCAGTAATGTAGCATGAGTAGTAAATATAGTTTGAACAGGTAATTGATCTCTCCGTATTTCAGGAATAGCGGTACCCGCCATCCATTCATGAACATGAGCAATAATGGGGCGTTCTCCAGCAGTAGTATTCGCTAATTCAGCCATAAAAACCTTCACCATAAACCCAAAGGCGACTACCTGATTTAATAAATCATCATCACCAGGGGTGCTAATATGATGGTGTTCCCATAATAAATATTTAATTTCGCCCAATCTATGATACACACTGTAAGGATTCAGCAATACGGTAATAGGGCGACCGGTAATCAACCATCGGCCTACATGTACTTCGAACCCTTTTTCTCGCATTTGATATGCAGCCTGAGCAAAAGGGTGCGTGCTAAATTCTTCATGTTCAAAATTCGCGGATACATTGGGATCAACGTATGGTCCGAGTGCACAGTACCGATCTTCCAAATGTTCTTGCATGCTGGGAACTTTAGATCTAATAACTGTGTAAATACCCCCAATTTGATTGCATACTTCATATGCTATCTCAACCAACAACGATTTATCGAGTTGTGCGGAGATGTCTGGGGTTACGGGTTGTTCGAGTGCGGTGCTTATTTCTGCCATATCTCAAAATTATCCAATTCTGAATTAAGATAACAATTTCAGGCGTACAAAAATCTTAGCTAAATTTGCGGCTTAGGTAAAACAATATAAGGTTAAATACGAACAATAACACATGGATAGAAATGCGACCATAGGGTTTGTGCTGATTACGATGCTATTACTGGTCTACTTTTATTTTTTTGCACCTAAACCCCCACAACCTTCTCCTATTGAAAATGAGAATACTGTGGCTGAGGTAGTTCCTCAAGAAGAAGAAAGGACTGACATATCAGAAATACCCAATGACACTTCACTCATTGATGAAGGTGTTATCGATTCACTTAAAACTGCAAAACTTAAATCACGGTTTGGAGAGTTTTATCAGCTGGCTGAAGGGGATTCAGATCTTATTACGGTGACAACTGATGAACTTAAAGTGGTGATCAATACTAAAGGGGGGAAAGTCGAGGCAGTATATTTAAATCAATATGACACATATGATTCGTTGCCTTTACCAGTGATATCCAATCATCCTGAAAATGAATTCGGGATATTGTTTGGATATGGAGGGACACAGATCAATTCTAACGATCTTGTTTTCACCCCTTCCATTACGAATGATATCACCGTCTCGGGACAAGAAACTCGTAGTCTATCTTTAAAGGCTGCATTAGATGATACAAGATATCTTGAGCAGGTATATACTTTTACAGGAGAAGGATTTGATGTTGGCTACAATGTCAATGTCAAAGGAATGGAAAATCTATTTAAGAATAGTTTTTACGAGATGTATTGGAAGCAGTATTTGCCTCAGACGGAATTGGCCATCAAAAATATGCGTCAGAAGTCTACGATTGTATACAACAAAGGAGGAGATGTCACTAAGCTGGGAATCACAGATGATTATAAAGAAGAAGATCTTTCGATAGACGTACGTTGGATCTCATTTAAAAGCCAGTTTTTCTCGGCAATACTTATGACCCAGCAGCCTTTTCAATCGGCGAAGGTAAGTATGCTAACACCGGAAACAGATACTATCAACCGCGTTATGCAGTCTGATATGTATGTAGAAGTAAGCTCTATGCGGGATGCACAAAGCTCTTTTACCTTTTACTATGGTCCTAATGAATACAGTACGCTCAGGTCATATGATGTAGGATTGCATAAGGAGATGGATTTGGGTAGGTGGTTTATCCGCTATATCAATGTAGGTACTATTTATATATTTAAGTTCTTAGAGAAATATTTTAATAATTATGGTCTGATCATTATCATTTTGGCAGTAATTGTCAAGATACTGGTTTTCCCATTTACCTTTAAGAGCTACACCTCTATGGCCAAGATGCGAGTCATCAATCAGACCCCAGAGATGAAGTCTTTAGATGAAAAGCACAAAGATGATCCGCAGAAGCTCCAAATGGCGAAAATGGCTGTTTACAGAGAAATGGGGGTGAGCATGTTTGGAGGATGTTTGCCTATGCTATTGTCCTATCCATTTTTGATTGCCCTATTCTTTTTCTTTCCTCAATCTGTGGAACTCAGGCAAAAATCATTTTTGTGGGCTAATGACCTATCGACCTATGATTCCATCATGGATCTCCCTTTCAATATTCCTTTTTATGGCGATCATGTGAGTCTGTTTACAATCCTAATGGCTATTTCCATTATGATCTATACCTACTTTAGCCAAAAGTCGCAACCAACCTCAGCGGCTACCCAGCAGTTTAAGTACATTTCCTACTTTATGCCATTGATATTCCTGGTATTTCTTAACAACTATGCATCAGGATTGAGTTTATATTATTTTACTTCAAATATTATTTCAATTGCTCAGACTACTGCTATTAGATATTTTATTGATGATGAAACCATGTTGGCTAAGATGAGAGAGAATCAAAAGATAAAGAAGAAGAAAGGGAAAGGTGGGAAATCTAAAGCGCAAAAAGGACGTTTGGAACGATGGGTTGAAAAGCAACAAAAAAAGCAAAATGACATGATGAAGCAGCGCCAACAATCACCACAAGGCGGCAACAGCAATCGAAGAAACAGAAGAAAAAAATAAATTGGCAACCTCGAAGTGAAAGATGGAGCATAGTGATAGACATATCAATTTCCCTATAGTTGCCCCTTCATTACTTGCGGCAGATTTTGGCAAGTTGATACAGGAGGTAGAGATGCTAAATCAAAGCCGGGCAGATTGGATTCATATTGATGTGATGGATGGTCATTTTGTTCCCAATATAGCCATGGGGTTTCCTGTCATGTCCGTGTTGAAGAAGTATGCTAAAAAGCCACTAGATGTACACTTAATGATCGAGCAACCAGAAAAATATCTGGAACGGTTTAAAGATCAAGGAGCAGATAGAATAATTGTTCATCAAGAAGCATGTGTCCATCTGGATCGTACCCTCAGGAGAATAAAAGAGATGGAACTGGGTACAGGTGTGGCAATTAATCCTGGTACTCCTATTTCATTATTAGAAGATGTATTATACCTTGTAGACCAGGTCTGTCTAATGAGTGTTAATCCCGGCTTTGGTGGACAGTCATTTATCCATCAAAGTATTGATAAAGTAAAAAAATTAAAGGAAACGATAACACATAAAGGGTTATCAGTTCTTATACAAGTTGATGGGGGAGTGGATGACAGCAATCTGTTACTACTATTAGCTGCAGGAGTTGATATTATTGTTGCTGGCAGCTATATTTTTGAAGCTGAAAATCCATCGCAAGTGATACATACTATCAAAGAATTGAATACCCGCTCTGGGATGAAAATGATATAATTTCATCTCCAAGAGCGGGACACCCAAAATGAAAACCTATTATTCTTGTATCAGTACTGTAAAGAATGTTCCTACAGCAAAATAAAATCCCATATAAGACCGCGTAGGTGTTAAACGCTGTCCTTCACGTGGGCCTGAAATCGCGTATCCAAAGATATCCCATTCATTTCCTTCACTGTCTTTAAACACTACAGGTAAGTCCGCTAAAGATGCTGTCTCAAAAGTAAGACTATCACTGTCAGGAAGTTCATCTGTATAAAAAGATACAATAAAATTTCTCGCCCTATTTCCTGTTGCAATTAATGCTTTACCATCCCAATTTCTCTGAATCAATGCTAATTCACTTCCTAAACCATCAAAAGTAATGGCCAGGGCATTTTCTCCCGCGTCGTCAATCACGGCTAGGACACGTTCTTTGGCTGGACGTCGGGAATCTAGAAATGATACGGGAAATAATATTCGATTATTATTAGATCGATAATCACCGTAAGGATATACATTGTAATTTCTACTGAACCCTGTATTGGTAGATAATACTTCTGTATCAGGATATAATTCTTTCCAGGTTTTCCATGTAGACTCTACAATCATGTGTAAATCGGCGAGTTCTCCCTGACGAAGACCCTGGACGCACTGTAAGCGCATCTGAGACCAATGGCTATCAGATCTGCGATCATAAGGAATAAGGTTCGTATTATATAGTAGACCGGAAACCCCAAATGTGGTTGGGTTGGGATTTTCGGTGGTGCTTCTATTCCATCCACTTGCTGTGCCAGTCAATGGGCAATATGTCACAGCAATAGATGTCGTATTTACCTGATCATTGACAATTTCATGCCAGTCGAGGATTCTGTGGGGATATGCTCTTGCCACGCCATCTTCCAGAAAACCAATCACCAGGTCTGTTGGTAACAAGTAAGCATCTCCATCTGCAGCAGAGACAAACTGAGGATTGTCAATAGAAGGAATCCCATCTTTACCTGGCCCCCCATCAAAAATCTCATTAGAAGGGATAAGCCATTCATCAGTGCTGTTGTTTCCACTGCCATTACCATTGGCTCCAGGATTGTTTGGGTTGCCAGTAGCTTGAGTGCCAGGCGTTGGGTCATCCTCCTCATTACAAGATGGCAATAAACAGAACGATGCTATGACTAATGTTATAATTAACAATTTATTATTCATCATGCAGAGGTTTGGTTATCGTAAGTTTTACATCTTTAAATTATAATTAATATTCATTCACGGATGTCTCCCTTTTTACAATTCTTCTATGAAGTAAGAGAGAAAAAAATCCCCCCCCTGGATTTGCGAAGTTTATGATATTTTAGTTGCTTTGTACCACTTTTAGGTAAAGCAAGAGTAGCTCAGTTGGTAGAGCACGACCTTGCCAAGGTCGGGGTCGCGAGTTCGAATCTCGTCTCTTGCTCATAAAGGCTGATTATTCAGCCTTTTTTTGTTTTATACATGACCCAATGCAAACGCACTAAAATCATTAACAGCTGCTAGTCAGTAGCTTAAATTGATTCAAT
>CAZZEC010000002.1:0-56919 GCA_964652565.1 uncultured Bacteroidia bacterium
AAGCAACATGTGCATTGAATAATTTGTTAATTTTTACGTTTAATGATCTGAATTAAGCGCAATACATGAAACTTTGGGAAAAAGGAATTGATACCGATCAGTTCATTTCGGAATTTACCGTAGGGCAGGACCGCAACCTGGATATGCAGTTAGCTTCTTATGATATTCTAGGTACCCTGGCACATATACAAATGCTTGCTCATATCGATTTATTAACTGAGGGAGAATATGTTTCCCTCAAGAAAGCGTTGCAATCGATTTACAGGGACATTGAAGACGGACGCTTCTCGATATCATCTGAGGCAGAAGATATTCATTCGCAAATAGAGTGGATCTTAACTCAACAGCTAGGAGAAGTTGGAAAGAAAGTTCATAGTGGTCGTTCCAGAAATGATCAGGTACTGGTAGATCTCAAACTGTATTTCCTTTTTGAAATCAAGAAAATTCTAGCGCTCAGTGAATCATTATTTCAAAAGTTAATCGAATTAAGTGAAAAATATAAGGACGTTTTATTACCAGGTTATACGCACATGCAGGTAGCTATGCCTTCCTCTTTTGGGTTATGGTTTGGAGCATTTGCTGAAAGCCTCGTTGACGATATATGGATGTTATATGCTGCTTATCAAGTTGCCAATCAAAATCCGCTAGGCTCAGCGGCGGGTTATGGATCTTCTTTTCCATTAGATAGAACCATGACTACCGAGCTATTAGGCTTTGAGGAGATGAGTTATAATGTAGTATATGCTCAAATGGGTAGAGGTAAAACGGAAAAATATCTTTCATATGCAATGGCTGCGATTGCCACTACGCTGAATAAGCTAGCCATGGATGTATGTATGTATAGCAGTCAGAACTTTCAATTTATTCAATTACCTGATGAACTCACCACAGGGTCAAGCATCATGCCACATAAGAAAAACCCTGATGTATTTGAAATTTTACGAGGAAAAACGAATCAGATTCAGGGAGTTCCAGGTACGATTAGCCTGATAATGACAAATTTACCCTCTGGTTATCATCGTGAAATGCAATTGTTGAAGGAGGTATTATTCCCAGCTATAGAAAATTTGAGGTATTGTCTACACATGACACATTACGCCATAGGACAAATTCATGTCAATTCAGATATCCTCAACAATACTATCTATCAATACGTTATGAGTGTAGAAGTTGTAAATAAAAAGGTCTTGGATGGAAAACCTTTTAGAACTGCTTATCAGGAAGTTGCGGAAGAAATAAAATCTGGAAACTACTCATCTCCCAAGGATATTAAACATTACCATGAAGGAAGTCTAGGTAATCTGTGTAATACTGAAATTCAAAAAAAGATGGAAAAACTTATTCAAAAGTTTGATTATTCCAAGATATTAGCTTCTGTATCCAATTTATTAACGTAATATTTTACGAATTACAGATTTTTATATATTTTTTTTGTTACTTTACTAAACATAAGTAAGAAAGAAGAACTTTTTTATTTCGAACGCTTGTTCGACAACCGGGATAATTTGCGTGATAGGTAGTCTCTTACGTTTTGCTTGCTTGATTATTGTCTTGAACTTCGTAGCATGTAGCCCAAAGCTCATAAAACATGTGAATGATATGCCTATCCCCTCTCCTCTACATTCTGGTAGCATACAATTGGAGATGGGTTATATTCCTAAGCCTTTAGCGATTCATCTATCACAAAAAGACATAACTTCTTTTAATGTGAAGATTGATACAACTACGTCTAGATTAGATAAGTATACACCCATTTCGCAAAATAGTGGGACTGCGTTTCAAATTCCTAAACCCCTTTCTATTGCTAACAACGGCAATAGTTCTTCTCTATTGGCATCCACTAAAGAAGATAGCAAGGTAGCTTCTATGTATAGCATACATGAACCAGCTCCTTCTCTCGCCTCTACTAAGTCTCCTGAAACCCCGGAGTCAGATGAATCGTACAACAAAAGTGATATTCCATCTTCAAATAAAATGATTTCTTTAAGCAGTTCTCCCTATCCTGATGCAACCAATATCTCAATCGGTATTCTTATTGCTGGAGTGATACTTATAAGTGCTATTATTCTGGGGATTTTACTAAGATGGAAAAGACATAGAGAACAGCAGCAACCATCGACTAAATCTTCTTTGGAAGACAAAACGATTGAAATTATTCAATCAGGAGAATTGGAGCAGGCAATCCAAATTCTACTGAATTATAAGTCCTCCTTACCTTACAAGGAACATCTGGAACAACTCCAAAAGGAATTTTACGCGGGAAAGACAGGGTATCGCAATAATGAAATAGGCCCAGATGAATACTACGAAGTAAGAAATAAGGTAACACTCGAGTTACTAGATCTTCTCCAACATGTCATCAAGAACAGATACACCCATTATACATAATAATCATTTATCCCTCAATTTCTTTTAGTAATTCACGGGCTTTTTCAAGGATCTTTCTATCCTCCACGAGCCTGTGAGGTCTTGGAGGTTTACTCATAGAAGTTTCTAAAATCGATATTGCCTTCTCTTTTTGCCCCATCTTCGACAACGCTTCTGCATAAAACACCCAGTTGCCTATTGATTCAGGTCCTAATTCAGTAGCTTTTTTGAGCATTTCAAGTCCTTCCTCATCCGATGGCCAAGTAATAAATACAGGGATATGAGGTATTTTTATATTCAGAATTCCTAAAATCCGATAAGCTCCTGCATCATTATAAGAAGGATTTAATGCAATAACCTTTTCACATAATTCACGCATAGTACCCGCAATGTTAGCCCTAACAGCTTTCCAAAAGTTCACGGTCTGCCCCCAACGCCCAACGTTAGACATATACCAGTATATTAAGCCAGCATTATTGGGATACTTCTGTATGAGTTCTTCTCCTATAGACATGCCTTTTTCAAAAATCTCTACCTTTTCTCGATCTTCGATTTGAGTAAAAGAACCTTTAAAATCGTAGCATCTTAATAATAAAATGCCTGCTTCCAGTTCATATTCAGGATCTTTTATGGCCTTAAGTAAATGGCTAATTGCTTTATTTATGTTGGTTTCTTTAGCATATATCCCTACTGCACTTTCAGAACGCTTTTCATAATAATCAAGCCCTATATCATAATCAGTTAGGGAATTATGCGCTGCCTTTGCAACAAAACATAAAGTAACGGAAATAAAAAACGCGGTAACTAATTGTTTTAACATATACAATGATTTACACATTTCTTTGTACAGAAAAACTTACCTAAGGGTTATATACAAACTCAAAACCCTATATGTATTAATACAATAGACAGGATAGGATATCATAATTGCATTTATGATATAAAATAAACCTTTTTGTTTAAAATTTATTCACAATAGTTAAACAAAATTTAACCTAATCCGTAAATATAAGAGAAGTTTGTAAATAAAGAAAAATAAATTTACCTAAATGATAAAAAACAATAACTTACTACGTGAAAAGAAAGAATATGATGGGAATCCAGTAGGATTGACAAAGGATGTAGCATTAGAAATAGCAGAGCATCTGGATAGACATTTAGCTGCTCTACAAGTATTGTATCATCAATACCACAAACATCACTGGCTTGTAGAGGGTCCACAGTTTAGAGATTTACATCTTTTCCTGGAGGAAAATTATACACAAATCCACGAGGCTTTTGATGAAGTTGCAGAAAGGATAACAGTCATGGGTATATCGCCTACGTGTCATCCTGTCGAATGGACTAAACTTTCTTACATAGAGCATGAACCTGAGGGTGTATATAGAATTAGGACAATGCTGGAAAATGATATGGAGTCAGAGAAAACAATATCCATAGAATTGAGAAAGAGTATAAAAGTAGCACTTAGTCTGGAAGATTTTGCTTCAAAAAAGTTAATGGAAGAAATTCTGGCAGATACTGAAGATAGAGCACATCATATTGAGCATTTTTTAGGTGAAGATACACTTGCAATAGGTCTTACGATAAGGGAAAAAGAATTATTAGTGCAGGAATAGACATACTACTTTCACACACAGCGATTTTAGCATTAAATTAACTTATGACCATACACTTGTAGTATAGAAGAAGAGAAAAGTATATGTTGTTATAATAGAGCTAAATCTCTGAATTGAAATGTAGTGATAAATATTTATTAATTAAAAGAAGTTATAGATACATGATGAAAAACAGAATTTACAGATATATAGGAGTAGTATTGATAGTGATTGGAATAATATTAAGTGCAACGGGAATAACCTTGAATGATCCCTCTAAAACAAATAATTCGCCATATCAAGTAGAAACACTGGAAGTACTTGATGAGAATATGACGAGTATATCCAATGAGAAATATGATGATAAGGTCGTCAACAATGGAATAGGTTCATTTATGATCATATTAGGTACCTTTTTCCTGTCTGGCCACTATCTCATGCTACACAGAAAGGATAAAAAGTATAATGAAAATCAAGTTAAAGAGGTTGTATAAAATACCATTAGGTAAGAACTTTGGATCAAGGACATCTGTATACATTTGATGCTCCTTGATCTTTTCATAATAAATCGTCATCTGTCTGCACTCTTCTCAGAATGGTATAAATATTAACATTATATCAGGTTTTATAACAAATTATTTAACAAATAGTTATTTGTGTAGAACGTTTAACTGAACTGCAGATTGATGAAAAAGTATAAGAAGAAATTTACGGTTGGTATTTTTTTGCTTATGATTGTGATACTATGGCAAATTTTACTGACATGGGCACCTAAACGAATGGATAAAGAGAATATTTGGGGCCAGATGAACCAAGCGGTTGAATTAGAAGAAGAGTAATGTGCTGAATAGATTGAGATTTTTTTTTACATTTTTTTCTATTAAATTTTAGTTTTTTTACAGTTTTATTATATCAGACAATAATTATCCAATGACATAAGTAACTGAAATTCAATATCTTATCCACAATACAATCTTATATACCTCATATATTTGATACTCTTCTACTGTTCACAATTCCTTCCCTTTGCTTGAGAAAACTGATTTTTTTTACCATTTTAGCACCATTGCGTAAAAAATGCTAATCTTAGTATACATTTTTGTTGTAGTGTCCGTATTTTTGAAAGAAACTTTGACTTCAATAAAAGCTTATAATAGAACTGATGACCTATATTGCTAAAAATATGCGATTTCTGAGAAAGATAGCTGGGCTCAGTCAGCATGACTTCGCTCAAAAGGTCGCATTGAACAGAGGAAATATTGCTTCTTATGAAAAGGGGACCGCAGAACCTTCGACTGAAAAGCTATTGCGAATCACTAAATTTTTTCAAGTAAATTTGACTGACTTTATTGAAAAAGATCTGGAGAACGAATTTAATCTTCAAAACATAAATATCTCTGTTAAAAATGGCGTAATTCACATTACAGAGCAGATCAAAGATGATTCTATCTCAGAGGATGGATTTTCTGGAGTCGAGCAGCCTGTAGAAGTATTAGGTGAGAGATCTATTGAGCTTAAAAAGATTTTAGAAGGGTTTCAAAATTACTATCAATACAAAACAGCCAAATCCAAAGATTTAACTGACGTTGAAAAAGGTTACCTTTCCGACTACTTCCGCTTATTAGAAATTGCTGAAGATATACTGGATATTAACCGTCAATTATTAAAAAAAGTAGCAGTTGCTGAAAGATAGTTAATGTGTTGTTAATACCTTATTTATGTCCCCAGAAACTATATTATACTTAATATTGGGCGTATTTGCGCTAAGTTTTCTATTCAACCAGTGGCTTTCTTATTTAAATATCAAAAATCACAAGCGCCAACTGCCACAAGAATTATCAGGAAAGTACGATGGAGATAAGTATGCTAAGTCTTATGATTACCACAAGACAAACTATAGATTTGGATTAATCCAATCCTGGCTAAGCTTTTTCATTATGCTTTCTATCTTATTGTTCGGAGGATTTGGCTGGTTGGATCAACAGTTGGGCACGCTGACGCAACATCCCATATGGCTCCCTTTACTATTTTTCGGGGTATTATTCATACTTTCTGATTTATTAGGACTTCCTTTTCAGTGGTATCATACGTTTGTGATAGAAGAAAAATATGGTTTTAACCGTACTACATTGAAGACCTTTATTCAGGATAAAATAAAATCTTACCTACTCACCATAATTGTTGGTGGCTTAGTTCTTTCAATCTTTTTGCTACTTGTACATGCATTAGGGAATCAATTCTGGATCTGGTTTTGGATATTTATTACCCTGTTTATGTTAGTTGTGAACATATTTTATACTTCCATTATACTTCCCTTATTTAATACATTGACTCCTTTAGAAGATGGTGATTTAAGAAGTGCGATAGAAGCTTATAGTCAAAAAGTTCATTTTCCATTGGACAATGTACTGGTAATGGATGGGTCAAAACGATCCAATAAGTCTAATGCCTTCTTTTCTGGATTGGGAAAAAGGAAAAAGGTTGTATTATTCGACACCCTAATCTCTAATCATAGTCAGGAAGAGCTAGTAGCAGTATTAGCGCATGAAGTTGGGCATTATAAAAAGAAACATATTATACAATCACTGGCCCTAGGTATACTACAAACTGGTCTTACCTTATTCATTTTATCATTATTTATCTCCAGTCCGGAATTGTCCACAGCATTGGGAGGAGAAACATATGCCATACATCTCAATCTACTGGCGTTCGGTATTTTGTATAGTCCGATTTCTACGGTGATCGGCATTCTCATGAATATTTTTTCCAGAAAAAATGAATATGAAGCCGATGCCTTTGCAGCTGAGACCTATAAGGCCTCTCCACTTATAGAGGCACTTATATCTCTTCATCAAGATAATCTCAGTAACCTAACGCCTCATCCCATCTACGTATTTATGAATTACTCGCATCCACCCTTGCTACAAAGATTGAGGGCTTTGGAGGCTATAGCGACATAGTAGAAATACATTCATCCGTAAAAATACTATCCCCCAATTATCACATCACCAATGTTAGGTAACTAACATTAGGTATTTTTCAAAAAAAACTATCTAATGTTTGTAGTTTGAAAACAAGCATCCTAGATTTAGCCTAATTTATAATTAGTCTAAATAAAAATAAGCTATGACAAATATATACACATACATATTAGGAATTATCTTTATTGTGATAGGTGGATTTGCCCATGCACAAGATGCAACTGTCTACGGTAAAATAATTAACGAAGAACAAAATCCAATAAGTTATGCAAGCATAAGTTTACAAGGTACCACTCAGGGAGTAAGTACGGATGAACAAGGGGCTTACGTGCTGCGAAATATAAGTCCAGGATCTTACACACTTGAGGTCAGTTATATCGGATATGAAGGGATAACCAAAGATATTCGACTAGGGGCTGGAGATTCCTTAGAGGTCAATTTTACCCTTAGGGAGTCTGATATGTCTTTACAAGAAGTCGAAATTCTAGGACGTAGAGCCAGAAATTATGACAACGAGATTTCATTTATAGCGACCAAGACAGCTACCCGACTAAAAGATGTTCCCCAGACTATCAGTTATGTCACAAAAGAAGTCATGACAGATCGTCAAGCATATCGAGTGAATGATGTGGTTAAAAACATTAGTGGGATCAATCAATTTTCCTATTACAACGATTTCTCCATACGAGGCTTTCGTTCTCAACAAGAGCTTATCAATGGATTACGAGTTATTGGCTTATTTGGTCCACAGATATTGACTGCTAATCTGGAGCGTGTGGAAGTCATCAAGGGTCCTGCGTCAGCTGTCTTTGGGAATTCATCACCTGGAGGGACCATGAATCGCGTAACTAAAAAACCCCTGGATACAGAAAGAAAGGCGATCTCGTTTACCACAGGGAGTTTTAATACGTTGCGATCCACGCTCGATTTTACAGGTCCCCTAAACCCATCCAAAACCTTGCTTTACAGACTAAATCTGGCCTATGAAAATTCAGATGATTTTCGAGACTTGCAAGAGTTCAACTCTTTTATGGTTGCTCCTTCGATTTCTTTTTTACCCACTGAGAATACAAGAATAAATTTCGACTTAGTTCTCACTAATTTTGATGGAAAACTGGATCGGGGACAACCCATTTTCGGAGCTTCCGCAGGGACGGACCTTAATTCTACCCCCATCTCTTTTGCAATAGGCGCTGCCAATGATTACCACAAGACAAATGTTGCATACAGTACCTTATCACTAAATCAAAAGTTCACAGATAATTTCTCTTTCAATGCTTCTTACATGCGATATTCCTATCAAGAGGATTTATTTGAGCATCGTACCTCCAACAGATTTGCTGTTGACAGCCTAGGAAATCAAATTCCCACATTAATGGGAATGCGTATCAGTGCCAGAGAGCAACAGCAGATAACTGATAATTTGAGTACATATTTCGTATGGAGTACGAATACGGGTTCTGTTCAACATAAGGTGTTATTTGGATATGATTATATACAATCAAAAAGACCAATAGGAGGCGCAAGTATTTTCACAAGTAGTGGAGCAATTTATCGTACAGTTGGCGGTGGATTGTCCACGTATGATCCGTCAACTCCTGAAAATTTCATTTTTGAAAACGGAATTCCCAAACCTAACATCCCCCATTTCAATCTTGAAGACCCAAGCTATCAATTGGGATACCCCAGCGATTACATTCTAGGCCGAAATGAACTAGCGCCCTCCAGATTTTATACTCAGGGGATTTACATACAGGATCAAATTAAATGGAATCGGATTCAATTATTACTGGGAATGAGACAAGAATTTTATATAGACTTACAAAACTTTGGGCAAGCAGATGAAGAAAGAGTTGAGCAAGACAAATTCTTACCCAGAGTAGGAATTGTATTTACCCTTCCCGGTGATGCGGTTAATATTTATGGCACTTACACAGAAAGCTTCCAGCCCCAAAACCCCGCCTTATTAGTTGAGGCGGAGGGGGGGCCCTTTGATCCCCTCACAGGAACTATGTTTGAGATGGGCGCAAAGGGTACATTTTTCAATGATCGGCTAGCCATTAATCTAGCCATTTATACGATAGAAAATAAAAATATCCTCATCACGGATGTTAATACTGGATTACTGACCCAACGAGGAGGAGAAGAAGCCCAAGGTGTCGAGATCGATATCAATGGCAGAATTGGCAATAGTCTGAGCATTACGGCTAACTATGCTTTCAATGAGGCTGTGATTACGGAGAGTGACAATGAAGCACTGGAAGGTACGATAAAAGAAAACGCTCCCCGACACTCCGGGGGATTATTCGCCAACTATGGTATATCCCAAGGATTATTGAAAGGTCTTAACTTCAATATAGGTACAAACTTTGTTACTGAACGCAATACGTTTGAACAAGACCTACAATTACCTGGCTACAACGTTTGGGATATAGGAACTTCTTATAATATCAACAAAGTAAAGTTGGCTCTAACAGTAAATAATGTATTCGACAAAACCCATTGGGTAGGAGGATATAGTTTTGTGCGATTATTCCCAGGTGCACCCAGAAATTATCTCATCAGTGTTGCATATACGTTCTAAACCAGAATATATGAAATTCAATCGCAAGACCTTTTTTAAAATACATAGTTGGATTGGAATTAAGTTAAGCATACTATTTTTTATAGTGTGCTTTTCTGGTACCCTGGCCACGCTCAGTAGTGAAATGGATTGGCTTTTCATTAATAGTATAAGGGCAATACCTTCTGAGAAGCGTGTAGATAAGAATGCCATCGTACATAATATCAAGGAAAAGTATCCTGAAGGTAAGATCGAATACTGGGTAGGGGGAAAAGAGCCTTACTTATGTGATATCATTTATATCTACAATAACGATCAGAGATTTTACGCATTTGCCAATCCCTATACAGGAGAGATTCAAGGGGCTTCACGCTTAACTTTTCAACGGTATTTCAGAGATTTACACTATTTCCTATTCATTCCTTTCCAGATAGGCCATTTTACCGTACTCATCTTCGCCTTCTTACTGTTTATTTCATTAGGGACGGCTTTGCTATTTTATAAGAAATGGTATCGCAAATTATTCGATCTCAAGGTAGGAAAAGGAAGCATAGTATTTTTCCGCAGTTTACACCGCCTTATCGGTGTATGGTCTGTTCCATTTGTTGTACTATTTTCTATAACTGGAATCTGGTACTTTTTAGAAAGAACCAATACTGCTAGCATATCTACGATTGCAAATACATCGGCACCTGAGTTAGCTACACCTCTTTCTGATTCGGTCACCTTTCAGACGCTAAGCTATACCATCGACTATAATAAGGCGGTGAAAGTAGCACAGACGCAAATTCCCAATTTAACTGTCAAAGACATATCCCCTCCCCCAAAAATGAATAGTCCTTTGTTCCTTACAGGAACCAACGATGTCCCTTTGGTCAGAAATAGGGCAAATAGGGTATATCTCCATCCTCAGACCTATGAAGTCCTTAAGGTCCAAAAAGCGAAGGAGTTACATACAATTACCTGGCTCAATGACATTGCTGATCCCCTTCATTTTGGGTATTGGGGAGGAATAGTTACTAAGATCATTTGGTTTATCGCAGGTCTGTGTATATCGGGTCTTATACTTACTGGGATATGGATTAGTCTCAAAAGAAAGATCAAAAATGAGGAAAAACAAAAATCTCAGAAACTAGGAGTCTGGAAATATGTGAACTGGGCTGTGGTAGTAGTAATGCTCTTCTTCATGTACTACTTTTTAATCATTCGATATGCAGTTTCTCCTCAGGTGTTAATAGGAGTCTCAATAGTATGGATATTAATTATCATCCTCACCTGGTATGTATTTGATTATAGAATTAGGAAAGTAGTGGAAAAGGAATTGACTTCAAATATCATGTCTTGATAATAGTTTGTTTAGAATCAGTCTAATTTTAAATTAATCCAAATCAAGATAATTTCCGAACCATCAATTATATTGAGTGTTGTTAAGTAAATAAAACATTACTCATATGGCTATAATTAGATTATCTACAAACTGCACCAACTGTGCAGAAATGACAGATGAAACATTTTGCAAAATTCATCAAGTAAAAGTGAACGGAAATTATACCTGCGATAGCTTTACTCCTGGGTCAGGATTCAATATACAGCGTCAGTGTACGTCTTGTGTACGCTATCAGTCAGAAAGTTGTGCGCATCCTGACAAAGCGTCTGAAGGGATGATGTGTTCGAGCTGGGCACCTGTGGCAAACTAAGACTCTGAGCATTAGTATAATTTATTAAACTACGGCTTCAAAGTTTTAAAAGTAATGAGGAGGTATAATATTCCTATGCCTCCTTTTTCATTTTAAGAAGAGAATACCTGCAACCTTTACTCTTACTCTCATTATTGTTAAACGAACCTAACTATTCAAACTTTCTTACGTAAGTCGATATTATAATAATTATTATAATGATCAAATCTAAAGTTACAACTGTAGGAACCTCAACTGGTATCATCCTTCCCAAAGAAATTCTGGCTAAACTTAGGATTCGTAAAGGAGATATGATTGCATTTATCGAAACTCCAAATGGGGTAGTGATAACTCCATACGATCCTGCTTTAGAGGAAGAAATGGATCATGCCAGAAAAGTGATGGGTGATTATCGCAATGCGTTGAAGAAACTGGCTGAATGAAATTCCGCTGGGTAAGCCTACGGGCTGTTATTGCCATTCACAACGAACAGCTTGCCCAACATGGTGGTCTGGAAGGTTTGCGAGATGAAGGACTCTTGGAATCTGCATTAGCCCGTCCTCAAAATTTGGTGGCTTACGAAGATGCCTCAATAGCAAAATGTGCTGCTGCTTATGCATTTGGAATTACTCGAAATCATCCTTTTTATGATGGAAACAAACGAACAGGCTTTGTAGTAGCTGCCACCTTCCTCTTACTTAATGGATACTACCTCTCAGCCTCGGAAATAGAAGTGTTTACAACTATTACTAAGCTTGCGGCAGGGGAACTATCTGAACCAGATCTTGAGGACTGGTTTGAAAAATTCATCATAAAGAACTGAGAATCACATCTCGCATAGACAATGGAGTATTCCCTCAATGACCAGTTCAGGATCATAATCCACAAATAGACGGTTATTTGTGGATTATGATCCTTGAATGTATCTTCGATTATGGATTTCTACATTGAGCGCAAGATTATTGAGCGAATTACGCAGCGACTACATGACTCTAAAGCCATTGTCCTCAAAGGGGCCCGGCAAGTTGGCAAGACTACGCTCATCAGTCAATTGCTCTTGAATAAGGACGGTGTATTGTGGATAAATGGAGACGACCCCACTAGCCGTTTGCGTTGGAACAATATGGATGCCGCCGGGCTTGTACAACTGACGCAAGGCTACGATTATTTAGTGATTGACGAAGCACAGCGCATCGAAAATATCGGACTGACGGCAAAAATGGCTATTGACAATCACCTGCCAGTGAAGGTAATCCTATCGGGAAGCTCATCGCTTAATCTCGCCTCTTCTGTCAACGAGCCACTGACTGGTCGCAAATGGTCTTATGAGTTGTTTCCCCTGAGTTGGGGAGAGATGGTAAGTGCTTACCGCCTTCCACCGATGCTCGATCGTCTGGAAGAGCGTTTGATCTACGGCTGCTACCCAGAGGTGGTTACTCAGGATAGTAAGGAGGAACGTCTACGGGAAATCGCGGTATCTTATCTTTACAAAGATATTCTCGAATACGGCAATGTCCGCAAACCTGACCTAATCATCAAGTTGCTGCAAGCGCTGGCCTATCAAGTTGGCTCGGAGGTAAGCTATCAGGAACTTTCCCGCTTACTGGGTGTGGATGTTAAGACTGTGCAGCGTTATATCCAACTGCTGGAAGATTCCTTTGTATTGTTGCGCTTACCAGCTCTATCTACTAATCCCCGTAAGGAAATTAGTACCTCTCGGAAGATTTATTTCCTGGACAACGGTATTCGCAATGCCGTTATCGACAATTTCAATCCTCTGCGGATGCGGAATGATCACGGTTTGCTCTGGGAAAATTTCATCATAACCGAACTATATAAACAGCGTCGCAACAAAGGTGGGGGCGATCAATTTTACTTTTGGCGAAGTCGCAGTCAGGCGGAAGTGGATCTTGTTATTCGGTCATCAGGACGCTATGAAGCCTTCGAATGCAAGTACAGCTCCAGAAAAGCTAGATATAAACTACCAGATAGCTTTGTAAAACGGTATGAACCGACCCAAACGACGTTAGTCCATGCAGAGAATTTTTACCAAATCCTCAGCGCTTAGCTTGGGAGGATTTTTAAAGTTTTTTTCTTCTTTAGGTTCCAACGTGAATGTCATTGTTGCAGGCCCAGGATTTCTCGCTGACGGTTTTTTCTTTTCAGCCAATTGATCAGAATAGTGACTGCATTGTTCCCCAAATATTATTAATTTACAGTTGATGGATTAGAAGAAATTAAATCATGCTACTCCAGAATAAACATCAATGTAGACGTGTCGAAACAGCAAAAATCCAGAACACTATCGCCAACGAGAATACCATCATTAGTACACAGGTCTTCAAGGAAGCGGCAAATGTCTTGTTCAAAAAGTTCGAGTTTGAGTTGTTATCTTTGAGTAAGCCTAGCAGTATGCGATCGCCCGTATCGATTATCAGGTGATTCGAGTTTCAGCCAGCCCCCCTACCTCCCGCCAACTCAATAAATAATTATCGCCAATAGAATGAGAATCATCTCCCGCATAGACAACAGTAGATTGGGTAAGTGGAATGTCTGCTACACTCTTGAACCAATCCAGCTGTTTAAAAAAATCATTTCGGTAGGTCATCCCACTTTTGATCTCGATAGGGCGCAACTGACCGCCGACATTAAGTAGCAGGTCGATTTCGTGCTGAGTATTATCCCGCCAAAAAAACAGCGGGGGAACCCGTCCGCGGTTATAAAAAGCTTTGGCGATCTCGTTGAAGATGAAGTTTTCGAAAATAGCTCCCCGCTGGTAGTAGGTAAGTAGTTGTTCTGGTGTGTTGATGCCAAGCAACGCGCAAGCCAGGCCTGTGTCCCGAAAATACAGTTTGGCGGACTTTACCAACCGTTTTTTAAAATTGCGGAAGTAGGGCTGTACGGTATACACGATGTGAGAGGTCTTAAGTACAGAAAGCCATGTATCAGCAGTATGCCGATCAATGCCGGTTGCTTCGGCCAATGTGGTTTTATTAATTGTTTGTCCGATAAATCCCGCGCAAATACCGATGAAGCGAGTAAAAGCATCCAAGTTGCCGATATTTTTTACCTGACGCACATCGCGTTCTACATAAGTAGCAAGATAAGATTGGTAAAAAGCGGTCGCGGGAATATCTCTATCATAAATCCTAGGATATCCACCCTGCCAACAAAGCAGGTTAGCTGGCACATCATCGGGCAAGTGCACGCGTAATTCAGAGTAGCTCAGGGGATGAAGGTAAAAAATAACTGTGCGACCAGCAAGGGTTTGGCTGACACCCTCCATCATCAACATATTATGTGATCCACTCAGCACAAAGCAGGACTCCCGGTCGTTATCAACAATTCCTTGAATATAAGATAGGATTTCGGGAAAGCGCTGAACCTCATCCAGGACTATACGGTGTCCGTAAGACTGAAACAATTCTCGTGGGTCCTGGGAAATACGGGCGTATACATCTGGGTTTTCGAGGGAAAAGTAGGGTAGATCAGCAAAAAGCTTTTTGATGAGGGTCGTCTTTCCACTCTGTCTTGGACCTGTGATGGTAAGCACTGGAAATTTCCCTACAAGTGCCTTTAGCGCTGACTCAATGTCTCGGAGAATCATGCTGTAAAATAATCAATACGCTCTCCCTTTACAAATTGGTTGGTCGAGCAACCAATTTGTAAGAAAAACTTTCATTGATTTATTCAAGATGAATGGCCAAGGGATCTCGCTCAACCATTCAGAGCTATTGTGTGTAGTAAATTAGCCAGAAACTGTGAGAAAGATCATTAGCTCAGTATTCATTATGTTGTATTAAAAAGAAATTGAGAATTATCCACTTTTTTGTTGCAATTCCAGGATCGTGTTTTCCTCAACAACATCTACATCATCCCTCTCAACGTATCTAAATCCCTCTTCATCGCAGCAATCGTCTTCTCCTTTTTTACTTCCAGGCTATCTTCCTTTTCGTACCACTCATATTCAAAATGCATAGAGATAGGAACGTCAATCTTATGTTCTTTCAATAAACCGATAAACTGGTCAAAATCTACCATTCCTTCCCCCAGGGGAACATGCTTGGTCTGCCATTTACCTTTCTCATTTTTCTCCCATATAACATCTTTCATCACCAGTGTACGGATATGGGATTTCACCAAATCAAAACCCAATACCCAGGATTTACCCCCTTCAACTACTGCATGACGAATATCGTATTGAATGCCTATAAAATTAGGATCTTCATTTTTGATGAGTTGCCAAATATCCCAAATGGGAGCACCCACGTTTTTCCCATCGTGATTTTGATAGGCTCCGTGGATCTGATAATACTGATTGAGTTTAGTGAGTTTTTGTATGTGAGGCACATAGGATTCCAGTGAGGCTTCTACCCCTTTCTCCATGTCATACTTGTAATATCCCAAACGATAGTATTCTATTCCAAGCTGCTGTGCTAATTTCAGCAAATTTTCCGTATGGGTTTCGTCTGCATAGAGAATTCGAGTAGTCATCATAGGAACTGTCAAGCCAGCACCTTTTACTGCCTCAACTGCTTTAGGAAGATCTGTATCTGCATGTTCAGGAAGCACATGTCCACCAGGGCGTACAGCCAGATCAACGCCATCGAAGCCAATTTCTGCTGCTACTTCTGCCATGCTTTTGTAATCTGGTAAAAACTGTAAGTGCTTGGAGAATACACAAATCTTGTTGCTAGCCGGAGATCGCTCTGTGGGCTTAGTCCAGGAAATCATCGGTAGCGCCAAACTGGTATACAATGCTTGTTTAGCAAATGTTCGTCGAGGGATAATGTGTTTCATATCATAGGTATTATTAACTTCAAGTCGTAAAATAATTCTACGTCCAAACCACTGCTGATTCGAATCCTGCTAAATTTCCATTTAGTCCCATGCCTACAACATAGGTGGGGTGATTTGACTCATACTCAGGAAGGTATTCTTCACCCAGAACTATGACAGTTAAGTCGCTAAGATTTGCTTCCATTAGCTCCACTACAGCTCTTGCCTTATCGGCTAGATCAGGTTCATGCTTTTCAATGAAGCGTTGAAGGACTTCCTCAGCAGATCTAAAACGCGATGCATAGGCTTGGGGAGTATCAGGGATTAATCCCAACGCCGTAACAAAAGATGTAGGGGTTAAGTCAGGACCTGTATGTTCTACAAAGAAGGATTCTATAGGTATACCAGCTTCAGAGCCAAGATCGTCGAAAAAAAGCCCTTCTTGTAATTCGGCAATACGTGTACTTACTTCACGTGGAGTGAGGATAACATTCTCAGCAGTAAATGTAATGAGTTCTGTGGCCATGGGGAGTGCCAATTCGTGGATCTGAGCAATTTTTTGATTGGTATCCACTGTAAAACGCTGTTTAATTTCAAAATTTTGGATGATTTCCTCCTGAATGAAAGTGATTCCTTCATCGATAACCTCTTCGGTTACACGCATTCTTGGCCTGTTTATCAACTGTATGAGAAAATCATAAAAGAATTGTAGAAATCTCTTTTCACTGGGATCTTCAGTTTGTTCAAGTAAGCGCTCCATGTCATCACGGCTAACTATCCCATCTCCATTTGTTGCAGAGAGCAAGGTCTCACGAGTATTATTTAGCGTATTTTCGAGGTCATCAATTAAAAGTGCCATATAGAGTAGATGTTTTTATTTAAAGGATAATAACGCAATTAATTTGTAGTTATATCCATTTTTTGTTTTCATTCCGCACTTATTGAAAAAGCGCTGTAACAATGATTGATTTTACTAACTAATATTGTCCATGCACTTACTCAAATTTACTAACTATAAATTTCATGTCTATTGTTAGCTGTAGCTCTTCTTTAGAATATAGTCGTTGTAATGCCTATCGTAAATCCTGTAGACCATACATTTTCTTCCCAATAATCTTGCTTTTTCCATACATGACTGCCTAACAGTTCTAGTGTTAAAAAGGCTCTTGTATCGATTTCAAATTCATAACCTACTGTATATCTATTAATTGGAGCTTGTCTATTGTCCAACTCAAGACTAGTATTATTTCCTTCTATTGTCAAGAATGGATAGCCATAAAATCTGGCGCCTGCCTGGACCCCTACAAGAATACTGTGCTTGTTTTTAGTTTGTCTATATCCTATTCCTCCAATGAATTCTGCAAAAGATACTTTTCCACTTAGTGAACCCGACGAATTGCTAAACCCCAATAACTCATAATCCGAATCAAAATCATCATAATTTATCCTAAAGAAAATTCCTTTTGAAGTCTGGTATTCGATAGAGGTCTGAATAAATAGTCCTCCTGAAAGTTCACTTGCCAGGTTATGGATATAGCCCATTTGAATGGACGGCATAAATATTCTATTTGAGACTTTTTCCTTTTCGGCATCTTGCCCAAAGGACAGTAAGGAATGCATTAGTATAAGTATCAATGAAATTTTTTTTAACATGCTATATGTGGTTCAGGGTTTGAAGTAGTAAAGTAAGTGGTTAGATAATAACCTATATACAAACTTCAGGGGTAGACTTGAAGTTGAAGTCTACCCCTGAAGTTTTCACGTTTTATTATCATTTGTATTCAATGTTTTAACTCTTCCAATTTCTTTAGGTGCATATGTGCTTGGTCCAGCAATTGGGTATCCTCCACGAGTTCTACTACTTCCTCTGCCCTTTGTACCATTTCTTCCCATCGCTCCAGAATCAACGACTCTGGATTTGGAGCTTCCCAACTTGCATCTAACAAATTCAATATAGTAAGTGCCCGCTCATAGGGAAATTCTTGGGGATCTCTCACTGATAGTGATGCTCGATAGTAATCGAGTGCCCTCTCTATATTCTCGCGTGGTTGGGAGGAAGGGTACTTGGTCAACGCATTTCCATAATTATTGCACACCATTCCATATTCATAAGGGGCCTTATCTTTGGTAAAAAAGGATAGTGCCTCTTTAAAAGCAGAAGCCGATACTTCAGCCCAAGACTTTCGCTGTGTATCGTCTCCAGGTTTCTCAGCATAGAGTACACCCAAATTGTGATGTATCTCTGCAAATACTGCAGGTGCATGTTCTTTGGAAAAGATAGTTAAGGCTTTCTGATAAGACGCTATAGCACTATCGTAAAACCGAGGATGTCCATTCTGGGCCCACATGTACATTAATCTGCCCATTACAGCTAATGCATTGCCTTTAAGTTCTTCCAGGCCTTCTTCCTCGAAGATATTAATAGCACGTTGAATATATCCCAGTGATTCTGAGAAGTCATGTGTAATACTTGCAACCTGTGCAGTATCCATGAGTAACATGGCTACGTCTAAGAATCTATTCTCTTCTTCATAATATTCCAAGGTATCCCAAAGTAATTTTTTTAATTCATCCACTTCTCCTTTGTTATAAGGGAAATTTAGCCTTTGTAACTTTATCTTTGCCTTTAGTGCATATAATGCAAAGGTTGCTTCATCAGATAATTCTAAATCCAGGGTTTGGTCTAAAATAGCCTCTGCTTCAGCCATATCATCCATTTCTGCCAGAAACATTGCATAGTGTCTTACTGTGAAGGCGCTATATTCTTCATTAGGTGCAGAGTACAATGCTTCCCGATAGGCTAGGCTAATTTCTTCAAGATCTATATCTTGATTTGTTAGCGCGTAATTGAGCAAAATGGCGCGATTGTGATAAAATCTGTACTTATTAAATAGATCTTCCTCGTCTTTTTGTTCGATTATTGATGCTAACGTATCCCAGGATATCATTTCATGGGTTTCTAAGCTTTTCAAAGCGATGATATCACGGTATAGGAGATGAGAATCAGGTGATAGGTCTTCAAATCGTTCCCATCTACCCATTATTATGGCTAATACGTCTAATAATACCTCTTCCTCAAAGGGAAGAGGACTTTTCAATAAATAAGGAGCCCTAATATTGGTCCAGTCCAGCATTATATGTATCTCCTGTTCGTCGACCAATAAGATTCCATCGCTGAGTGATGATACATCCTCTACATTCACTACATCCACAAAATTCGCAAGTGTACTGTCAAGACCTAGGATGCGTTGTACATCTGCTACATATTCAGTTTGAGCAAATATTAAGAACATCTTCATTCATCTTTAAGGTTTCACACTTCTTCTTTCTAATATACTGCTGAAAAATTTCCCCGTAAGTAATGGCTTGTTTACGTGTTGGATAACTGTCTAATTGTTTGATGATAAACTTGAAGGGATTATGAATGGAAATGTAGATAATAGATAAATGCCATCTTCCGTATCTTTTTTGAATGCTGTATCTCACCTCAATATCCGATAGCCATCGATCCTCATTTAATAACAGGAAATCCTCGCTTACTCCACATAAGCTATCAATAAAATTATAGGGAAAATCGAGTGGAATATACATCACATATTATGCTAAATATAAGTCTTTGTTTTTGAGATTGCAGTAATTGAAGAAATCATGTAATGCAGATACCTATTGAGAATTCCTTGATCCCATTGTATCTACTACGCGCTAGTACATGACTTGAATACCAAAAATTAGGCTTTTACAGGCTTATTCTTCTGTGTATCCCATCGGTAATACCTTCGTTGCCTGAATGACATTACGCCCATCTTGCAAGCAACCATTCCATACATACCCAATCTGGCATCGCAATTAAGCGCTTCTCCTTCTCTGATGGCATTTTGTAAATTTCTATGATGAAGCGTGATATCCTCAGCACCTGTTTTCTTATGATGGAATTTGCCCTCCTCATCTACTTCCAATTCCTTGCCTTCTACGGTAGTCAATGTTTCCTGAACATTTTTTTGAGGAGTGATGGTAAAACCTGTATTGGTAAATTCGAGGGTAGCCTTGTGTCCACGAATAAGATGCTTAATCTTGGTATCGTTCTTTTGTGCAGATACTAACATGACGGTGGTTCCTTCGGGATAATCCAGCATCATATTAAATGTATCAGGTACTTCAGCTTTATTTTCGCCCGTAAAATAATAATGTCCTCCTGCTGCTGACACATACTGAGGGAATGCCATCCCCGTTGCTTTTAATATTCGAGTCAATCGATGAATAAAGAGATCTGTAGCTACCCCTCCAGAATACTCCCAGTATCTTCTCCATCTAAAGTACCTTTCAGGATCCCAGGGGATTTTTTTGGTTGGACCTAACCAAAGGTCCCAATCGAGATTTTTGGTGGGATCTGCGTCAGCATCTATATCATATAACCATAAGTTACCATTCCTTGAATAATCGATGTGTGCCATCGTCACTTTTCCCAGGACTCCATCATTTATATATTCATTTGCAGTGCTATAAGAATCATCAGACATTCCTTGTACGCCTACCTGCAATTGCAAACCCGTCTGGTCCACTTTCTCAATCACTTCAAATGCCTCATCAATCTCATGTGTCATGGGTTTCTCCGTATATACATGTTTCCCCGCATCGAGTGCATCGATGATCATTTGATGGTGCCAGTGCTCTGGAGTAGCTATTAATACGTAATCGAGATCTTTATTATCCAAAAGCCTTTGATAATATCGCTCTCCTGTTCCTCCGGTCAACGTAGCTGCCTGATCTTTGCGCTTATCATATACATCACAAACCTGTAATATATCTATATTGTCAGAAGCTTTCATACCGACCAATGCACGAAGATGACCACTTCCCATTCCCCCACAACCGATTGCTCCAACATTTAGTCGTTCATTAGCTCCAATAATTCTTCGATAACTCTTTGCCGTTGAAATCCAGGGAATGACTGTTGCAGCAGTAGTTGCTTGAGTAGCAGTTTTGATAAATTTTCTGCGGGTCTGTTTGTGCATAATAGTAGGTTTAGAAAATATTGAAGTCCTATGTTGGAAATTAAGACAAAGAATTGTATTTGCAAAAATCTCATATCCATCGTCCCACGGATTTTAATCTATTAATAAAGCAGGGTAAATGCATTAAAAACATTAATAGCTACTAATCAGAAACTTACATTTATCCATTGTATAAATATTTTAACTGTAACCAATTGATAATGAATTATTCATAAAATTTGGTGCGTTCGCCCTTTTATTAAAGCGTTTAGGAGGTATGATAATTTTTAGTATTTTAAAATACACCAACAATACACATTATGAATTACAACCGAAGATTATTTATTAAACAAGGTGGACTCGCCACATTAGGCGCTGTTTCCCTCCCGTATGGAACCCAAGAAAAGCGACAACAGATTCAACAAGCTGTAAAAAGCATCTCGCACTTATCCCCAAAAGAGGTAGCTCGCAATGAAGCATTTTGGTATCAGGTTCAAAAATCTTTCAAGCAGACTGCACAGTTTACCAATCTCGAAAACGGATATTTTTGTTGTCAGCCTCTGGAAGTCATGGAAGCACAACTCAATAGTATTCGAATGATTAATGAGCAGCCTTCCTACTATATGCGTACCCAACAGCATAAAGATCGCGCAAATATCAAAGCTCAATTAGCCGAATTGGCGGGATGTAGTGTAGAAGAGATCGTAGTTACCAGAAATACAACAGAGTCATTGAATACCATTGTATCGGGGATGGATTTTGAGTCAGGGGATGAGGCCATATTGTGCGATCAGGATTATGGAAGCATGAAAGAACAATTTGAGCAGCAGTCACAACGCCAGGGCCTCGTATTGAAATGGATTGAGCTTCCTCTTCATCCCAAAAGTGATGAGGAAATTGTTGAGCGCTATGAGCAAGCCATTACTGCCAAGACAAAGGTGATGCTGGTAACTCACCTGATTAATATCACCGGACAAGTACTACCTGTCCGAAAAATTGCAGATATGGCACACAGTCATGGCGTAGAAGTCATTTGCGATGGGGCACATTCATTTGCACATGTAGACTTTAAGATTCCCGAATTGGGATGCGACTATTTTGGTGCAAGTCTACACAAATGGTTGTGTTGCCCACTAGGTTCTGGGCTTATGTATATTAAAAAAGAGCACATCCATAAAATTTGGCCTTTGTATGGAGATGTACATAAACAAGTAGATGATATCAGTAAATTTGAACACAAGGGAACCCACCCCTGCTCCACCGATCGAACCATTGCAGATGCGATTCACTTTCATGAAATGATTGGTGCTGAAAGGAAAATTGAAAGATTAAGATATTTGAGAAATTATTGGATCGATCAAGTCAAAGATTTACCGAATGTACATATCAATTCTCCCTTTGATGAATCGAGGAGTTGTGCAATAGGAAATGTAGCTGTAGAAGGAATGACACCCAAGGAGTTATCAGACTATTTTTTCCAGGAACACAGAATTTTTACGGTGGCAATTAATACTAAATCAGTGAAGGGCGTAAGGGTCACTCCACACTTGTACACGACGTTAAAAGATCTGGATAAGCTTGTACATGCGATCAAATCTATTGCTTAATTTTGCTGATCCATTTTTTCAGCTTCTTTTGCTTTTTTCTTGAAGTATTTTCTAAAGAGAAAATTGGATCTGAGTGCTTGCATATTCTCACTAAAGCGCTCGGATCCTTCATTGAGATTATCCATTATATCTTTTAAATCCTCCGCTACTAAGGTATCCTGAAGTAGCGTGCCCACAGTTCCTTCATCATTATCCAATTTGCTAATAAGTGTTTGGAACTCTGCACTTGTCTGGTCTACTGTCATTGTCGCGTGCTCGATATTTTCAAGTGCCTGCGACATTGTAGTTACCCAGGATGTATCCGTGAGTAACGTACTCAGTAAACCTTGTCCTTCTTCGATCAACTTGACACTTTGCTGCAAATCTTTCATTAGCTGAATAGATTCAAGACTGGTTTGATTGAGATTTAATGCAGTTTGTTGAAGCTGTTTTGCGAGCCCCTCATCTCTCAGCAGCGTCCCTAGCGTACCATTTCCGCTATAAATGTTATCAGAAATTTTGACGAGGTTTTCAACGAGTTTTGCCGCATTTTCATTTGTAGCGTTTAATGTCTCAAGCAGATCATCGGTAGAGACCTGCTCCTTGCTCTGGATATGATCACCAGGATCCACTGTCTCAGCATTCCCCGATACAGGATTGATATCAACGACTTTTTCACCAACTAATCCATCTGAGCCTATACTTGCCATAGCATTCTTTCGAATATATTGTCTGGCGTCATCCTGGATGAGCATTACAATTTGTATAGTCGTATCACTTTTGATCGAAGTGCTTTCTACAGTTCCCACAGTTACCCCCATGAACCTGACATTACTTCCAGCCCTGAGTCCTCCTATCTGGCTAAATGAGGTTTCCAGGCGAAAAAAACTGCCAAATACATTTTGCTTATTTCCCATGAAATAGATGGCTGCAGTCAGGAGGATGGCTGCAACAGTGACCAACATACCTAATTGGATTCTTTGACTAACCTTTTGTTGCATATCAAGCTGTTGTGATTTCTGTATTTGTTATACAAAAAAGCCCCTAACTCTAGGGTCTTCGTGATGCTCTAATTCTTCGTATATCCCCTCGGCAAAATTCCGACCTTCGACCAAGGTAATGATCCGATTTGCAATAATTTTTGTACAAACCATATCATGTGTAATCGTAATCGATGAAGTATTATACTTTTGCTGTATATCCAAAATCAAATGAGAGATTTCCTTGCCAGTGATAGGGTCCAACCCTGTCGTAGGCTCATCATATAATATAATCTGAGGCTTTAGCATGAGTGTTCTTGCCAGAGCCACTCGCTTTTTCATTCCACCTGAAAGTTCAGATGGCATCAGATCTATGGCATGTGCTAACCCTACACTTTCAAGTGCCTCTAATACAAGTGATCGAGTATCACTTGCTCCTTCCAGTTTCTCAGGATGCCGTCTAAGTGGAAACTCAAGATTCTCTCTAACGGTCATAGAGTCGTATAATGCACTTCCCTGAAAGAGAAACCCGATCTCTGTTCTGAGCATATCCATTTCTTTCCGGTCTAATGCCGTTATATCCCTTCCCAGAATCTTCATGCTACCGGAGTCAATAGGTAATAGTCCTACCAGACATTTAATAAATACCGTCTTGCCAGAACCAGATCTCCCTAGTACAACTACATTCTCCCCTCTGTTTAACCTCATACTAAAGTCTGACAGTACATGGTTATCGCCAAAAGCCTTATTCAGGTTCTCTACCTCAATGACGGTTTTAGTTTGAGAGTTTGGTTGAGATGAAGATATAGTGGGTTTTCTTTCGTTTGGCAAACTCATAAGTCATAAAATAAATCAGCAACTAATACCGCCAAAAAGTCTAGAAGGAATACTAATAATGAAGCAACAACAACCGAAGAGTTAGCTGCTTTACCTACTCCTTCGGTACCTTTTTTAGAGGTATATCCCTTATAGCAACCTACCAGACCAATGGCAAACCCAAAGAAGAAGGATTTTGAAATTGAGGGGATTAAATCCCCAAATTCCAAAAATTCAAATACTTTCCCGAAATATAATCTCCAACTCACCCCTCCTTCCACACTCTCCATCCAATAGGATCCAAAAAGTGAAATTCCATCTGCCAGAACCACTAAAACGGGCAACATCAATGTTGTTGCCAAAATCCTGGTAACAACGAGGTAGTTAAATGGATTCGTGCCTGAAACTTCCATCGCGTCTATCTGTTCTGTTACTTTCATAGACCCTAGTTCTGCTCCAATACTCGATCCTACTTTCCCTGCACAAATCAATGCAGTAATAATGGGTCCAATCTCTCTCACTACTGCTATCCCAATCATAGAAGGCATGTAAGCTTCTGCTCCAAACTCAATTAAAGTGGGTCGAGTTTGAAGCGTGAAAACAACCCCCATGATAAAGCCAGTAATTCCCACCAGAGGAAATGAGCGGTAGCCAATTTGGTAGCATTGTCTTAAAAACTCCTCTACTTCAAAGGGGGGTGTAAACAATTGCTGAAAAAATCTCAGCGCAAAAAGTGTAATCTCGGCTGTCTCTTCAAGATATAATTTTAACCATTGAGGTATATTTGTCAAATTTGCCACAATCACTTTATATTGGTGCTATTGTATGAACCCTACTCTCTCGCTTGTTCTTTCCACATAAGTCGTACAACCTCAACTAATTGTTTGACAATAAATTCCAGAGCATCATCTACTGTCATTATTCCAACAAGTAATCCCTCTTCATCCACTATTGGCAATCTGCGCACGCCTTTTCTTCTCATTTTCTGAAGCGCTTCGTATATATCCTCTTCTCCCTCTGCTGTCTCCAGGTCTTTACTCATAACTTCATCTACTATCACTTCATCAACACTTCTTCCCTGCGTAGCAACTTTCAGCACGATATCTCTATCAGTAATAATTCCAATAGGCTTAATACCGTCATTGATCACCTCCACCACAATAAGACTTCCTACGTGGTACTGTTTCATATATTGAGCAGCTATACGTATGGAATCACCAGCCTTTACTACTACCGGATTAGGGACACATACATCAGATACCTTCATAAATGCAAGCAACTTGATTAATGGTACAACTTTACATCAAACTTTTCCTTCTCCCCCAATTTCGAAATTTTAAACTAAAATATTACTATCCTTTGGCATCTTTAGGAGGATATACTCAAATTTCCTGTGTTTGATCCATTATTCTCTCCAAAAGATCTTCAACTAAATGAGTTTAATAAATTGCACGGAAAAAATTTATCCCAAAAAAATATATATCATACAGCTTATTGAACAAAGTCATAAGACAATTTTTGGCTCATGCATGTATATTGTATCTTGCCTCTAAATATATCTCATTACATAGGAGAATAGTCACTACTATTACTAATATTTGTCATGTCAGGCGTAATGACGAAATCGTAATATTAAATCCAAAAATAATACCCATTATGATAATGAAAACGATATTAGTTCCAACCGATTTTTCCGATGAGGCTAAAGACGCTATGATGTACGCAATTCCATATGCGCAGGAATGGGATGCAAAGATATTGTTATTTCACGTTTATCCTCCACCTTCTGGCCCCGATACAGCATGGGTATTTGTTGAAGCAGAAAGAGAGAACTGGGAACAAGGAGCGAAAGAAGCAATGGAAAAACTCATTGCTGAGATTCGCGCTGTAGATCAAACCCTGGAAACTGAGTATATGGTAAGACAAGGACCACTGGTCAGTGAAATTGTAACACTTGTGAAAGAAAAAGGTATTGATCTCATAGTTATGGGTACACAGGGAGCCAGTGGACTCGAAAAGGCGCTTGTCGGAACAAGTACTGCCAGTGTGGTATCCAGGGTAAAATGCCCAGTGATAGCCGTACCTAAAAGCTACGTTTACAAGGGACTCAAAAAAATTGTATTTGCTACTGACTATCACGAACAAGACTTTGAAGTGTTAGGAGAATTAGCATCCCTTGCCACAAAATTTGTAGCATCACTAATTATTCTACATGTGGCTACGGATATTGGTGAATATGAGGATCAAAAATTTGACTGGTATAAGGAAAAAATAGCTGAAACCATATCGTATTCCAATATTTCATTTGAACTCGTCAAGCATTACGATATACAAGAAGCGATTGAAGATTTCATTAAATTTCACGAAGTCGATTTGCTTAGTATGTCCATGAGAAAGAAAACCTTATTTGAAAGAATGTTCGGTCGTAGTGAAACCAAAGAAATGGCCTATCATACACAGGTACCATTACTTGCCTATCACGCGTCAGAAATAGCGGTATCTGATACACAATAATTTGAATACAACTTACTGTGTTAGAATCCAACCATAGATTATTGTTGTCATAGGTCTTTATTTCATAGAGACCTGTGATTATACAAAGGCTAATTGGACTCATATGGGTTGACGAAAAGTTCTTCTTTGCTAATGTAAGGTAGAGAGTAAGTTTTCAAGCCTTTTTAATAATTAAATTTCTTCGTCAATAGAAAAATTTATTGCTCGGTAATACTCATTTAAGTCGATTGCAGCTACCGTACCTATACTTTGCTGAAGGTAACGCATTAGTTGAAAAAAGAATGCTAATAAAGAATTTTCTTGCTTACTAAATTCGACAGACTTTAATTTCCGTAAAGCATAACAATCCTTTATCTCCCTCTTTCTCATAATCCCTTTTCCATTGATAAAAGGTCTCTCTTGAAATTCCAAAATGGCGACAAGCCTTAGAAATATTTTTGATTTCTGCAGCGTAGGCGAAAACACGCTTCTTTATAAGGATATCCGAAATAGCTTTTTGGTTCATCTGGATCATAACTTTTGACAGTAAAATAAATAAAAACTGTCAACCTAAGTCGTGATTTTCACAGTTAAAGTATGTGGCTCCAGATTTTAAGTGCGCTGTAAGAGGAATTTAAAGCGTATAGACCTGAATGATACCCATGTTATGGTAAACTATACCAAGCTCCCTTTCCATTTAACACCAGTAAATTCCTATCAACAAGCCTTTTTAGGTGTACTTTAAGTGTATTTCGGTTTGCTATACGAGTTGAAGAACCAATACTTTCAATAGTTGCGACCCTTCTTAATGCAGAAAGTCGTTCTGGAGCTAAGGTACCCAAAGCACGCCAAGCTCCTTTAAATTCATCAATTTAAGTGATCAATGAAAGTATCTCAGGGGTAATTAGTATGGTTAAGATATTTATCATTACCCAAAAATACACCCGTTTACACCCATTTTCAAATTTTTTGGGGCGGATTCATCCCCACGATGTTGAGGGTTCTTACGAAGGAACTCCAAGAGAGGATTCCCACTTAGGTTAAACACAAAATATGAAAAATTGAAATGAATGAGAGTAACCCGTCAGAAATCAAAGAAATTAACTATCAGTTTGAGGTACTTATAAACTAGGTTTACAAGTAATTCTTATTGCAGAATACGGGAAAGCCGACGAATAAAAAGCAGATATCAAATACACGAAAATCAGTGTAATTGACTTGCGCTTTGTCTGGGTATTAATTGTCATATATTTTTGAAATCTTGGATTTGGAGGTAATAAGATATTTATCAAAATACACGTTAGATAGAAATTGATGAAATCGAACCAGGTGAAAGAGGACAAATTTTATTCACGTATTACCCTTTTGATCAATCAATTTGCGATTTGATAAAATATCACTTGATACATATATACATTAAATAATTGGTGAATATTAGCTTATATTAGGTACTAACATTCATCATTTTTTATCAATATACCTCGCATGTTACGTAAGAACGTATGGAATTGGTCTATTACCGTTGCATTTGCAGGATTTCTTTTTGGTTTTGATACAGTGGTAATCTCTGGCGCAGATCAGCAACTACAAGTTTTATGGGGGACCAGCAATTTATTTCATGGATTTGTTGTGATGTCAATGGCACTATGGGGAACAGTAGTTGGTGCCATATTCGGAAATATCCCTACGGATAAGATGGGAAGGAAGAAAACTTTATTTTGGATAGGTATATTGTATTTTGTATCGGCAGTTGGTTCTGCATTAGCGACAGACCCATATTTATTTTCATTCTTTAGATTTATAGGGGGATTAGGTGTGGGAGCCTCAACAATTACAGCGCCTACCTATATATCTGAGATAGCACCTCCTAAAGATCGGGGAAAATTGGTAGCGCTTTATCAATTTAATATCGTTTTCGGGATACTCATTGCGTTTATCTCCAATTTTTTGTTAAAAAATGTAGGTACAGAGCCCTGGCGTTGGATGATAGGAGCTGAAGCTATCCCAGCACTTATTTATACGCTACTTGTCACTACTGTGCCTAACAGCCCCAGATGGCTTATGTTACGGCGAAAGGATCGTGAACGCGCAGCAGCTACACTCAAAAAAATCAATCCTGATCAAGATCCTAACTTGATCCTGGATACCATTACCTCAGATCAACAAGATGAGCATCATTCGACTTCTATTTATACTTCCCAATACCGTATCTTGTTGATATTAGCTTTCCTCATTGCTTTCTTCAATCAGTTCTCTGGAATCAATGCTTTTTTATATTACGCACCGCGTATCTTTGAAGAAGCAGGTCTCGGGGCGAGTACAGCACTACTGAGTAGTATAGGTATAGGTATCGCCAATCTGATTTTTACCATGTTAGGACTTTATCTTATTGATCGCCTGGGAAGAAAGATCCTAATGTATATTGGCTCTTTTGGTTACATTTTTTCTCTTAGTATGGTGGCTGTTGCTTTCTTTCTCGACTGGGGAGGACTATCTGTTCCCATCTTTCTTTTCATATTTATAGCCGCACATGCTATCGGACAAGGAGCGGTAATCTGGGTATTCATTTCAGAAATATATCCCAATCATATACGCGCAAAAGGGCAGGCATTTGGAAGTTCTACCCATTGGGTAATGGCAGCGTTGATCACTATTTTTATGCCTACAGCACTATCCAATGCAGCCAATCCTGGGATTGTATTTGTTTTCTTTGCTTTCATGATGGTATTACAACTATTTTTCGTATGGCGACTTATGCCCGAAACAAAGGGCATCCCTTTAGAAGAGTTGCAACAACATTTACTCAAGGGCTAATAAATCAAGCTCAACATTAATCATTACCATATTATTTACAATGAAACCTTCCCATCCAAATATTCCCATTTATATATTCGCTTTCATTAAGGATCGCAGGCTTGTTGCATTTAGTTTACTTTTAGCTATACTCATTCTTACAGGTTGCCAAACTGCTCAACAAAAACCCGTAGATATTTGGTGACGTTATCCCAGCCATAGTCCTACTGATACGCCTAGAAACGTTCCAATTACGTATCCCAAAATTCCTACGAGTATGGCCGCTGTAATCTGCGAATGCTGTCCCATACCTGCGGCCATGGGGGCTGATACACCTGGTCCACCGATATTTGCGCTTGATGCGATGGCAAGCGTACGAACTCCGATACCGAGTAATTTTCCTGCAAGAAGTAGAAAGGCTAAATGTACTGTAAGAATAATTACAGCATACAATAATACTTCAGGTCCTGTTGCTAATACCTGCCTGGGATCGCAACTAGCACCTATTGCAGCCAGAAATAGATACATCAACAAAAACCCTAACGTAAAAGCTGTTTTCTCAAACTTTTGCATGTACTCAGAAAATGTATTAGCAACAATGATTATAAGGAGGGTAATGATTAGCAGATATAGTGAAATGTTTGTATGCAGTAACTGTTGGACCGTTTCTTTAAGCATATGGCTTATACCGCATATCGCACCTGCAATAGCTAAACTAGTGGTAATAGATGTTAATGTGATCTCCTGATCCTTTGTAATAGAAGCCTCTTGTTGATTCTGCTCCGGCTTGTTGTGTAGATCTTCTCTTGGTTCAACGATAAAATATTTCTGAATAAATCGCAACGAGGGAAGCACAAATAGTCCTGCAACAAATAAACTAAATAGAAAATTATCAACAGCAATAGCTGTAACAAAACGAGGGCTCTGAGAAAAATTTAAGGTTTCGGAAGTAGCCAGAAAATTTACACTCCCTCCAATAAATGTACTGATAAATACTCCTGTCAATTGAGCTCCTTCCTCAGGTAAAGGAACCCACAAGTAGGCAAGTAACGCTCCAAGTACTACTCCAATAGTACCTATCAGATATGCACCCAGCAGTGGCCCTGTCTCTTTAACGATCTTTCGGATACTTGCATTAAACAATAAAAGGGGTATGGCAAGGGGTATAATATAATCGAATGCAAAATCGTACATTAATACGGGATTCTCCCCAGATGCAGAAGGAACTATTCCTAAATAGGCCAATAGGGCCATCATTAGAATGGTGAATACAACTCCGGAGATATTGAATGCCCATTTTTTCCCTTCGGCCCACATACCAAATACAGACATAGCTGCCATTACAGCAAAGATGGCCAAATGATTGTCATGAGAAATGAGGGTTTGCATGGATGCAAAATACGTAATGGACATGAATATTTGCTATTCCTGGTTCAATCCCTTTGGGATTTAACTCCGAAGGAGTTGAACAAGGAATAGCAGCTTTACATTACATGTAGCATCAACCCTGGAGGGGTTGAACTTATAACAAATACTTTTCTTTGAAAGAAAAAGAATGTTTTCCAATCAATTGCTTATATTATTCACTAGAATCAATTGATATCTTTCATGATAAGAAAATGTAAATCCTCCATATCTCGAGAGAATTAATCTACTGTACTGATAATAGGGCCAGTATTTCCCCGATTTTTGGCACTCTTTATTTAGTTCAAAACTGAGTAATTTAATACGTAAAAAATGAATCGTAGAAACTTCGTCAAAGAGACAGGCTACTTTTCGCTCACAGCATGTTTATCCTCCATTGTGCTCCATGCCTGTTCAAAACCTAACCCTACCATCCTTATTGTCTCAGGATGGCAAGATGTGAATATCGGTGATATAGCTCATACTCCCGGGCTGTTGCACATCTTGGAAACTTTTATTCCAGAAGCAACCATTATTCTTTGGAAGAAAACGAAGGGAGAGAAAGTTCAAAAATTGTTACAACAAAATTTTCCCAAAGTCAGGATCATCTATGGTAGTGTTGACAAAGAAAAAAATGTGGACAGTGAAGAAGTAAAAAGTGCTATGAATCTGGCTGACATTATGATTCATGGTTCTGGCCCTTTTGTCGTAGGACAGGTAAATCTAGAGGCTTGGCGAAAGTACACTCAAAAGCCGTACGGAATTTTTGGTACAACTATTCAACATATTAGTAATGAGCTTCTCCCCATTTTGCAAGATGCCTCATTTATCTATACCAGGGAAACAGCTTCACTAAAAGTATTAGAAGAGAATGGGATTTCTGGTCATCACGTTTTTTTTGCTCCAGATGCCACATTTTTCCTCAATATTCATAACGAAGAAAAGGGAAAGCAATTTTTAATGGAGAATGGGCTTGAAGATAAAAAATTTATTTGTGCTATCCCCAGGCTTAGATATACTCCATATCACAAGATTCGCAAGGTAGATTGGACTCCTGAGAAGATTCAAACTGTAGAAAAAGTTAATGCTGAAACAAAAGAAAGAGATCATGCAAAATTGCGTGAAGCCATAATTACTTGGGTAAGAACAACTGGTAACAAAGTATTAGTTTGCCCAGAAATGACATATCAGGTAGATATTATGGATGAATTACTCATTGAACCATTACCCGTAGATGTAAAACCCTTTGTTTTGAAAAGAGGATATTGGCTGCCCGATGAAGCAGCTTCTGTTTATAAAAGGGCACATACCGTCTTAAGTTGTGAGTGCCATTCCCCAATTATTTCCTTAGTTAATCAAACGCCAGCTTTTTATTTGAGGCAACCTACCGATACGATCAAAGGTCAAATGTATTATGATTTGAGTCTCTCTGATTGGGTCTTTGAGATTGAGGAAACCGACGGAATAAAAATTGCCGATGAATTGATGAAAGTTTTTTATGATTATCCAGGGGCTGTAGCGAAAGTCGAAAAAGTAAATGGCTCCATACATGATATCTATAAAAAATCTACCAAAATAGTGAAAGATAGCCGCCTAAATTAGCGTTTCTTACTCACTGAAACAGGTAACTCTTGACACATTCAGAATCAACTTGTCTTTTTGATGTTGTATTTAGCAATACCGCAAATAATACGATTATTATAAGTGGATGGACTAAATTATTTTATAGTTTATTCCATTCTCAATAAGTGCGGAATTAATTCTCCCAAAGGGATGTAACACGCACTTATTGAAAAGCCACAATAGCTAGTGTTTATTTTACAAAATAATATTGTCGCATCAGTTACTTAAAGTCTACAACTTTTTTTTAGCTCCAAATGTATGATGTCTTAACATGATACATTCTCAGTGATTGCGTGTTACACATCGCTTGCTATACGGAGGTCAATTTTAACTTCGTAAAGTAGTAATAAGTAAGTGCTAATAAATGATCGATTTACCTGACTATCTTTAACGCTACCATATGATCAAATTCGGGTAAATTCAACTTGGTTATTTCTTTATTGTTGCCTTCAATATTTCCTTCAGTTATCATCTCCCCTGTAAATGGTAAGAAAAACTCATACCTGAAACTTCCTTTAGGAAGCGATAATTTCACCCACTCAGTCGCAATTCCAGTAAATACCATCGCATATTGTCTCCCCGGTTCAGATATAGCCTGATATTGTACACCTGGAGCATGATACACAATCTCAAAATCAGGTTTCATTTTTACAAAATCGAAAGACTCAATAAACGCACGTAAATATGACAATTGTTCTCTAAGAGTCGTACTTCCCCCTCCAGGGGCTTCATTGTTGCCAGTCCCGTCCTCCTTACCCACATAGAAAGAATAATCCAAATTATTGAATACAGCCCCTCCTGCTAACAAGAATTGCCAGGCCTGTCTGAGATAAGTAGTATCCGAACTACCTGCGAAACCGGATTCATCAAAGCTGATGGGGCGATTCCAGGCATAATTCAGCCAAACCGCTTCTGGCCATGCATAATGGAAATTTAGTACAGATATATTGGGATCTACTTGTTCCAATGAATGCTTGAAGTTATTGAAGTTTTGGGCGATCAGATGAGTGTTGGGGTGTCCCTGCTCAGTATCTACAATGACTTGTGCCATGGCTTTTTGCCATTCCAATGATGCCTGAGAGGCATTATCAGCCCATTTAAACCAATCTCCCTCTCCTGGTCTTGGGTCCAGCGTTCTCAATGTTCTCATCACTTTTTGAGGGTCATCTGACCAGGGCTCATTTTGTATCTCGTAGATCACGTTTCCATATTCATTCAATTCCTCCACAATTTTTGCCACCATCTTTTTCTGGTAGCTTTGTACCATTCCATTATCCAGCGTATTAACTTTTCTCCTGTCTAGGTTATTCGATATTCCGTTAACATTATTTTGAGGATGGAAGGGGTTTCTTTCCCAATTTGTATCTGTATAAATCGAGCTAAAAAATGTTACTTCTACTATAATCCCCCATTCTTCAGCCATGGTAATAAATCGCTTCAGTCGCTCAAAATACTCAGGGGCCCATTGATCTAGATCAAATTTCTGTTCTCCCTCGTATAATCCGTCCTCATCTACTCTTTGCCAAGGGGCAATAAATCGACCCGTAGCAGGAGCCAATGTATTATTTCCAATCCCAAAAGCACCAGGTATCTCTACATAGGCTCCTGTAAAAATCCTGGTATAATTCATCCCTTGGTTATGAAGTGTCTGTAGATACATCTCATAATCAAAATCCAGATTTAGCACCGCCCCATAGTGTTCTGCAGAAGTCACTAAAACGAGTGGCTCTCCTTTGTATTGAAAATAATGAGGATTTTCAGGATGTAACTGTATCACAGAGGAGGTAGGCTGAGCACACAAGTGAATGCTCGAGAGTAGTATAAGCGTGAAAAATAATTTTATCATATTATTTCTTTTAAGCTTTTAAGTGAACGCAAAGATGATGGATGAAAAGAAATATTATTAATGCGCATGTAACAGACTATTTTACCTTTTCAGCAATTTCTGCTTCGAATTCTTGCCATATTTTAAGCATTTTCTCAGCCTTTTCAGATTGGTCGTCAATTAAGTTTTCAGACTCACTCAAATCATTACCAAGATTGAATAGTTCCAATGAGGACTGAGGTCTATTCTTTACAATTTTCCAGTCACCTATTCGCAATGCCATTCTCCCTCGGTAAGACCAGAATAGCTGTTCATGTGGACTGTCTGTATTGTTTTTATTGAGATAAGGTAAAAGATTTACTCCGTCAACCTGTACATTTGTTACGGGTTTTTTCGCTGCAGCAGCAAAGGTCGGAAACAAGTCTAAAGAAATTACGGGCTGATCATATACTTTCCCTTGTGGAAGGTAACTTTTCCATTGAATAATGAATGGTATCCTTATCCCCCCTTCATAATAGTCTCCCTTTCCACCTCTCAGTGGAAGATTGCTGGAAGTAAGTTCTCGAGTGGGTCCACCATTATCACTCAGAAATACAATCAACGTATTATTTTCAAGTCCTTCTTCTCTGAGTTTCTGAATTATCTCCCCCACACTTTGGTCTAAATTTGCCAGCATAGCTGCAAATATTCTACGATGAATATCTTCGATATGTGAGAATTGTTCCATATATGTGTCTGATGCCTGTAGGGGACTATGTACCGCATTATAGGGAACATACAGAAAAAAGGGACGATCGCTATTCCTTTCTATGAAATCTACTGCTTCCCTTGTGATGGCATCTGTTAAATATTCCGCTTCATACACTGGATGGCTCCCCCTTAATAGAGGATTATTCGCATCATAATCGGGCTCATTGTGTCCCATGTGCGTAGTATAGATTGTAGCGCTATCACGGGAGTACCATCTCCCTTCACCTCCTCCAGGTAATACGCTACGTCTCATCATCGTAGTTGTACCACGATAAGGAGGTGGTACATAATAATGTCCTTCATGTAAAAATCCATAAAATTCATCAAACCCTTGCCTGAAGGGATGGTATTTTGCAGTTCCCCCTTGATGCCATTTCCCAAAAATTCCCGATACATATCCAGCTTCTAATAGGTATTCAGCAATTGTCATCTCATCCATGGGTAAACCCAGATTAGGATCTTCATTTTGATGACCTACAATATTGGAGTCATACCCAAAGCGATTGGGATAACGTCCGGTAAGTATGCCTGCCCGAGAAGGACTACAATAGGAATTATTCACATACCCTTGAGTAAAACGAACCCCGTTTTTTGCTATTTGATCAATGTTTGGAGTGGGTACATCTGTATTCCCTTGACACCCCAACTCCGCATATCCTAGATCATCTGCCAGAAAAACGACAATATTTGGCAATTCATATTCTTGTGAGTAAAGACCTTCAAAAAGTAATATCAGGCAGAGAAATGGCCAACATTTCATAGAAATATACATATTAGGATTATTCGATGATAGTAAATTGGACTTTCCCTAAATCTCCTGTATCCATGAGATATTTACCTACTGCACCTGGATGTACTGAGCCTAAAGCACCACAGATAATTATTTGTCCGGGCTCTAGTTTTATGCCTTGGCGATGAGCAAATTGGGCCATAAACAATCCAGTCTCCCAAGGCCCTTCCCAGCAGTCTGAACCCACAGCTTCATGTAAGGCTTCATCATCCTTAGAAAAGACTATTTTAACAGCTTTAGGATCAATCGTCGAGGGATCAACTGGCTTTCCTTTAATGATACTATGTGCTTTAAGGTTTATTGCAGCAAAATCTATGGCTATAGGATCTCCTTCTGGCTGGTCCCATGCACCAGACGCTATCTCCATCACTGGAATTATCCCATTTACATATTCTTTGAACTCTTCAACCGTTTGCAATTCCTGATCAATCGTCTTACCCACTACAAACCCAATTTCTGTTTCCAATACCATGTCTACATATTCGCTCAGACGAAGGGTCACCTCCTCCGCACCATCTATCGTTCCAGAAGCCCTAAGTATCCCTCCTAACGGTTTATCAATCCCAAATAATTCCAACGAACTGGGTGTAACAACGCCGCCTTTTACTCCTCCTATCCCTGAATACCCTTTACTTTGAATTACCCATGCTCTCTGGATATCATATGCTTCATCTAGTGTAATATCAGGATTCAGTTTACTCAAGGCAGGTAAAGGCTTATCAGTAGTCCAGGCTTGTAAGTACTTATTAGCTATTTGCTGCATAGGATGTAGCCCCTCAGCATAGGACTTAACAGGCTCCAAATCATCTCCAGCAGCCTTCAAATCCATGACAAAAAAGCCATATCCCACACCGGCTTCGTCGCCCTTTTTCCCAATTTGAAAACACAAATAATTACCATCATCCGAAACCACTCCTTGCGATGCTTTATATCCATTAAAGTCAGAAAAATGGGTCAATCGTTGCATTTCCCCTGATCCATCTAAATTCAGCTTAAATATATCAATCATAGGCCAAGCCGTTTTATCACTGGGACCGTGTTCTACACAAGTAAATTGCCCATCGGGAAATACTCCCTCTGGTTCGTCATAGTAACCCGGAGATCGGGTCAGGTTGTGAAATGTCCCTGTATTAGTATTGATAATATAAGTATCAGTGTTGTTACCATTATCGATCTGATATACAGTAAATAACAATAACGAATCATGAGGAGGAACAAAGTTTTGTGTTTCTAAACTGGAATTGCCCAAAGGAAAAGGAAGTTGATGTGAATCAAATATCATCCTTTTATTTTCAAGTGTTGGTCCCCCATCAGAAGATTTGATCTCTGCCATCCATATCTGTGCATGATTTTTACCTATCTGAGGAATTTGCCGATCTCTTAACGTCCATGCGACCTTCATCTGAGTGCGAGAAAGTGCTGGTCCCTCGGCACACAATACATCTAACGGAACCGGTGCCTTTGTACAGGTTTTATCCATGACTGATAGCCACGAAAGGTCTCTGGTAGTATTTCGGGAATCCTTATCCGTAGGATCAAAAGACGCTCGAGGACCTGATAATAAGATATCCCCATTTGGCATATACATTGCCCGCGTAAAACCAAAATGGTTAAAGTGCCTGGTTTTGGGAGAAATAATACCTGTCTTTAATTCCAGTTCATAGACTTCCCCCATGGGCTTTTCTACAAATAATATCCTTTCTCCATCATGAGACCAATCAGGTCTTTCACCGAAACCGCTTACTTTTTGTATATAGGGAGGCAAATGATCCTCGGGATGTTCATTGCGAAATCCACTTTGAGGAACATGAGATTCCTGTCCATACATATTACCCACCAGTAGTACATATCCTATGATACATAAGTATTTCAGGTATGATACATGTGTGTTGAATTCGTTTAATGACATGAAACGCTTTACTTTTAATTACCAATTTCGTTCTTCCATATAAGCATCTAACTCCTCACGGGTCATTGGCAGCATATCTGGATTTTCATCTAACCAGCCTAGAAAATCCTCTTTTATTTCATCCGACCATCTTCCATCTATCTGGCCGGGAGTATAGGTACCCTCTCTCAGACGTTGATGGCCAAAGGCATCGCGTAAAGCAATAAATTCAGAGTTGATCACCACTTTTTCCAAGAGGTGTGGAGGTATAAATATAACTCCCCCTTTTTTGGCTAGAATTACATCTCCAGGCAACACTGTAGCTCTTCCTATCCGGATGGGTATATTGATTCCCGTCATCATCATATGCTGGATAAATGAGGGGTCATACCCCTTAATCCAGGCATTGAATCCCTCTATTTCTTCCAAACCTTCCACATCGCGTACTGATCCATAGAAGATTACTCCATTTTGAGAATTAGCATATATGGAATTTCCCAAATTATCCCCTATCAAGGTACCGTCTATAATTTTTCCAAAACCATCGGCAACATAGATATCCCCAGGCTGGAGTACGTCAATGGGCCAGGAATTAGTCCCTCCAATTCTTCCTTCCGCTTCTCCCTTTTCCTTGATCATGTCATCCATGTCCGGCCGGGTGGGCATATACTGTGTGGTTACAGCTCTTCCCACCATCACCTGATCTGTATGCATGACCATCCAATCTCCCTCGAATTGGTTGTGATAACCCGAATTTCTCAATGTTCCCCAGGCTTCTTCTAAAGAAATATTTTTGAGTCTCTCAAGCAAATTATCACTCGTCTTGGGACGACCATCTTCAAAGCGCTCTCCCTCCCATAGTGGTGTTAAAGCGATGATCTCCTGGGCATCTGGGCTAATTGTAATTTCTTGCCCTAAAGCGAATAGCGTCAGACAAAAGGTCCAACAAGCAGTTAGTAGTAGTCTTTTCATCTTGAAAAATATGAGTTGTATATTAGAAAATATCTATTGTTGTTTTATAACTAATATAAAGAGAGTCCATAAATGAAAGGGTATAACATTTCTATTTTCTTTATTTTTCCACACTCCTAAATATTTCTTCAGTCTGTTCATTCCTTTCATCATCCTCCAATGTTTTTATATCTCTATCTAAATATAGTAAAAGAAACGGATCCTTTATAATAGATTATATTTCAGGGCAAACGCACCAAAATTTATAAATAATTCATTGTTAGTTAATTACGATTAAAATATTTATATATTGAATCAATGTAAGCTACTGATTAGTAGCTGTTAATGATTTTAGTGCGTTTGCCCTGATTGTATTTAGTTGTTCGTCTAACTTTAGTAGTTTAACATTTAGGTAAAAATTTTCTATTTTCTAGCTGAATATGTATTTCATGGCTGAACGCTATCCAAGGATGTATGCCGACTTGCGTTTAAGTGCAAGGACACATTTAAATATGCTGTATCAATGAATGACCTCGTAAAACTTCTCGTTTTGATATGGGCTACTAATTTGATTATTGTAACTACTTCTACAGTTACTGCCCAGGTAACTATATCTGAAGGTATCTATGAAGACAGTCCGCATTTCATTATTGAGACTCCTTTTATGACTTGTTTCTATGATAAAGCTGGCGGAGGACTATCCAGGTTGTTAGATCGAGCGGGTAGAGATTGGATAGGGTTTAACCGTACACCCTGGGATCAGTACCCAGCTTCAGCAGCTTCATCTTATAGAGGAATACCTAACTTAGTGTTTAGATCCGACGATTCAGGAGCAGGACATCCAGGACATGATCAATGTAAGAGTGTTCTTGTATCAGATAACACTATCTTAACAACCTCTCTCAGCGAAAAATGGCAGTGGAAATGGACGTTTTTTGATGATCATGCGATGGTTGAATTGTTGAAGATTGATCCTGGTCATCCCTACTGGTTTTTATATGAAGGTATCCCAGGAGGTATATTTGAACCCTCCAAGCAATATATAGGAAATGATCATAAAGGGCCCTACCGTGATGAATGGGATTATATTAAGGGAGAAATATTATATGATACACTACAGTGGATATATTTTGGACACGACGAATTCCCACGCGTGCTGTATCTTCTGCAAATGGAAAAGGATATGCTCACTGATACCTTTTCATATATGGGAAATACAAGGCAAGGAATCAATTCTCCAGATGGGATGGTAGTATTTGGTTTTGGAAGAAAAGCTAATGCTCAACCCTTAATAAACAAGCTACATACTTTTATTATAGGGTTTGTAGAGCAAAAAGTAACCTCTCCAGATGATCATCACAGTATCCAGACTATCATTGAATCTCATTTTGAAAGGTAGACTTACCTCCCTTAAACGTAACTATAAACTACTCTCCCCCTGTTAATTTTTGCATTAGCCACCGATTAGCTGCTTCGCGTTGCTCGGGATATGTCCAGTGTGCGGTTTCCAGAAAGGTGTGGAGTTCCTTTGGTGCATCAATCTCATTATATGCTGCATACATGGAGGTAGGAGGACAGACATTGTCATTATAGCCCCAAGAATACCATCCAGGCATGGTTAATTTGCGAGCAAAATTCACAACATCGAAGTAAGGGATATTTTCTGCCCATCTTGGATGAGTCTCTCTATCGTATGTCCTGAACATATGAGGCCATCCCCCAGCACGTCCCTCGAGATAGCCTGTCATATCACTCAGTGCTGGATAAAATGCAGCCAGATATTTTACTCGCTGATCTAGTCCTGCGGTTATGATAGATAGTGCACCTCCCTGACTTCCACCTGTAACTGCCAGGTTCTGTCCATCATATTCTGGTAAACTTTCTATGAAGTCAATGGCTCTCACACATCCTAAATACACACGCTTATAGTAATAATGATCCTTATCATCTAGGTTAATCGTTGGATACCCATCTAACGCTCCAGTTGCAAGGGATTGATACAATTCCGGGTCCAGGTTTACGGGTATTCCATGTATTCCCACTTTAAAAACTATCACTCCCTGAGCAGCCCTGTCATCACGACCATAAGGACGTATTCCAGCGCCTGGCACATTCAATATTGCAGGAAATTTTCCTTTAGCATTGGGAACTGATAGCATTCCATAAAATCGACTATTACCTCTCCATGACCGAGGCATCTTTACATTTTGAAGACTCACGTGGTACACATTTATATCCGGTGTGCACAATTCGGGAACAAGTGTTAGCTCTGCATCAATAGGGAGTTGAGCTAATTCTTCTTTAGCTTGCTGCCAAAAAGCATCGAAATCTTCTGGCATTTCTACAGAGGGTTTAATTTGATCTGGCTCGAATCCTGCCGTCCCCCAATCTGTATAGGTTCGCCCCTCGTATTCCACACTTACTTCGCATCTTACAAATCCGGGAGTATCCATTTTCATTCCTTGTAACTGGAAACTCCCCTCAGATATCTTCGCAGTACCTTCCTTTTGAGGAGGCATCTGTTCTAAGCCAATCTTATATGTTATCTCAGCATTGGGTATAGACTGACCATTTCTCAACACTTCTACCTCAAAATCTACTTGTTCTCCAATTTCATAGGTCCAATCAGATTCTGTGGGTGTTACCACCACGTCTATTAATGTTTGGCTGGGTTGAGCAAAACATGTAGTGTATATCAACACTAGAGATAAGGAAAACTGTCTTAAGGATATCATGGAAGCATGATGAAAGCATATCTTTTTCATCTGAGAAATGTAAGGGTTCATATATAACTACTCTGTGTATATCTAATATCTTCATTTATTCATGACAATCCAACTATAGGTTAAACGCACCAAATTTTCGAAACGGTCAATACGAGTCATAAACATCGGTTTTGATAATTTTAATTTTCGAAGCAAAGTCTAAAAATGTGCATAGAATGGCTTGAATCGATACATGATAATTTTGATGCGTTTAACCTAATCCAACTATGAGATACTGAGTCTTTTACTATTTTTCCAGAACGGTTGCATACGCTAATTTACCTTTATATGCAAATGATACTACTTACATATTGCCCCTACAGGACGCATCAGTTGTATGTACAACTGCCAGGAAATATAAGGTTTTACGTAATATTGTCGATTCGCCTATCAGTCTGTATGCAACTAGAAATAGCTATGATTCAATATGTAAAAAAAGGCAGCCCAGTGCCAATATGACACAGCAAATCATAGGGATCATGCCATATTGACACAATTGCCCTTCTGGCATCACCTTTGAAAGTATAGTGACAGATGTTTAACATTAAAAAAGGAGGATAATATTATGGCATTACCAACATTTTATCGAGGATTTACACCTTCATTCAACAGCGCTTTGGAGGACTTTTTCAACGATGATTTCTTTGTTAATCGCGGTCCTTCTTACAACTCTCCAAGAGTCAACGTCATTGAGCACGACGATCACTTTATGATTGATCTTGCTGCTCCTGGGATGGAAAAAGAAGACTTTGAGTTGAAAGTGGAGGACAAAATCCTAAAAGTAAGGGCAGAGAAACGTGAGGAGAATGAAGAGAATCGTGGCAGATATGCCATGAGAGAATTTAAGTTTGGAGTTTTCGAAAGATCCTTTTCACTTCCCGAATCTATTGATGCTACTCAAATCGATGCAAAATATGACAAAGGGATCTTACACATTAAGCTTTCGAAGAAAGAGGAAGCAAAGAAAAGACCGCCGAGGTTAATCGAGATCCAATAACGAGAAGAAAATTTGTATTAATGTTTGAATGAAGTGTAGGGGTAGTCTGTAACAGACTTCCCCTATATCTTTTGTATCAACCATAGACCCCATATTGGGGTTATGATTTTAATGTTTTTCTATACAGAAAAGCTCTCTCCACAAGCGCAGGTACGAGAGGCATTGGGATTGGCAAAGTGAAAACCTTGCCCACTCAAACCCCCAGTGTAATCCAGTTCTGTACCGACAAGGAAAAGCAGGCTCTTCATATTCACAAATATTTTCACCCCTTTATCTTCGATCACCTGATCGCCTGTCTGTTCCTGGTTGTCGAATTGCAGATTGTACATCAATCCAGAACAACCTCCTCCGTCGACACTCACTCGTAGTCCATATGACTCATCATAACCTTCTTCTATCCTTAATTGTCTGATATGTTCTAAGGCAGTATCAGAAACTTTTATCATTGGTTCATCCATGTCTGGTATGTTTATATCTTTTGTTTGAATATAATATACGTGCAGAAAAGTAGAGAGTTTTTAACTGAAAATCAACTTTGAAATTGGCCCTACATCCAGGACTAAATAAATTTAAGCATGCTTAAGCTGCCATTGAGGGCTTTTCTCCCTTAATTTATGGACCCCTTCCCGAACATGCTCAATGGCATAATCAATTTCAGGCTTAGTCGTAAATCTACCCAGGCTGAACCTAACAGACCCATATGCCTGTTGATCTTGCATTCCCATTGCCTTTAGCACATGAGAGGGTTCCATTGTAGCGGATGTACAGGCAGAACCTGTAGATACTGCTACATGCCGCATGGCATTGATCAGTGCCTGGCTATCTACATAGCCAAATGTCAGATTTGAGACATGCGATAATCTTGCTTCCCGATGACCATTCCGAAATACTTCCGGCATTGTTAGCAGTTCGCTTTCCAAATGATCTCGAAGGACTCCCAATCGCGTAGACTCTGAATCCATATCATGTATACAATATTCCACTGCCTTTGCCATACCTACGATACCTGGAACATTTAGGGTTCCACTTCTCACTCCCCGTTCATGTCCTCCACCTTCTATCAGCGGTAATACGCTTACTCTGGGATTTTTTCTTCTAAGATAAATTACACCTATGCCTTTAGGTCCATACAGTTTGTGTCCCGAACAAACCAACACATCCATTCCCAATGTATCCACATTGGTTGGGACTTTCCCGACGGCTTGAGTAGCATCTGTCATACATATCACTCCATGTTCATGCGCGATGTTAGCGATTTCTGAAAGAGGCTGTATTACGCCTGTTTCATTGTTTGCAAGCATCACACAAATAAGTATAGTACGCTCTGTGATACATTCCCTTAGTACTTCCAGATCTATCATACCATATTCGTCAACAGGAAGATATGTAATTTGCTTACCCTGACTTTCCAGGCGCTTACATACATCCAGGACTGCTTTATGTTCAGTCTGTACGGTAATGATATGATCCCCTTTAGAAGAATATCTCTCAGCGATCCCTTTCAAGGCCAAGTTAATACCCTCTGTAGCTCCCGAGGTGAAATATATCTCCTGATCCAGACAACCCAACGCATCTGCCAATATTTTTCGTGATCGTTTTACTGCTTCAGCCGCCTCCCATCCAAATGGATGTGTAGAGCTAGATGCATTTCCATAGCTTCTCCTAAAAAATGGGAGCATTGCTTCCAACACTTCTTCTGCAACAGGTGTGGTGGAATTGTAGTCCAAATATATAGGTGTGTGAATCTCTTTAGGCTCCATCACTAATATAACGCTGGATACCGTCTTGGGTTTGGGTATACTAAATTAAACTATTAGTATTGCTAGTCTTTGACGACTTTGGGTACCACAAAAAATCTACCGTCGGAATCTGGCGCATTCTTTAATGCTTCCTCGCGACTTACCTGACCCGTTATTTCGTCTTCCCGTAGGTGATTTACCTCGTTTGTTACATGGATCAACGGCTCAACTTGAGACGTATCTACTTCTTGCAATTTTTCTACGAAATTCAGAATCCTTTGAAACTCCTCTTTGTATTGTTCCCGTTCTGAATCATTAAAAGAAAGCATGCTTAATTTCTCGATCTTATCTAGTAGTTGATCTGTGATTTTCATAAGGTGTGTTGAAAGTTGAATGTACCCTGGAAATATCAGAGCAGGGAATTTAACAATACATGGCTGTATATTGGAATATAATATAAAAAATAGGGGTAGAAAAGATCAATTTTTTCTACCCCTATTGATTTATAATGCTTGGTGATATCGAAAATCCTCTACACTGAGATTATGCATCTTCCACTTCTTCAGAAGTTTCAATCTTATCATTCGACTTTTTAGTAGAAACAATGATTTTCTTGGCATCTAAGTCGTAATCTACAAAAAGTGTATCTCCATCTTCAACGGTACCGGCAAGAATTTCATCAGCAATAGGATCTTCCAGATATTTCTGTAATGCTCGCTGCAAAGGTCTGGCTCCAAACTGTTTGTCGTAGCCTTTATCGGCGATAAACTCTTTTGCTTCTGAAGATAATTCAATTTTGTATCCTTTGTCCTCGATTCTGGAGAATACTTCTTTCAATTGCAAGTCAATAATCTCCATAATGTGAGATTTACTCAATTCATTGAAGATGATCACTTCGTCGATACGATTGAGAAATTCTGGCCTAAATACTTTTTTCATGGCTCCCTCAATGGTACTGCGGCGAATATCTTCCGACTGATCTTCACGGGATTTCGTGCTATACCCAACTCCTGTACCAAAGCTCTTAATTTCACGAACACCGATATTAGAAGTCATAATAATCACTGTGTTCTTAAAATCTATCCTACGTCCCAGTCCGTCCGTAAGTAGACCATCGTCTAACACTTGAAGCAATATATTGAATATATCGGGGTGAGCTTTTTCTATTTCATCTAACAATACAACTGAGTAAGGTTTACGACGCACGCGTTCTGTCAATTGTCCCCCTTCTTCGTACCCGACGTATCCTGGAGGTGCTCCTATCAGCCTGGATACGGTAAACTTCTCCATGTACTCACTCATATCAAGCCTGATCAATGCATCCTCGCTATCGAACATGTATCTTGCAAGTGCTTTTGCCAACTCCGTCTTACCTACACCCGTCTGACCTAAAAATATAAAAGAACCAATAGGTTTCTGAGGATCTTTCAATCCCAGGCGTGAGCGCTTAATTGCTTTAACTAATTTATCAATAGCATTATCCTGACCAATGATAACATCCTTAAGCTCTATACCCATATTTTTGAGGCGGGTCATTTCCCCGGCAGCTATTTTTGTTACCGGTACACCTGTCATCATAGATACGACTGATGCAACATCATCTTCAGCTACAGTGTAACGCTTATTTTTGGTCTCTTCTTCCCACTCCAGCTTAGCTTGCTCGAGGTCTTCCAATAATCGTTTTTCCTGATCTCGAAGCCTTGCTGCTTCTTCATATTTCTGGCTTTTTACGACCCTGTTCTTTGACTCTTTTACTTCTTCAATCTTCGCCTCAAGATCCAAAATACTTTGTGGTACGTGGATATTTGTAATGTGCACACGGCTTCCTGCTTCATCTAACACATCAATAGCTTTGTCTGGAAAGTAGCGATCTGATATATACCTATCACTCAGTTTCACACATGCATCTACTGCCTCTGGCGTGTAGTTTACATTGTGATGATCTTCGTATTTAGCCTTAATGTTATCGAGTATAATCCGAGTTTCCTCGACAGAAGTAGGCTCGACCATTACTTTCTGAAACCTTCTCTCTAGTGCTCCATCCTTTTCAATATACTGGCGATATTCATCTAGTGTAGTCGCCCCTATACATTGAATTTCGCCACGAGCGAGTGCGGGTTTAAATATGTTAGAAGCGTCCAGAGAGCCCGAAGCCCCACCTGCTCCTACGATAGTATGCAACTCGTCGATAAATAGGATGACATCCGGTGATTTTTCCAGTTCTGCCATTACAGCTTTCATCCTTTCTTCAAATTGTCCGCGGTACTTAGTACCTGCAACCAATGAAGCGATATCCAACGTAACAACACGCTTATTATACAACACTCTGCTCACTTTACGTTGAATGATGCGAAGAGCAAGCCCTTCCGCAATAGCTGTTTTACCTACACCTGGTTCACCAATTAGCACGGGATTATTTTTCTTACGTCTACTCAGTATTTGAGCGACGCGTTCTATTTCATTTTCCCGACCAACGATGGGATCCAATTTATTTTCCTCGGCAGCCTTGGTTAAATCTCTTCCAAAATTATCGAGAACAGGTGTTTTTGATTTTGAAGGTTTTCTTGATGAAGTACTCATTTCTGAAGATTCAGGTGGTTCACTTGTTACTGACATTCGGGGTGTCTGCGTCTCTCCGTCATCCAATTCTGCTCTTATGATATCATAAGTTACCCCAAAACGTGCTAAGATTTGAGCTGCAACATTGTTTTCCTCTCGAAGTATCGATAGAAGTAAATGTTCAGTCTTAATCACATCACTTTTAAGCAACTTGGCTTCTAAGCGAGTGATTTTAAGTATTTTCTCCGCTTGGCGGGTAAGAGGTAGATTAGCGAGGTTAACGGGGTTTATGGTCCCTTTAACAGCATTTTCTACGGAACGCTTCAGTTGAGCAAGATCCACATTCAACTCCTGTAAAATATTTATGGCCGGGCTTTCACCTTCTCGGATGAGACCCAGCAATAAATGTTCAGGACCAATGTAATCGTGTCCCAATCTTATCGCCTCTTCTCTACTATAAGAGATTACCCCTTTTACTCTGTCTGAAAAGTTTGATTCCATATTATTTCCCTAACACATAGGATCTATACATTTGTACATATATATACCGTTTCTGTGCCAATATGTTAATTATGACATTATGTCATAAATCGTATTGTAAGAAACGTGTTAATGCTTTGAAAGGTTTCGCAGTGTAATCTACACTACACTATCAATGCAATGACAAGGGCTACAAGGACAAGGTTGAGAAGTGAGAGTGGAAGGAATTTTTTCCATCCGATGTCCATCAACTGGTTATATTTGAATCTGGGTAATGTCCAGCGCACCCACACGTATACAAAAACAAAAAATGTTGTCTTAATCGTAAACCATCCTAATCCCCATAACATCTGCCCTAGTTCACTCCACTCTGCTACCCCAATCATCCCTTCAAAAGGTCCTAAATATCCTCCCAAAAACAATGTGGTAATCAACGCAGAACCTATGATAATATGCAAATACTCAGCTACGAAGAATAATGCAAACTTCATAGAGCTATATTCTGTATGAAATCCTCCCACCAGTTCCTGTTCTGCCTCGACCAAATCAAATGGAGCGCGATTAGCCTCTGCAAATGCACAAGTTACAAAGATGAGGAATCCCAGTGGATTTCGAAAAAAATTCCAAAGACCTCTCTGGGCTTCTACAATAGAACTTAGTTTCAGGTAATCACCATCTCCCTGATACACTGCATTAGTGATCAGGATCACACTGACCACAGACAATCCCATCGCCAGCTCATAGCTGATCATCTGTGCAGAGGAACGCAATCCCCCCAGGAGTGAATATTTACTATTGGAGGACCAACCTGCTAATGTTACACCATAGACCGCAACAGAGGCAATTGCTAGCACATAGAGAATACCGATATTCACGTCTGCAATTACTAAAGGGTCTGGATTTCCAATTGAAGGTAGCTGTTCCGTTGCGATATTGGCTCCTGCAAAAGGTATAACCGCCATTGTGATTAAAGCAATGGTAACAGCTATGATGGGTGAAATGAAATGAACTAACTTATCTGCCGCTTTTGGGACAATATCTTCTTTTAATAGTAGTTTAATTACATCAGCTAGCGGTTGAAGAAGTCCAAAGGGACCTACTCGATTTGGCCCTACACGCTGTTGTATTGCTGCTGCAACCTTGCGTTCAAGGTAAACAGTATAAGCTGCTGCTGTAAGCAGTACAAATAAGGCAACACCAATAAGAATGAGGGTACTAATAATGTCCATACAGCCAGATAAAGCGATTAATAACGGTTTAAACTTTGAACCCGTAAACTACTATTTATATCAACAACTCTCAAATATTTCCAAAGGTTTTGGAATCGCATGTAGATGATTGAAAATGCATTGATAAATTATCAATCACGATACTACATACCAAACACAAGTCGTAACAAAATCTCTGAAATAAGGCAACGAAGAAATGATTGGCAATTGTTTGCGTGGTGTTAACCCAAATTTATATTTATAAATGGGATTGATGAGATAGTGTCTTTTATGTATGATATTAAATGTGGTATTGCGAATAATTCGTTCAAATCGATGGATAGAAATTCCCGTATCGTAAATCTCAAGCAGGGCACCGATCACGGATTCTGGTTCACCCATACTGCTCAGGAATGATTTATAACTGCTTCTAGGCAATAGATGATAGTAGGGTAATTTGCTGGTGATCTTCTTCTTGCATATTTGCTGATGCCCTCCAAAAGGCATACACCAAGGTGGAAACCCAAAGAAGATTTTTCCTCCAGGTGTTAAAAAGTGTTTTAGGTAAGGAATAAATTGTTCCTGATCAGGTATATGTTCAATGGTATCTTTTAATACGATGAGATCAAATTGCCCTTCCCATTTTTCTAAAAATGCTGTATCGTAAACATTCTGAGCCAAGAAAGAGGCTTTTCCGATTCTCACATCATCTTCGTGTATTACGTTTGCTTTTTCAATAGCTCCTTCCTTTAGATCAACTCCCAGGACTGTAACCCCCTTTTCCAAAAAGGCAGTCAAAACTCCACCTACATCGCAACCTATTTCCATTACTTTCATATCCTTTTGAATGGGATACACCTCCTCAATAAAAGGAATTACATAATTTCGGGCATTTTCTACCTGTTGCCTATATCTTTCATCTACTTGTAAATGCTGTTTTAATGCCATTTAATGAAAAAGCTTAATACCGTGAATCATTTATAAATTGTAAAATTACGAATGATAAGTAATAGGTGTCAATGTTTTTCTCTTAATTTCTTCCTCAGAATAGATTAATTAACTTACATCCCATTTTAATTTGCAAATATGGATCCCAATATCACGCTCGTTGTCATTATCAGCTATTTTGCCTTATTATTTGTCATATCCTTACTCACAGGCCGCAAAGCTGATGAGCAAACCTTTTATACTGCGAATCGAAGCTCTCCCTGGTATTTGGTGGCATTTGGGATGATAGGTGCTACGTTGTCAGGAGTTACCTTTATTTCCATTCCGGGAGCGGTTGGTAATGATGCCTGGGCTTATATGCAAATTGTCATGGGATATCTCGTGGGGTATGCTGCTATTGCCTTAGTACTTCTACCCTTGTATTATCGTTTACAACTCGTTTCGATTTATGGCTACCTGGAAAAACGATTTGGAATATTTGCTTATAAAACAGGAGCAGTATTTTTTTTACTGTCTCGTATAGTAGGTGCAAGCCTTCGTCTCTACCTCGTAGTTTTGGTATTACAATTAGCTATCTTCAACTATCTCGGGATCCCTTTCGAGTATACGGTACTCATTTCTATCGGACTGATCTACCTATACACATTTCGAGGAGGTATTAAGACTGTAGTTTGGACAGATACGCTACAAACCTTTTTCATGCTCTTAGGTGCGGGATTAGCCGTGTATATCATAGGAAATCAGTTGGGGTGGTCATTGAATGGCATGACACATCAGGTTTTGCAAAGCGATTATGCAGAAATTTTTGTCTGGGAGTGGGCTCCGGGAAATAATTTTTTCAAGCAATTCCTAAGCGGAGCATTCATTGCTTTGACAATGACTGGATTGGACCAGGATATGATGCAAAAGAATCTCACGTGCCGAACGTTGGAAGATGCGCAAAAAAATATTTTTTGGTTTTCCATTACACTAGTCATTGCAAAACTATTATTTCTAAGCCTAGGCGCCCTACTTTATCTATATGGCGAACAAACAGGGATATTAGATCCTGTTTTTGCAGAAGACTGTGCATTAAAAATTAAGGATGCTGTTACCGGAGAAATGGTTTGCCGTAAAACCGATCAACTATTTCCATTGATATCTCTTAATTATCTGGGTCCTGTAGCGGGTACTTTTTTTGTCTTGGGGGTCATTGCAGCAGCGTATTCATCTGCTGACTCTGCGCTCACAGCCCTTACTACTTCGTTTAATTATGACATACTCAACATACAACGGTTTTCTAACCCCAAGCTCAGGCTGCAAATCCGATACCTGGTACATATCAGTTTTGCAGCTATCATCTATGTCGCTATTATCATCTTTAACAATCTCAACAATGATGCTGTGATATGGGAGATCTTCCGCGCTGCAGGATATACCTATGGCCCCTTGTTAGGACTATATGCATTTGGAATGTTTACAGATATGAAATCCAATGACAAATGGATTCCCTGGATAGCGCTGATCTGCCCACTTATCACGTACCTGATCCAGTTATACAGTCCTCAGTACCTGGGGTTTGAATTGGGTTTTATGATACTTCCTCTCAACGGATTGCTGACATTTTTAGGATTGTGGCTTGTCAATAGTGGGAGGTATACTGAAAAGCTATAGTTAGTCATAAAGTAACTCGACATATTTATATCGATCTTTATCTAGCTACGTCCCGTTTTAAGTTACGAATGACTGAAAAAGCCATTATACTTGCGACAACCATGACTCCTATACATATCCATAGGCTCAATTGAAATCTTTCTGCGGTTTCAAATCCCCATCCCATCACTACGGGAGCTAAGGCAGCAGAAAAGACCACTAGCGTAGTTACCATGCTTCGGATTGCCCCCAGGTTTGCGGTACCATAGATTTCTGCCCACATGGCAGTTCCCGTTAAAGAAAGTCCACTATTGGTTGCTCCACTCAGCATAAACAGCACGAATGCTGCGACGGGATGGTTTGTAAACGCTGCAATGAGACTTCCTATAATAAGTGGAACCAGCACAAAAGGATATACTTGCATTGCAGAGTATCGATCTATTGCAGGCCCAGCCAGTAAGTTTGTCGCTAGCCGGGTAATTCCAAATGCCATGATGGCGCTGGCCATTAATGCCTGAGACCATCCTTTTGTTTCCCCAATCAGATTCTGGTGAATGAGTAGACCTGTCATGAAAAAAGGTACAAACATCAAAATCAGGGATAACAGATAAAACCGAGGATCACGAAGTACAACCTTTCGTACAAAGCTACTCTTTGATTGTGTATGTGCTTGTTTTTCTGCTTCCTGATTAAATTGAAAAGGATTATTGGAATCTACTATACGCAAACTTGCAGGGATGAAAAAAAGAATGACTGAAACTGCAAGGAATAACCATGTCATTCTCCATCCGACAGTAAGAATCAGTGTCGTAATCAATAGGGGCAATGTAAACTCACCTATAGGTAGCCCAAATCCTGCGATAGATAATGCCTTTCCTCGATTAATTTCAAAATATCTTGCAACGGAAGTAGAAGCAGTCAATGGCATCATTCCCTGACCGAAGAAACGTAGCCCAAAAAGTGCTATAAACAATATCACAGGGTGATATACCTGAGAAGCCAGAATGCAAAATACACAAAGTCCAATACCGATTCCTACGCTAATATATCTCAGTTTTACCCTGTCCAAAAATCCCCCCATCACCGGCAATATCATAGCACTAACAAGTGTAGCACCAGAATAGTACCACCCAAACGTCACGTTGCTTATATTCAACGCATCAGTGAAATGTACTACGAATAAACTAATTAGGAAGGATTGCCCAAGACTTGAAAAGAAATAGTGAAGCGCTCCATATCCAATATAATTAGGATATTTCTGCACCAATCGAATGTAATTCATTCAAAAAATATTAAGTAATATTTTAATTTTTATAACCAATGGACCAAAGTAACACAATTTATGTAAACTCAATGTCATCATATCTTAAGGAATACGTCATCTATCTATTTAGCGGATACCAGATAAAATAGATTGTTAATATTGTAAATAAGTGGTTAGACAATATTATTATTCAATACTTTCATATTGAAATTTGGGCCTACACGACCGGATAGAACAGATTATTTGTTATCCGGTCCTATTCTTGGTTTAACCCTTTCAGGGTTTCTGAAACTCCGAAGGAGTTAAACCAGGAATAGCAATGGCATTCCACCCAGCACCAATCCTGAAGGGATTGAACAATATGATAATTGAGCATATTTAAACATACCCACTTACTTAGTGCCTTGATTTTTGGGGTAGAAAATAATCATCCCTTTGACGACACCCCTATACATAAAAAACAAACATTAATGATAATAATATTTACATATCACATAACATATTTCACATATTCTCCGTATTACTCAAAACATATGTTTTTAAATTATTCAATAACTAATCATCTAATTCTTGGATACAATTTCTACCAGAAATTAGAGTGAAAGACTTCCATAGAAAATCTATTAATATTTATGAAAAAGATTGTTTCCATTATATTAATCCTATTAGGAATAGGACTGGGATATGTAGGGTTTACCGATTTACAAGATAGCAGTGCATCAGTCGAAATAGGAGAATTTGAACTAGGAGTGGAGGACTCAAGCTCAAAAAATCAAGCCTATATAATGTTGGGATTGGGAGTTTTGAGTGTACTCATAGGGGCTGGGCTTTTGGCTAAGTCGAAATAACATCTTTCAGGTCTTGTAGGTAAAAGGAATTTTTTGACAATTGCCTAAAGCTGTCTATGAGGTAAGAGAAATTATTCTCATAATTCCTCCTCAATCTAAAATTGAACCGATTTTTCCAGCAAGGTTAAAATGTAATAAGAATGTACATTAATCAAACGTGTACGATCAGACAAAATAGCCTGATATCTTTTATGAATAATCTTCAAACTGTTAAATCATTTGTGAGAATGTATAATTTTTCATGTATTAATTTACTTTCTTAATCTTTTGATTGATAACAGCTAATCTTTCTCTCCTTTCATTCAATTTCTCACGTTTCGACGCTAATTCACTTTCTTTCTTCTCGATCTGAGATTCCATCTTCTCTATTTCCTTTTTCATTTTATCAATCTCGGATCTACTATCAGAAATATCCTCCTCTAAATCGCCCAGGTCCTCATTAAGAGACTCAATATCTTCATTAATGACATCAATCTGTCCCTGATAATACGTAGGTAAATATGAATCCAGAAACTTGATAAACACGTTTTTCATTTCTTCATACATTTCCGGATATTTCTCTTTATTGATATAGATGTCATACCCCAATGATCCAAATACACTCATCTCACTTACTCCATCCTTTTCAACTACTTTAGTATACAGGTTCATCTCTTTATCAGATATCTTTTCAAAATTTATTCTCTCGGCAGTTAACACATCCTTATTCACGAGAAATCCTATCCCCTTAATTTTAACATCATAAGTATCCTTGAGATAATCCTGCCATGCTTTTTTAAGGGACTCTGGTTCTGGGTCCAGTATTGCAGTAATGCTTGCACGTTGTGTTTTCTCATGTTGAATTTGTGTATCTTCTAATTCAAAAGTTTGTGCAGAGGCCTGAACTATAAAAAGAAAGCATATACAGACTATTAATAAAGTGCGAATTTTTTGATTGATTACATTGAGCATGCTAATAGAATTCTTTTGATTTTGTTAAAATTAATTCCGGTTCTACAATTATTTTACGGATCTAATATCAAAATGTTAATTACATTGTAAATTAATTTAGCATAAAACAACAAAATATTTATAATATACTTGTAATTTGTAAAATAAATTACCCAACAATACATTAAGGTGATTCTTACATAAAATCAATACTTAAATGAAAATTCCATATTCGGGATATATAAAAAATATTCTCCTCATTGTAGTTTTAGTTTTCTTTATTTTATACGTTGCCAAATCTGTACTTATTCCTTTGGTCTTTGGAATATTTTTCACCTTACTTCTTGAGCCCTTAGCAAGCCGAATCGAACGTATAGGTATTAATAGGACCTTATCAACAGGAATTCTGATAGTAATCATTTTTGTTCTCATAGCTTTGATAATTTTCTTTTTTTCGGCCCAAATTGTTTTTGCTATTGATAGTTTTTCGAATTTGATAGATTCAGGAGACTCTCTATATAAAGATGGTCTCAATTGGATTGCCAATAATACCAGTTGGAAGAAAGAGGAGATAGAAATATGGATTGAAAAAAACAGCGATTCTGTACTGAGTGGTCAAGTTATTAATACAGTGGGAAGTATTATAGGCTCTTCTGAGTTCCTATTTTCTATAGGTCTTGTAATAATTTATACGATTCTGTTTTTAATCTATCGAAGTTCTCTCAAAAATTTCCTCATATCGCAATATCCAAGCTCAGACAAAGAAAAAATTAAGCATGTTTTGAAGAAAATTAAGCTAGTCGTAAGGGGATATCTTTCGGGGTTAGGCATAATGGTTTTGATTCTTTGTGTGCTTAACTCGCTGGGACTTTGGATTGCAGGGGTAAAAAATCCAGTTTTATGGGGAGTGTTAGCAGCTTTCTTAGCCATTGTTCCTTATATTGGAAATTTAATTGGCGCTTCTTTCCCTTTTTTACAATCCTTGATTTCTCCAGGATATATCTGGCAACCTTTAGCTGTATTATTTGTATTTATCATTGTTCAGCAAATCGAAGGAAACTTCATTACACCTAAAATCGTTGGGAATAAAGTTCACCTCAATCCACTTGCAGCAATTGTAGTTCTTATTGTAGGGGCCACCTTATGGGGTATTTCCGGGATGATCTTAGCTATACCGATAACCGCAGTAATCAAAATTATCTGTGATCACACTACTCGATTCAAATCGCTAGGATTATTGTTAGGGGATGAATTATATTCAAGTAGTGAAATATTTACTGAAGAACTTGATGGGGAACAATATCGAATGTTAAAATAACATCATCATTTATAAATCATTGAAAAATGTGAATCAACTTATCTCCTCCCATTCACTCTTCTGCTAAGTACTTTATATATTTTTCGAATTAGCACTTCTCATTTGGCACGTTATCTCGGGGAGCAAAAGAAGGATAAAAAAGTTAAATAATTGGGCTACGTTCAGTAACACTGTACTCGTTATTTGCAACACTCTTTAGAAACCCAATTCCCTCTTTACGTTATTCTTACTATTTTTGCCTGTATGAATGACAATAAGGTACCAATCATAATCATTGGAGCTGGAACCCAGGGCAGGGTAGCGCTCGATATAGCCAATAGTTTGGATGTGCTTGTATATGGCTTCTTAACAGATGATGAAGAGGAAGTCAATAAGGAACTGAATGATGTGTTGGTCATTTCCAAACTGAGTACCAAAGACAGTAATACACTATTGAACGATGAAAATGTGAAAATAGTCATTGCCGAGTATGATGGCGAATTGAGAAAGGAATATGTAGAATATCTGGAAAAATATCCGCCGGAGCTCATCAATTTAATCCACCCCCATCATGTCATGAGCGAATATATTAAAATGGGAAGAGGCAATATCATAAATGCTGGTGCTGTGGTAAATGCCAATGCTATGATCGGCAGCTTCAATGTGATAGATAGTTTGGTATCTATTGAGCCTGATGCAGCTGTGGGAGACTATTGCACCATACAAAGTGGTGTCCATATCGGAAGAAGAGTTCAAATACATGATCATGTCAACATTGGTCTGGGCGCAGTTATCTATGCAGATGTTCATGTAGGAAAAGGGGCAACCATTGGGACAGGTGCAGTTGTCATGCGCGATGTGGATGAAGGAACAACTGTTTTCGGTAACCCTGCCCGAGAGGTGGATGTGTGAATGACGACGGGATGACAGACCGCTAGACGACGGACTAATCACTTTCAACATGCCACAATATCTTCAATTACATCATGAACACAGTGCCTAAATGACCTAATAAGCCCAATTCTCACAATGAAACAATCTAGCCATCTAACAATCTCACCATAACACCATAAACCATGTACTCAATGACACGATAAGTGCTTTAGTAAATATAGCTATGAATAAATGCCCCCATGAAGCGATGAAATATGTAGATAAAGAACAGGAATGATTGTATAGTCAGAACTATAGATTTTATTTATTGTCTTTATTATTCACCCTCCTACGCCTCCCTCGCCATCAACGCGGTCAGCCCTGCAGGGAGGTAATTATGTCTCATTATTTAACACTGTGTCGCTATTCAACAATACAGCCATCCAACAATTCATCAATAAAACATCATCAACTAGCCGCATCCGATAAATAGTCCCTGATAAAAGGATTGTGTGCTAACTCCTC
>CAZZEC010000002.1:57019-84373 GCA_964652565.1 uncultured Bacteroidia bacterium
AACTAGCCGCATCCGATAAATAGTCCCTGATAAAAGGATTGTGTGCTAACTCCTCACCTATACGTGTAGTGGGACCATGTCCGGGATATACCGTGATATCATCCCCTAATGGCAAAATCTTTTGAGTAATCGTCTCCATCAATATGTGGTAATCTCCACCAGGTAAATCATATCTCCCAATTCCCCTTTGGAATAATACGTCTCCTGAAAACAGCTTTTGTGCTTCTTTATGCAAAAAACTAATATGGCCTGCAGAATGTCCAGGCGTAAATAGTACTTCTAAACGAGTTTGCCCGAATTCAATGACATCGCCCTCATTTAGCAGTTCGGTGGGGTCAGGTGAAGGCCTGGGATGGATTCCGGTAAGATTACTCCAGCTCAATGCTTCTTCCAACTCTTTTTTTACGAGTTCATGCGTAGCAAATGGAACTCCCCAGGTCATTACCACAAAATCATTCCCCAACATGTGATCGATATGACCATGTGTATTCAACAATTTCACCACATTTAAATTGTGTGCTTCGATTTCATCCCGTAACTGGGTTTGCTCTGAATGGGTGTAACAACCAGGATCTACGATGACAGCTTCTCTACTTTCATCGAACAAGACATAAGTATTTTCCTGAAACGGATTGAATGTGAAAGACAATACTTGAAGCATAATAGGTAATTGAATGTTGGACTAATTAAAACTATATCCTCAACTGTTCAAAACATTCACATAGGTTGATTTATTTTTCTAGCGTAATGCTATTTTAAACCATTAAAGGTACAAACCTTTAACAACTCAAATGTATGATTATTGAGTAGTGTGATAATAATAAGAAGTGTTACACATTATTGTCTACACACTTAACGTGATTTAGTTCCAATTAATGAGTTGTTAACATCCTTACGTGGTTCAAAATATGTGATGTGACTAATTGGAAGTAATGGGAGTAAAAAATATATTGGCATTTATGAAGAAACTTTTTAATTATTGCTGTAGTAAACTTTTTAAGAAAAAACTATGAGACAAATAATGTTAGTTATACTTATAAGTGGGCTTTCGTCTTCTGTATTAGCTCAGCAAGCTTTCCCTTCTGATAGTGTTTCTTCTGATGGAACCCGGAGTTATCACGGGAATCGAATTACAGAAGATGGTGCTGTATCAGCAATGGAAATGGGTCAACTCACGGACAAGATAGATATCCAGGAGATGCAAGACGTAAAGATCAGTGGAGAAGTAGAGGCAGTATGTCAAGCCAAAGGGTGTTGGATGACCATGATGCTACCAAATGAGCAAGAACTTCGTGTTACATTTAAGGATTATGGCTTTTTTGTACCTGTTACTTCTTCGGGTAAAACGGCGGTAATACAAGGAGCGCTCACCATGGATACTACATCTGTGGAAGATCTTCGACACTATGCTGTTGATGGTGGCATGTCAGAAGAAGAAGCTAAAAAGCGCATAACTGAACCCAAAATAGGTTATTCCTTTCTTGCAGATGGTGTAATCATCAAAGAACAAGAATAACCTGTTAACTTGCTTGCATGTCATTGCATCCGGATTTAATCCACTCTACTATCTATAAAGTAAGGACCTATGATGTTGATCACCAAAAAGTGATCACCGTACCTGCGTTGGTAAAGCTGATGCACGAAGCAGCCATGGAAAACGTCATCAATCTCGGAGTTTCTGTGTGGGATCTCTCACCTAGAAATATTTCTTGGGTCCTTATGAGGAAATGTTTGCGGTTTTTCAGGATGCCCTTATTGGGAGAAAGGATACGTATCGTTACGTATCCTGCGGGCTTTGAGAAATATTTTACCTACAGAGACTATAAGGTGTACGATGAGTCTAACACGCTGTTGGCAAAAGCCAGCTCTACGTGGTTGTTGATGAATACTGAGACCCGTAAATTGACACATATTCCCGAAGATATATTAGCCTACCGGATGCCTCACCCTGAAGAGTGTCTCCCCAGACCCACAGGCAATATTCCCAAATTGATCGAACCCGATTGGACACAAACCTACAGAGTAGATTGGTTTGATCTGGATTTCAATCAACACCTCAACAATGTGCACTATTTGCAATGGATGCTGGAAACCATCGCGGATCATGCGTTAATGGAACAAAAGCTCGTTGAATTTGATATAGTCTACAAAGCAGAATCTCAGTGGAAAGATCATCTTGTATCACAAACCCAACAACGAGATGCTCAATGTTACCTCCATCAGCTCATCCGACATCACGATCAGAAAATCCTGGCTCATGCCAAGACCAGATGGGAGTAGGGTTTGTTGGACGAAGGACGATAGTTAGACGTCGGACCATGGACCACAGACGAATTGTCAATCCATATGGCTTAACCGAACAACACAATACAATAGCCAGATTATCTTTTTATTTTATGTTCTTGTTGTTCAAAATCTTGATCAGAGAATCTCTCTTTTTATCCATTGGCAAATGTTCATATATATTTCTTGTAGCGAGAAGCCTTTTGTTTATTTCCAGATCTTTTTTGGAAGCCAACAGCTAAACCTCCAATAATCCCTAACTGCCGCTCAACTGCACGTTTAATGAGCATCGATGATTGATAAGCTTCGAAAGTCTCTGTTTTTTCGGTAAACGCTTCTATGAGCTGAATATCTGTTAGCATATCAGATAAGTATTTTCTTGAATGGTAAATGTGAATATAGGTGTTACGATAATGGTAAACGGGATAGTTAAACCTTATCTAAAAAACAAGCCAATTCAATCCGATGTCCCTGACGCTTTCGTATCTAAACTATAGACGGAAGAATATTTCTATATGATATAACTTTATACATTTTTGCATATATCTACACACATATTGAATCTCCCCTACGTTGTTAAGCTATGCCAAACAAGTCTAAGCTGGTTTTTTATCATTACCTACCTGTTTACGAGTGTTGGAGGAGCAACATTAATTAAGGAAGCAGGGCATCAGGTTGCGCATATTTTACAGGATTATGCATCAACTTCCTATCATACACATACACATAGTCAAAAGCATGAGCATTCTCACCTCCATCATCATACCCGGAAGCAAACATTAACGCATACTCACACGGAAACTCATCATCATGGAGGCTGGTTAACCATCTTATCGGAAATAGCCCAAAATGAAACAGAAAGCGATCCAGAGCAGTTGACGCTTACCTGGAAAGACCTCATTCCTTTTCCTTTGAACAAGAATGAATATCAATTCCTTGATTTACGTGGGGGTAAGTCCCCTATAAATTATCCGTTAGGTATACAAGAAGTATACTTACTCATACTCACCCCACCTCCCCAGTATACTTGAGCTATATTTTGTCGTTTTGTTTTTTGTAAAAAAGATAGGCTAATCAAGAATCTGATATAGCATGGAGGAATTACGGCATTTTGTAATTGATAAAATATGTCAATCAGTATTTTCTATTGCCTATAAATAATCATCTATTAAGTTTTCAATCCATTTTACCTTTCTCCTCCAAGATAGAAGTTAAGCATAAGGGATATTCAAATGTTTGTACTTATGACTTGATTTACTCACAAGCTCATTTGGAGGAGATACTAACACTAATAAAATGAAACCAACATATTACTATATACATGTTGTACTGGGGATTATATGTTTTCTGTTTTCCCATCATACAAATTATGCTCAAACGAGTGTTCGCGGCACGGTATTGGATCTCGAGACTCGAGAACCATTGATTGGTGCCAATGTGCAAATTCCCTCTACATCAATCGGAACAATGACCGATTCGCTAGGTAATTTTAGTCTTTCACATGATGAAGCTATTTCCAGGTTGCGAATCTCATATCTAGGGTATGAGTCGCTAAATTATGAGGTACCTGTTGAAAAAAGTGAGATTAACATAGGGCTAAGCCCCAGTGTATTGGAACTAGATCAGGTTACCGTGACAGCATTTGAGACTCAACGCAATATCATGGAAACTGCTGGCGGTATTGCCGTACTCAATGAACGACAGATCAACAATTTTAACAACGTAAGTTTGGGACAAGCCTTTAATACTGTCCCCGGTGTACGATTTGAAGAAAATGATTATGGAGGAGGTTCAAGACTATTGATACGCGGTACGCAACTACGAGCAGAGTTTGCCACTCGCAACGTAAAATTTTACTGGAATGATATTCCTTTTACCGATCCAGCAGGTGATACACGCTTGGAATTTATTGATGCCAGTACAATTGGATCTATGGAGATCATCCGTGGGCCAGCGGGGAGCCTGTATGGACCAGGTCATGGAGGAGTAGTCATACTGCGCAGTTCTAAGGCTGACTTTGGTGAAAAAAGTGTAGGGCTTACAAAATCAGTAGGTTCATTTGGGTTATCTCGTACGGTTGCAAGCGCGCAGTTTGGATCTGAAAATACCAACTTCAACATCACTTATGTGGATCAGAATAGCGATGGTTATCGCGATCAGGGTTTTGCCGACAAACAAGTATTTAACCTGATGGGGCAAATCTACCCATCAGAAGCAGGAGTACTATCTTTTAACTTAGGATATTATGATGGTGGTTATGGGCTACCAGGTACATTAAATGAAGAAGAGTATCTGGCTGATCCCTCGCAAGCGAGAGCTGGAACAGAAGCCTATGATGCGCGTGTAAGTTTTGACGGACTTACAGCAGGCATTTCCTATAAAGCTCCTCTTTCCAAGCATTGGGAACAAGTAACGAGTTTATTTGCGAAGTCAGCACATCTGGATCACCCTTTTGGATTTGCAGGAGCAGATGCTTTTGGAGGTAACACCTACAACAACAGTCCTGCTTCTGAGTTTGGGGGAAGAACACGTGTAACCGCCAAATATAACATTGCGGGTATGCCTTTCCGATTATCATTTGGAGGAGAATATCAAAGTAAGACAATGAACAGAAGGGTATATGCCAATGAATTTGGGACACCTGGAGAGACCTGGGTGGATCGTGAGATTCTTACGACGCAATACCTACTATTTACACAAGCGGAGTTAGATTTACCCGCCAATTTCTTCTTGACCATGGGATTGAGCACCAATTCGCTTAGTTATGAGATTGAAGATTATTTGAATACCGAGAGCGACCCTTACAATGCTGATGCGTCCTTTAGCTTTGAATCTACCCTGGCACCCCGTATTGCACTTGTTAAGAAACTATCTGATGCCATGTCAATACATGCAAGTGCCAGTTATGGGTATTCACCTCCTGTAACATTGGAGGTAGTTACCAATGCAGGAGTCAATACAGATCTTCAGGCAGAGAATACCATCAACTATGAATTGGGATACCGAGCTACTTTCCAGGATCGTTTGAATCTGGATGTGACAACCTATTACTACGAATTGGAAGATGCAATCTTACCTATCGTAACGTCGAGTTCACACAATGCATTTGAAAATAAGGGTAACACCAGTCAGTTTGGGGTGGAGGCAGCTTGGTCTTACTTTCTCATTCGCGATCCAGCGCGTACAGTATCTCTGCTCAAACCTTGGGTAAGCTATACCTTTAATCGCTTTCGATTTAAAGACTATCAGAAGGAGTCGTTGGATTTTAATACGGGTGAGGTCATTGTGGAGGACTTTTCTGGCAATGAACTTACAGGTACAGCACCTCATCAGGTAGCTGCGGGTATTGATGTGGAGACGCGTTTTGGCTTATATGGAAATATTACCATGAATGCACTAGACAAGCGTCCCCTGACAGATGACAATAGTTTATACCTAGATGGATATGTATTGGTCAACAGCAAGATTGGCTACAGAATACAAATTTGTTCTTCGCTACAAGCAGAAGCATTTGGTGGAGTAGGTAATGCTCTTGGTGAAACTTATGTGTCATTTCCAGCACTCAATGGTTTTGGAGGCAGGTATTACAATCCAGCTCCAGACCGCAATTTCTTTGGGGGCGTTACGCTTCGATATATGTTTAAATGAGAATACGTTTCGTTGGGGAAGTCTATTTAGTGGACTTCCTCTCATTTCTCACCCATTTTCATTCACTTTCAAACAGAAATTTCGCATGTTAAATATACAACAGATCAGCAAATCATTTGGAACGTACAAGGCGGTTAATGAGCTGACATTATCCGTTAATCCTGGCGATATATATTGTCTGCTGGGGGCAAATGGTGCAGGAAAAACCACCACTATCAATCTCTGTATGGGATTTATCAAACCCGACAAGGGGCATGTTTATATTAACAGCCTTAATGTTCAGGACAATCCTATTGGTAGTAAAAAATATGTCACTTACATCCCCGAAAATTTGATGCTATATCCGCGTTTAAGTGGATTGGAAAATTTGGACTATTTCTGTGGTCTGGCAGGTAAGCAGTTTTCGACTTCTCAGTTAAAAGATTTTCTCGTTCAGGCAGGATTACAATCCTCATATGCCTCCAAGCGAATATCAACCTACTCAAAGGGTATGCGCCAAAAAGTAGGTATTGCGCTTGCAATTGCCAAAGCTTCCAATGTGTTACTGCTGGACGAACCCACCTCGGGTCTTGATCCAGTTGCAGGACATGAATTTGCTAATTTGCTGGTGGAGCTCAGTCAACAAGGTACTGCTATCCTCATGGCTACACACGATCTATTTCGAGCAAAAGAAACGGGTACACGAATAGGGATTATGCGTAGTGGAAAGCTAATTGATGAGTTTGCTACTTCAGAAGTCGATCACGCGAAGCTAGAGCGTATTTACCTGGATCACATGTTTCATCCTCAAACCAAAGTGAAATTATGATACGCAAAATGATTTATAAAGAACTCAAAAATATATTTCGCCAGGGGATGTTTCAGGTAGGAGCATTGTCTGTAGTCGTATTGATGGGCGCTGCTATTGCAGTAAGTTATCAATATCAATCGGTGATAGATCAACAAGTACAAGTTGCTAATGAAGCGGCGAGAGAAAGATGGGAAAATCAGGGAAAAAAGAATCAACACGTTGCTGCACATTTTGGGATGTATCTGTTTAAGCCAGCTTCTCAATTGGCATGGTGGGATCACGGTGTAGAAAAGTTCACAGGCGTAACAGTATATACTGAAGCACATAAACGCAACACAGCGTTATTTAAAGTGGTACAGGACAGTCCTGCATTGGCAGTGTGGGGCGAGTTAACCCCTGCATTTGTGATGATGGTGCTGATGCCTTTACTGGCTATCTGGATCAGTTTTGGCCAGATATCACAGGAAAAGTCGAGCGGTACCTATCGATTGGTGATGAGCCAGGGAGTGATGGCAGTAAAGTGGATGAGCGCAAAAGCCATCGCTGTTTGGATAGCTATGCTGATCTTAGTCTTACCTACTTGTTTGATTGTTAGTGGATTAATTAGTGGTTTTGATCAGATACCCTTTTTAAGCGGCAGAGGAGCCCTGTTATTGGGAATTTATCTCATGTATCTAGGGATATTTATTCATCTGACGTTAGGGTTATCAGCAAGATTTTCCAAAGCCACTCCGGTATTGGTATTCATGCTAGGATTTTGGGTGTTAAGTCTGTGGGTTTTTCCCAGACTTGGAACTCATTTTGCAGATAACTTACAGCCTATACCTAACGGAAAAGCGTTTAAACAGGCTATTTTAGCAGATATTGAACGGGAAGGTATACCGAGCCATGCGCCTTCTACCCCCAGAAAGGAGGCTGCTATACAAGGTATGTTGATGCAATATGGTGTGGATCGAGTGGAGGCTTTACCTGTCAATTTTAATGGACTTCGTCTACAAGCGAGTGAGGAAGCCAATGCACCTATTTATGATAAACATTATCAAAGGTTGTATGATCAGTATAAGGATCAAGAGCAAATATTTGATTTAAGTGGTCTTGTATCTCCTTATATGTTGGTGAAAAGGTTATCTATGGGACTCTGTAGAACTGATAATTGGACACATATAGCCTTTATAGAGGCTTGTGAACAGTATCGCAGGCGTTATGTAAAGATACTCAATGATGATATCGTCAAGACAGGAGCACCAGGAGTGTCCTGGGATGTCAGTGCCAATAACGAAATGTGGGCCTCCATTCCTGAATTTGAATACGAGCTTCCTTCGCTCTCGGTATTTTTTAAGCACTACGGGCTAGGTATGGTTTTACTTAGTGGTTGGTTTGTGTTAGTACTCCTTTTTTGGGGTATCGAAGCAAGACAATTTAAGCCATGAAGCTAATAAGTTTCATAAGTAAGAATCTCATATTGAGATATTACTGTATAGATATTTCTTCATGGGAGCATTTTAAAAACCTGATAAAGATAAGGTTATGATCTTTTCCAGCTTTACCAATAACAAAAATCCCAACTGTAAGCGGAAAGATTTAAGGTTCGATACAAGACATATTACAATTTACTTTATATCAAAAAACAACTATCATCATGTTAAAACATATAGTTTCGTATGAATGGAAGATGATGCTACGACAACCTGAAAATTATGCAATAGCAGTTACATTTTTTCTTCTGATGTGTCTGTCTATGTCACAGGGAGCGCATTATTTTTCGAGTATACAACAATCGATCGACAAACTGATTCTATCCGATAAGCAGCAACGCAATGAGGTGGAAGCTCATTTGAAGAAGATTGAGAAGGGGGTAGTAGAACCGCCCGAAGAGCGTAATCCGCAAGTTCCTTACGAGTTGGGTGGGAGACAGATTGTACCACACGTAGTCAAGGCTCCTACACCCTTTGCCCCTCTCTCGATAGGCCACAGTGAGCTTTTTGCTTACGCTTATCCCGTTTCTGTATCTAATGGACAATTGTTTGCACCGATGATGGAAGATTTTAATCTGGCACATCCGTTACGGCATTTGTTTTCATGGATGGATCCTGCATTTATTCTGATATGGTTATTGCCCTTCTGGGTAATCGTCATGACGTATCAGATTCGATCGGGTGAAAAGGAACAGGGTACGCTAAGCTTGATACAAGCTCAGCCTGTATACTTGTCGCGATTGTTGCTCACCAAAATGGTATTTCGAGGGAGTATTATCACTATCTTATCCTATCTTTTTATATTATTAAGCGCAGTTATATTTCAAGTACCCCTATGGCGATCGACTGTTGTTTTACTTCAACTTTTAGGTTTAATAGGGGGATATACCCTTTTCTGGTGTTTACTTTCATTGTTGATAAATAGCCTGAAGCAGTCGTCTACGGTAAATGCAGGATTGCTGTTTAGCAGTTGGCTAGTATTTGTCATTGTGATACCTGCATCACTTCATTTAATAGCAGATCAATCGTTTCCACTTCCCTCTCGCATGAATCTCGTACACGAAATGCGGGAGACAGAACTAGACATGTCGCTCAAGATCAATGAGGAAATGAATAGTTTTTACCTGGCACATCCCGAGTTGGCTCCCAAAGATGACACCCAAAAGATGCCATACTGGCATTATCAAGTCGCGCTTCAGCGACGTAAAGCATGGGACATATACCAGCCTATGGTAGTGCAGTATTACCATCAATCTTTTGCACGTATCGAATGGCTGGAGAAGCGCCAATTTGCTTCGCCTGCAATCATGTTGCAGCGAGCGATGAATCTCATCGCTGGGAATGCACATGAAGACTTTTTAGCTCTTCAAAGCCAAACCGACGTCGCTAACGGTATCTGGATGGATTTCTTTTTCACGAAGATTTTTACGGATGAATGGGTTACGGCGAATGAAGTAGCTTCACTTCCCAATTTTTCTGAGGATTTACCTCCTATCGATCGGGTTTCACGGCAAGTAGGACTCATCGATTATTGAATTTGCTACTTTTTTGGCCGAAAAATAAGATTCATCGATGAACTTATAAGTATGAATAAATGCTATAATATGGCATAATTGCAAGATACAGACAGGTTTGGGTAAGTCAGAAGGTGTACGCTCACTGACTTACCCGGACTTTTTATATGGAGGTAAAATAGGTTTGCAGATATCAATAGACAGTCGCAATTCACTTGTTTATACCATTGATTGCTTCAGCTTTTAACACGGGTAGGTACCGTTTTAAAATAGCCCATACAATGGTATCATCCACTTTATCATAAGAATGGATGATTCGATTTCTAAAGATGACGATTTGTTTTGCTGAGGTTAGTTCAAATGATTCACCCAATTTTTGAAATTGCTTAACCGCTTCTCCAATGATCCCTAACTGTCGCTCGACTACACTTTTGATAAGCATCGATGATTGATAAGCTTCGAAAGTCTCTGTCTCTTTGGTAAATTCTTCTATGAGCCGAATGGCTGTTAGGATATCAGATACGTATTTTTTGGCTTGATCCGTCATAGAGGAGGACTTTCGAGCGATCAATGGTTTTCCTTAAATAGGGATTTTCTATTTCAGGATTGGAGATAAGATCGACTTTCCGGTCAAACAAATCTTCCAGTTCATCCCACAGATCAAGCAATTTTTTCCCTCTTTCTATAGGACGTTTTTCGTTTATCTCAACGATTAAATCTATATCACTTGTGGTCGGATTGAATCTCCCATTTACAATCGACCCAAATGCGTACAACTTGACAACTCCGTATCGTTGGCATATCTGCTCCAAAGCTTTTAACTTCATTTGTATATATGGATCAATTTTCATCAAAACCTAATCCTATAGCCTCAATTTAAGCTATTATTCACCTAATTACAATACAATCTTTTTTCTGATAGAGAGGGTTACAAGTCTTTTGGCCTATACGTAGTGTTGATATTTTAGAAAGCCGAGGAATTGTATACTTTCTTTGTCATGGATATTCTCTATCATCACCAAACCCTCCGAATCGTGAGATAGTAGCATAATCCATTTTTTTTCATAAAATGGTGGTTTATTAAAACTTTTTCTAACAAGCAGGCCATATTCCGACTAGGTTAAACGCACCAAATTTTCGAAACGGTCAATACGAGTCATAAACATCGGTTTTGATAATTTTAATTTTCGAAGCAAAGTCTAAAAATGTGCATAGAATGGCTTGAATCGATACATGATAATTTTGATGCGTTTAACCTATATTCCGACTGAAAGTTGGACCGTAATAAATTTTATGAGTATTATCATTTTTTTGACTCAATGAGTTCAAAGGAGTTTTTTACTTTGACCAATTGTTTGTTTTCTAGATTTGTGAGAGCTTCTCGAGGAATATCTTTTTCGATAAACTCTAACTCAAATTCATCCGGCATCTTTTCCAAAAGTTGTGGATTTCTGATTAACTCTCGAATAAAGTCAAAAGTCAGGCTGATATTATGATCAATTTTATTCATGATTTCATTTTTTTGATATACCGTTCCTTGTAAAATCCCCACTTATCTTTAAGGTCTTGTTCAGCATAAAGCGAGGCTAATTCGAGATCTTCAATGTCTATGCGTGTTTTTTCTTGATCGCCAGTGGGTAGAATCACGTCTCGATGAAAAAAGCCATGAGCATAATCGTATCGAACAATATCTCTCCATTTTCCCTCAATTAAACTTTCATATTGAAAAACCAAGTCCAGAATTCTTCCCTGATCAATCATAAGCCTGATTCTTAATCTTTCATTTCTCTGATCATCAAGGTATTTAAAGAATTCTTTCTCATTCATATGGTAAGATACGATTTATTGCTCATGAGGGATTTTATTTTTTGCTCAATACAAACCTTTCTATGCTATGTTTCATTTACTCATACCCTTTAAAAAGGGAAAATCCCTATACAGTTTATCTAACTGATGATTTGGTTCATACTAATTCTAATTATTTACTTGATCTTTCATGATTAAACACCTCGCTCTTGGAATTATACTTAAATAGGTGGTAGCTTGAGATATTCTATTGGTAATGGTTGGGTTACATGCTGGGTGAAGTATTACTCTAAGCTTTTTTTAGCATTCGTTTTTAAACTCAATAATCGAAATATCTCTCGTTCTAATGTCTTTAGGTGGATTTGTGTAGCCCCAGTCGTGGCACTCTAAGGTTAGAGAGTTATTTTCCAGAAACAATACCATTCCAAGTTGAATATCATCTTCCCCACTTTTTTGAAACACTAAGTTCCCTTTAAATTCAAATTACTAAAAGGGCTAAAACACGCTCCAAATCACGTTTCAAAAAAGTACCATAAACACGTTTCATTTATCAAAGTCTCACTATATCAAAAGTGATGAGTTTTACAATTCCTATGTATGACCTTCAAACGTGGGAGGTATACACCTGATTACGGTGGACTTGATAGGTTTATAGGAAATTACTCTTTATAGTTCAGCAATCTGACATACATCAGTTCATCAATCTAGCAATACTACAATATAGCAATTCTACAATTCCCACAATACCCCTACCTCCCCTCACTTTGGGGAATAATTTTTCTCAATACCAGGTCTTCCTCGTGCTTCCGAATGATGTAATCAAAGAAAGTTTTAATCTCTTCGTATTCTTCAGGAAGATAGTGGGTCTTTTCAATAAATATGGTGCTAGAGACGTGTACAATGTCTTCGTCCACCAGGACATTAAAGGTAAACTCACCCGCATTATTAGGCATGAGCACGCGTATGGGATGAGGCGTCTGGACGAGTTCATAACCTGGAGGGATTTCCAACCCTAATAAGTAGTATTCTCTAATAGGACAAGGAAGGTCTATAGGGGCGATTCTTTCTTTAGTTTGAAATGGGTTCTCCAGTATAGTTTTTGTCAGTAAGGGCCTTACAAACATCATATCATCTACCCTCTGCACATAATCAGGGATTGTGAGTTGACATTCGATCATGACCGGACTGTCTGAGTTGGGCGGATTAATAATTTCAAAGTCGAGTAAAGAAGCCTCTTTTAGGCCTTGTAGAAATTCAGCTTTGATATACTCTGCTCTTTCCATGGAGACATTTAGGAGTTTGCCTCTTTCTGTAGCTGCACTGTATTCTTTAAAGATCATCTCCAAATCCCCATCCAATGTACCATCTATATCAAGGTTAAATCGCGTATAAGTATTGCGAATAATTTCATGTTGTGGTGAAATTTCTACCCAGCCCCAATTTCGCTTATCAACCATAAACCCATTTTCATTCAAGTCTATTCGAGGAAGCATATCAAATGGTACCCCTACGCTCAATCCATCTAGAAAGAGCATGTCTCCTCTATATTTTACCCCTACTATTACATGATTAAATTGTGTCATATCGGGAAAATACATCTGCGCCTTTCCATGATCGCGGGTACTAATTAATATTGGATAGGCATCGAGTTTCGCCTCTTTCATCATTGCACACATCAATAAATTAATATCGGCGCTGTTCCCTTTTTTGTTAGTAAACAAATCAGGTAGTTCAACTGAAGTATAAGGTGAATACGTTCCATCCCATTCTATCTCTTCTTGAACATATTCAAAGATGGTCTGGATCTTATCTCTATTTCTTCTGACATTACCAGTGAGTTTCTGAGCAGCTCCCACGATGCGATTATCATCCATATATCTGGCAAACAATTTATCTCTCAATAACTCTCTACTCAGCATTTTCCATGTGTATATCTTATTTCCACCAGGAACGCGTAAACTCGCCAATTGAAAACTCACTTGAGCCATGTTATCTTCTGGTATAGTAGTATAGGGCTCTAATTCCAGGGGTTCGATGTCTTCCATGATGTATGAGTTCACATTTCCATACACGATATCCTGGCCATATACATTAAACATGCGATTACCAAAAGAATCAAAGGTATTCATGGAATTTGGATTACTGACCTGTTTGGAGTAATCACTGGTGGTTTTAGTCAATTTACGAGTATCTCCCCTTAGTATAGGAACATACCTCACTCTTCTAGGAATATAGGTAGAAAACTCACTATACTTTACAGGTATACGTTGTTGAAAAAACCACGGTTTAATCGACTGAATGTTATCTGAAGTCACCTGATAAACATATTCGATTACAGATCCCACCCTTACTCCAGGTAATGGAAATCGTACATAACCTTGTTCACTCCCATATTTTTCATCATTAACTGTCTTCTTATCTAATTTTATTTCTTCAATATCCCCATTTTCCAACAAATTATACGTCACACCTTTAGCCACTTTCACATTTTCATTAAATCTTTGATTGAAAGGTATATTGACTTTCGCCCATTTTAGTCCCTCTTCATTAAGAATTTTTATCCTGCGATGATAACTATATACTGTTTTTAACCGGTTGACTTCCTGGTCAAAAGATACCTCACCCAAATCAAATAACATGATGGCGTCTGCGTCCAGGTCTTCTTCTTCCTGGGTAAACAATAGATCTTGAACAGTAATATCCCCGTATTCCTTAAAATTCGTCTGTGCTGAAGAATAAACGATCTTGAGCAAAAGGATAATGATCAGTATAGGTGAGTGTATTGTTCGCTTCATATCCGTCCTGTGCTTTTGGTAGGTGATATTACTTATTATATTTTTTTATTTTCTATTAAATAAAAATCTCAATGAAAATCTGTCCTTTGTCTTACATGAAATATACTATAAAGGAATTTGTATATCAACAATCTATTGCTTAGAGTATATGAATAAAAACATGCACTACTGTAAAATGAGTAGGACAGCGTAAAAATCTACTAAAAAGAACAAACAAACGTACTGAAAGTTTATTCTTCCAACTGATCTTTTACTAACCTATTAACCTCTTTGGGATCTACTTTGCCTTTAAATTTCTTCATAACTTGTCCCACGAAAAAGCCTATCAAGCCCTTTTTACCGTTGCGATATCTTTGTGCTTCCTGTGGAAATTTTTTGATCAATTCGCTAACAAATAGCTCCGTTTCATCTCCATCAGTATCCATCATTACATCTAATCTATCAGCAATATGTATTGGATGTTCTTGAGGATGAAGTATCATCTCAGGGAAAATATAATTCTTGGCCGCATCATGGCTTATTTTCCCATCATGAATTGCCTGGATCAAGGTAGCAATCTGTGATGGAGGAAGGGGAAATTCATATATTTTACAGCTATGCTCATTCAAATAGGTTTTGATAGGCCCCAATAACCAACTGGCTGCTGCCTTTGGTTCATCAATATCTGCTCTTACATCATCAAAATACTGTGAAAGTTCTTTATGTTCAATGATTGCCATGGCCTCATTCTCTGGAATGCCTAAGTTATCTATATATTCATGCAATAATTGTTGAGGTAATGCAGGCATTGAAGCTTGAATTTCTTTGATTTGATCTGAGGAGATTTCTATAGGGAGGAGATCTGGTTCAGGAAAATATCGGTAATCATCTGCTGTTTCTTTATCGCGCATGGGAAGTGTGATACCTTTTTCAACTATCCATTTGCGCGTTTCCTGGACTACATTCCCTCCTCTTTCAATCAAAGATATTTGACGGTCGATCTCGTACTCGATTGCCTTTCCCAGGAAAGTGAATGAATTGAGGTTTTTAATCTCTACCCGGGTTCCATATTTCTCCGCATCATGCAGCATCACCGATACATTGGCGTCGCATCTTAGGTTCCCTTTTTCCATGTCTCCATCGCTGACTCCCAGATATCGCACAATTTTACGTATATCTGCCAGGAAGATGGCAGCTTCTTGAGAACTTCGCAGATCCGGTTGGGTAACCAGTTCGACTAATCCTACCCCTGCGCGATTCAGATCGACAAATGTATGTGTGTCCGACACATCATGTAATGATTTACCCGCATCTTCTTCCAGGTGTATATGATGTATATGAACGGTTTTATACTGTTCTGATAATCTTATCTCCAGTTTTCCTCCTTTACATATCGGGTGCCTATCTTGAGAAATCTGATATCCTTTAGGCAGATCTGGATAAAAATAGTTTTTGCGATCAAAATATGTGGTTGAAGCAATGTCGCATCCCAATGCCAGTCCTAGTTTAATAGCATGTTCAATACATTTTTTATTAATAGAGGGAAGCACACCGGGGTGAGCAAGCGCAATGGGAGACAAATGATGATTGGGCTCATCTCCAAATGTAAATCCATCTGTAGCAAAGATCTTGCTATTATTCAGCAACTGGATATGTACTTCTAATCCTATGACTGGTTGATATCGATCGCGTATAGAATCCTTGACACCCATATAATCAATATTTTGTATACTTAATAAGTAAGCCTCCTTTAGGGAGGCTTACCATAAATATAACTTTTTTCTATCTTATTGGAACAGAAGGAAAGGGAAACATCAATCCAAATGCAGCCATGCCTTTTTGGTCAATAACTCCTCTTCCTCTTCTTCATGATCCGGATCGGGAACACAACAATCAACGGGACAAACAGCAGCACATTGTGGCTCTTCGTGAAATCCTACACATTCTGTACATTTATTGGATACAATATAATATACTTCATCAGACACAGGATCATTTTCCACATCTGCATCAACCACGGTTCCATTTAAATCAACTGAACCACTCAATCCCGTTCCATCCGAAAATTTCCAGGGTACTCCAGGTTCGTATATAGCATTATTGGGGCATTCTGGCTCACACGCCCCACAATTTATACATTCATCGGTTATCATAATCGCCATGAGCAATACTATTTATTTTGTGGGCAAAACTACTAATAAAACATCAACATAACTAAATCTGATGGGAATTGTTAAAGACTATTTTATTAAGACGTATGTATACCCTCAGGGTTTTTCTCCAGGACAAACGCACTAAAATCATTATTGCTACTAATCAGAAGTTTACATTTATCCAATATATAAATTCTATAAACGTAACCAATTGATAATGAATCATACATGAAATTTGGTGCGTTCGCCCTTGGTTTTTCTCTTAATGATTGTATATTATGAACAATAAATCGTATTTTGATACAATTATCAAGTTAGATATTGATTTAGAACTGGTCGAATGAGTATTATATCTATAGCAAATCACAAAGGGGGTGTAGGAAAAACCACGACTGCTGTAAATTTAGCTTCAGGACTGGCAAGAAATGGGCTGCGTGTACTATTGATGGACATGGATCCACAGGCAAATGCTACTGCTTCACTGGGATTGCAGAAGCAAGACCAAACCATATATCAAATACTTGCCTATCAGGACGATGTAAGGAAAGTGATACAACAATTGAACGAGAACTTATTTCTCATACCTTCATCCATACATTTGGCAGCATTTGAAAAGAATAATGAGATTGGAAAAGAATTTATTTTGCAGGAGAGTCTGGACGGGATCAGCCATGAATATGACTATATCATCATAGATTGCCCTCCATCATTGGGAACATTGACCATTACAGCACTCACTGCCAGTGATTACGTACTAGTTGCATTACAACCAGAGTTTCTTTCGCTTTCAGGAATGACAGACTTTATTAAGATTCTCAGAACAGTAAAGACTCGTATGAATAACAAGCTCGAATTGTTGGGCATTGTGATAACACAATTTGACAGCCGCAAGGTGTTACACCAGGAAATAGTTGAGCACGCATTGAATACATACAAAGATATGGTATTTGATACGTATATAAGAGGAAATATTGCCCTGGCAGAAGCACAGAGTATGGGAAAAGACGTTTTTGAATATGATCCAAGTTGTCATGGTTCTGAGGATTATTATTCATTGACACAAGAAATAATTCGTCGGACGACGGCATTGGTTGAAAGTTGACCTATAGTTAGTATTATTAATAATCAGAGAGACCCTGTTTTCACACTTGAATGAGAGAAGCGTATGTCTAAGAAGTTTTTGGAACGGCTGGGCGATGCCTTTGGCGATGACGAGTTGGATGATTTGCTTCCAACACGGAAGCGTGAGTCTGCACGTACGACACACAAACGGTCAACTAGTACCCCTCCTACTGAACGAAGTAAACCTTCACACCGCAAGAAGTTTATCAAAAATATTGAACAAGCACTTGATCAAAAAGTACCTTTTAACAATAAGTTAAAAAGAGATAAGACTTTTCTGGAAGCCATGGAGGGAGCATTGGAGGATCAGGCGTTTGATAACATCTTTCCCAAGAAATCTGTTCGCCAGGCTGAGCAACCGGTCTCAGATGATGAAACATATGTGCAGTTTCAAACACTTATCAGTTTGAAAGTATTTAATCGTGCTAAAGAAATTGCCATACAGAAAGGGATCAGAATCAAGGATGTCATCAATATTGCCCTTAAGTGGTATTTAGACCACGAGCATACAACATAATATAAAAAAAAGAGAAGCCATTAGTTGACTTCCCTATTATCGTTTTTCCTTCTTTTAAGGATGTTCTTTAGGATATTCTTAATGAACTTTCATAATTACAGACCCTTAACTTAGGCCCTGGATGTACGTTCTAAGATCATTAATCCTGTAATACAGAATGTTCAGTTTTTACTTTTTCCTGTATAGTTTGAAGAGCGTGGATAACAGTTTCAGGTCTTGGAGGGCATCCAGGTATATAAACGTCTACAGGTAAGAAATTATCTACTCCCTGAACGACACCATATACACGGTGCATTCCTCCTGTAGATGCGCAAGCACCCATTGCCACACACCATTTTGGATCGGGCATTTGATCCCATATTCTTTTAATTGAGTGTGCCATTTTATACGAACACCATCCTGCAACTATCATCATATCAGCCTGACGAGGGGAAAATCGGAATACTTCACTACCAAACCTTGAGACATCGTATTTTGGTCCAGCAAATGCCATCATCTCAATAGCGCAACAAGCTAGCCCCATTGGCATAGGCCACATAGCATTTGCACGTGCCCAGTTTGTGATCGCATCTACCGTAGTGAGTAAATATCCTTGCTTTGCTATTGCCTTCTCTAATCCCATAATTATTTTTTTAGATGTATTCTCTATTCAGTGTTAAAAACCCCTAAAAACATGAAAGGTTTAGTCTATGACCACTTTAATCCACCTTTTTTATACACGTAAATATATCCAACGAATAATATCAAAATAAACACAAGCATTTCAATAAAGGGAAACCATCCAAACTCTTTTAATAGCTGAGTATACTGTACAGCCCATGGGTACATAAATACTACTTCTATGTCAAATAGAATAAACAGCATTCCCACGAGATAAAATTTCACTTTAAATCTCTCGTGGGCAGTACCAACGGGGTCCATACCACTCTCATATACGATTGACTTCTTATTATTAGGCCTGTATGGGCCCAGTAACTGTGATAAATTCGTAAGAAGAATACCGAGTACTAACGCTATGCCAATGAGAATAAAAATAGGGATGTATGCCTCCATATGAAATATCGTAAATAGTAAAAATGGATGAATATCAATATTCTTCCCAGATCTGGCAAGAACCCTTACCATGGATCAAATATAAAAGAATTAACTGAATTCTTCTGAATTCAGTTAAAAAGTCTTGCCGAAAAACACTGGACAAAAAAAGGAGGTTAAATAAACCTCCTGAATCTTTAGCGCTGAATAACTGGTAAGAATTAATTCAAAGATATTTTTCCCAAGAATTCCAGTTCTTCGATCATCTTTGCCAATTTTCTGTTTTGGCGTTCTCCCAGGTTCCTGACTCCAACGCGTTCAGCCTCATGAATCATATCCAAACGAGTGTCTATCTGCCTGTAACTCAACACACTTTCGTTTGGATTAACCTTATTACGAACGATTTCTTTGTGTAAAAAACTTTTAGTCGCCTTTAACTTGGCGTGTAACTCCTGTGACGTCATAAGTATTCCTAAATTTTGTACAGATTTATCCTAAGCTTGCTGTAAAATTGCGAATTTTTCGTTAAAAAAACAAGTAAGTTTTCTTATTTTCAAAAATAAATAGTACCTTACTTCTTCCGACTCGAAAATTTCATAGGATAAGGGGGATCTATTTGACCTACCAACACCTTATTTAGACGTGTTTTCAGTATTTTTCTTCGCATCGGTGAGATGTGATCTGTAAATAATATTCCTTCAAGATGGTCGTATTCATGCTGGACAATTCTCGCTTTCATGCCTTCAAAGCTCTCTTCATGAGGAGTAAAATGCTCATCCAAATATGTTAAACGTATCGTTTCATGGCGTGTAACGGTTTCTCTGATATCTGGTATACTAAGACATCCCTCTTCGAACCCCCATGTTTCACCAGATTCCTCTAATTTCTGGGGGTTAATAAACACTTTCTTAAATCCATCCAGATATTCATAATCTTCTTTCATGGGAGAGCCATCTACCACGAACATACGTATGGACAATCCAACCTGAGGTGCAGCAAGCCCTACACCTTGTGCATTGTACATCGTCTCAAACATGTCAGCCACTAATTGGACTAAGTCGGGATAGTCCTCTGGAATCTCAGAGGCAGGCGTCCTCAGTGCCTGATGTCCGTACCCAACTATTGGATATATCATATATATTGACCTTAATACTATTTAAATATATGCTAATCACAGAAACGTCGATGCTATGGATTAGCGGACAAATAATCCTGTAATATTAGTGTAGCACTAATCTGATTGATCAAATGCTTTTCTCTTCTTTTTTTCTTCTTAACACCCGCTTCAATCATAATTTGCTGAGCATTTCGTGAAGTAAAACGCTCATCCCATGTTACTATTTGTACTGAGGGGTATATATTGTTAAACCACATGACAAATTGACGAACAGGTTCTGTATTGTGTGTATCACTCCCATCTTCTTTCAAGGGTAGACCAATAATCACTGTTTCAATTAGTTCTCGGCTAATTAATTCCTGCAACTTGTTTTCTATCTGATTTGTATCAAAACTTCCTATGCCTGTAGCAATGATCTGCATCGGGTCTGTCCATGCTAACCCTGTACGCTTTAATCCATAATCTATTGCTAAGAGTCTACCCATCCGGCAAAGTTAGTGCATTACCTTTTGGCAAGCAACAAAGCCTGAATAGATGTAGGGCAAACGCACTAAAATCATTAGTAGCTACTAATCAGAAGCTTACATTTATCCATTTTATAAATACTTTGATTGTAACCAATTGAAAATGAATTAATCATAAAAATTGGTGCGATTGCCCTTTACGAGATGTTTCAAGAACAACATCCATTCTGCAATAGCATCTTTTGTTAGTGATCAAGGTATTAAAATAGCACTAGACCAACCCCCAAATGGAAGTTGAAGAAAAATTGCCCCTGCAACCGATTGGTTGCTAGATTTTTGAACACTATCTCATCATCTGAAAGCCCATTTTTGAACATCCCCAATATTGTGGCAAAACGTATCCCATAGTGAAAAGATATATGATCATTTAGGATCCTTCTATCCCCTATCGTAAAACCCAATCCTATATCTTTGTACCTTCCGAGCCAACTTCTTTCATCCTGAAAATAATTGCGATCCTTATCAACCATCCAATATACCACATACATGATATCAATTTTTTTATATGGTCCTATCGGAGCGATATTCCCTCTTCGTCTTAGACTATAAATTCTGAAACTCGTCCCCATACTCATACCTCTGATGAGTGCTTTACCTTCGTTATTATTTTGCTCATATATTGTCCCTGCAAATACAGGCCTGATGAAGGCTCCAACTGCAAATCTCCTGGAAATGACCTTTTCAATTTCCAATTGAACTTGTAAGTTGATCAGATAAGGAGGCAGGTCTCTATTGCTGGCTACCCTTAGTGCAGGTGAAGCTTCTAATGAGAGATCGGCAATAAAGGTTTTTCCCCTATATCCTGGTATTTGGGAAAGTAATGGCGTATAGGACCCGAAGATGATTCCCAAAATAAGCATCATCGGTAGTTCAAATTTATTACTGTAGAATATATTCAACATGTACTATTGATCACCTTTTTGCTTCAATTGAAAAATAAAGTCATAGGTAATTGAGTTGAGTACATCTTCTCTGTCTTTCATCATTATTTTTTTAGGGTATTTGGCCAACTCTATCCCGCTTTTTAAATCGTAAACTACTCCATACAAGAAGGTAAAGTGTTTAGGGGTTTGCGTGTAAATGATTGAATATGGAAGGAGCACTGGTAGCAATATGCCTGCAGATAAAACCAGTCCCTTATTTGATCTTGCATGCGCTATATTTCCAGCTTCTATCCAGGCAAAATTGGATGTTTTGTATTTTTCCTTGATCAATTGTAACTCATCGTAATAGATACTAATCGCATCCAACTCCTGATCATTATTTCTTTCGTTAAACCATTCATTCAATAAATACAGATCTTGAAAAGAAGTAGTATCATCTTCAGGCATATATGCTGGTGAAAGAATGTGAAAATTTAGACGAAGAGACGCAGCATGTTCTTTGATCATACGAATTAACTGATGTCGCTTTCTTCCTGCCTGTTCCAGTTGTTCTCTACGTGAAAGACGATCATCTACTACGTAATAAGTAGGGTCTATAATGATTACATTATCAAGCCCTAAGTTGAGTCCCTTTTCCAAAGAAACAGTAACACTCTGTCTATTGCTTTGTGTGGATACGCTGTCTTCGTTACTTTGGGCGATGATACCCATTTGGCGGGAAAATTTATTGACAAATTCATCGTGCTTTAACGGCTCTTCCAGCGCATATTTATGGAAAGCTTCAGCGTCTTGAATGATAAACTCGGAATCGGTATTAGACCATTGATCAATGTATTGAAACCCCAATTCATGCATAATTTCCTGTATGATTAAATCCAGCATCTCATCTCTGGGATATTCTACATATAATCTCCAATTGTAAACCAAGGCAAGGGTTATCAATGCCTCAGGATCTATTTGTTCAAAAAAATAAAATAAGCTTTGACTGCTATCAGAAACCTGTTCATAGTTGGTATGTATATCCCAAAACTTACCTTTTTGCTTGTACAAAGCCAATCTGTAAAGTGCCTGTCCAAGACACTTCTTCAGAAACCTGTTTTCAGGAAATTTCTGCAACATTAAATACGACCAATAAAAAGATTTTTCATAATCTGCATAAGCCAGATATGAAAAGCAGGTTTCAAATCTGCATATTTCTCTAATTTGATGAAATCTTTGAGGTCCTGACATATATAAGTTTCTACCCTCAAAGTCATTGGCCATGTTCCGAATAGTATCTATAATTTCGTTTCTTCTAACTTCAGCTGCTGGATGAGTGCTACTATACTGCCGATATATCAAGGCCTTTTCATCAGCAGGAGCATAGGAATCAAGAAAGAAGGAATCCGGATATTGAATGTTTGGAATGGCAAAAAAATTGGGATGAAATGCTTTATTTTCAAATGCGATCTCCTTAGTTCTAATAATATCAAAACAGGATGGGATTGCATTGAGATCATATTTTGAGGATAAAAACAGGTCTAATCCCTTTCTATCAGCTTCTAATTCCGTTTCTTGAGAATACTTTCTTTGTTCCATTAGCATGCGTCTCATGTATCTCTTATCATTTGTCTCTCTAATCTGTTCTTCCCACTCTCTATTTGCGATATAAAAGTCTCTCTGATGCTTGTTGACGATATGACTGATCTCATGAGCAAGTATAAATGCCAATTGTGCTTCATTATCCAAACGAGCAATCAGTCCTACATTGATGAGAACAACTCCCTGATTGGAGGAAAAAGCATTCAGTGAGGGGGATTTTACTGCAAAAAACCTTAGTTTTCTTCTCAATAAGGGATGATTCCTTAACAAGTGATCAGCAACCTCACTGATATAATTCGAAATAGGATCATTATAAAGGATTTTTCCACTTAACAGCAGTTGATTGAGATAATAATTACTTTCCTGCCAGAAATCGTCTTCGGTAGTAGGAGGAGCAGCTTGTTCAGTTCTTGTATCAAAGGGATTATAATTTTCAAGAAAGGGTATAGATAGATAGGCAGGTATTTTACCTGAAGGCTTTTGGCGCTGATAGTCATATTCAAACTGCCCCAAAGATATGAATGGCAAGTGGAGTAATACGATTAGCAAAAGCAACTTAAACTGCCCTAAAAACGTCCCCATAAGGTTTTAATATTCTTTCTATAAAATTTCTAGGGCAAACGCACTAAAATCATTAACAGCTACTAATCAGAAGCTTACATTTATCCAATGTATAAATACTTTGATTGTAATCAATTGATAATGAATTATTCATGAAATTTGATGCGTTCGCCCTTGTAAAATCCCTATTCACTGATAAAAAGTCCTAAAAAATCCACACGATTGTTTGACACGTTAAAATCAACCTATATACTAACGTAATTACATCTATTCTATTGAGCTGAAATGGATCGCTACAAAGACATTCCATCCCGCATATAAAAGGATCACTATTTATTTAACCACATTTGGTTTTCTTCTCGGTAATAGAACAAGCTACATCCTGTATTCTTTGAGCCGGGAAAGAAATGATAATATATGGCTGGGATAATGCCATTGTTGTAATGCAATTGTTTCCAGGAATATTATATGTGATCTCCACATGCAGGGTATCTTTACGTTTTTCTACCTGATCTACAGAAATATTATACCCTCCTTTTCCTTTTTCACCCATAAAACAAGCCATCACGTGATTTTTCTCAAAATCTATAGTAGGGACTTCAGGAATAGGAATCGTATTTTTGTGTAATTGATTCCAACAAGCTTCCCATTCATCATTATTTTTAATCCATAACTGTTCTTCTCTATTAAACCCTGAATAACTACCCTCATCCACTATTTGAAAGATAATTTCTTCTTGATCTTTGTTAATTCCTTTACTTCCCATACACCCCAAAATAGAAAGTACTGAGAAAAGAACAATATACTTAAGCATGAATCTTTATTTAATGTCTAAATTATAATAAAAATGTTTTATCCACAATAAATTATTTTCAAAAATAACTCTATGTGCTGTTTCTTCTATCCTTCAGGAGGACTTACTACATTCACCCAGCGTCCCCCCCTACGAGCATTTATGGTATAATCGTACATAGCTTCACTGTAGACAACAGGAAGGTAATATTTACCCTGGTATGTAGCCTGCAATCTGAATATATACTTTTTTGTCTTCCCTTCTGGCAAATCGAAAAAGGTGTATATCCGATCATCTCTAATATCTTGATAGGTAGGCTCATCTCCGCCATTTTCTATATTGTATAGTCGGGAATTATAAATCTCCCACCCAGAGGGAAAAATTTGATTTAGTACCATATCTTCATAAGTACCTTTTTTCCCCACATTTGTAATAGCTACCTCTGCGAAGAACTCCGTCCCCTGAGGTATATTTGCAGGATCGAGTATCTCACCATTTAACTGTGTGTACTTCACACTCATTGATACTCCATTGGAAGTGCTACGCTCATCTCCTTTCAAAGGAGTACCTTCCGATATTAATCTTACAAACAGCATCTGATCACTTTCATTTGTAATGTTAACTCCTGTTTCAATTTCCGGATCCAACATTTGCTGCCAAATAGCTGCCTGCTCTTCTTTATTTTCAGCAGAGGCCCCATTCTTTGCAATGGAAAATTGCATTCCTGCCGCTGGATTCTCCCTCCCTACATAGCGAGCCATAGCAACCAGACAGAATGCTGTAGTATGTGTGCTCAGCCAATTGGAAGATGATAACCGGTCTGAAATATCCGATACTAGCTCATTAGCTTCATCTTTAGCATCCATCGTACAAAGGGCATCCAACATGATTGCCCTATCTCTGAGTGCTGATCCGTAAGTATATGAGACTCTCTTATATTCAGGGACATTTGTATCAAGACCATTACGTATCTTATCAGATATGCGCTGTTGACCTGCAAGATAATATGCTGCAGCTAGGTGGTATTTTGCCACGAGATAAAGATTGCTTTCCTGACGCAGTCTATTCATTGCTCCGATATTCGGGATACCTGCCTTAGCTAACAGATATAATCTATATGCCTGAGAAAGTTGTTCAGCTTGCTCATACCAGGGGGTAGGTGCCTGGCCTGTCCAGGAATTTGCTTTGTCGCGTTGATAATTTTTCCAATCATTCAACATATCCTGAGGAACATAATATCCTGCATTTTGGGCTTCTAACAAGAAGTGCCCTACATAATTTGTACTCCAGGTGTTTGCAGATCTATTTCCCGGCCAATAGGCAAATCCTCCATTTCCAAGCTGAAATCTCCGTATTCGATCGATAGCCGCCCGTACATTTCCGTCTATACTCCGTTTCTGTTTATCGTCTAAATCCAGCAAGCGGCTAAGATATATCTGAGGAAATGCGCTAGAAGTAGTTTGCTCCAAACAACCATATGGGTAACGAATCAGGTAATTCAATCTTTTGCCTAGATTGAGCGGAGGAATGGAGGACAATTCTAGCATTCCCTGATTCGTGCCTTGTACCCCTAAGGGCGTGTAGCGTTGGCTCCATGTTTGTCCAGGTGCCAGAGTAGCTGATATAACCTCAGTTACGGGTGGGTTGGGTAAACGGATATCTATATCAGTTTCGTAAATAGCGACTTCTCTTCCACTCGTTGCTGTTATTTTAATGTGTCCTGTTCCTAATAAGGGTTTTACTTTCAAGTCAAAATTAAGCACTTGATCCCCTACGCTTTGCATGGCAATATTTTGTTCTCTAGCTCCCTGGACTTCCAATAATTCATTTGTCTCTACCTTTATTTTGACATTCTTGATCTTGTCATCCATTACAAATACAGTCGTTGGAAGCTTGAGGGTTTCTTCAGGGCCCAATACTCTTGGAAGTGAGCCCAATACCATGAGTGGCTTTTTCACAGGAGTCATCTTTTCAGCATGTCCATATGCTCCTTTGTCGCCTGCTACAACCATAGTCTTAACAGAACCCACATAATTTGGCATTTCAATGGTATGAGTGGTAGATTTCCCTTTTTCCAGATAGAAAGGACCTAAATATTTCACTACAGGTTTAAATCTATTTTGTTTACTAGCATCGGGATTTATGCTCTCGGCCCCATCTCCACCAATACTTAACAAGTTCCCCATTTCTCCAGCATAAGAGGCTACCACCTGATCAAAAATATCCCAGGTTTTCACGTGCAAAGCTTCTCGCAGGTAAAATACTTTATGAGGGTCCGGTGTTTGGTACCTGGTAATATCTAATAATCCTTCATCTATCATTGCCAGGGTATACGTCATGGGTTTACCTTCTGCCTCACTTATGCGGATGGATACTTCTTCATTAGGTGCTAGCTGGTCTGGCATAGAAATTTCTGGTTCCAGATGAGTATCTGGATCTTCCACAAATACTGGAATGACGCCATACATTCGAATGGGGAGGTCATTTTCAGTTTGTGCATGAGGTTGCAATAATGTTATATGTACGTATATATTAGGCGCCATTTCCGGCGTAGTTTTGAAACTGTACTGTGTCATACCTTCCTTCGCTTCAATCCAATGCGATTCCAGTATGTCTGCTCCTTGTTCAATACTGATTAGCGCTCTTCCCGAAAATCCTGTAGGAACATTCAATGTCACGGTTTCTCCTACCTCATAGGAGTCCTTATCAGCTGTAAAGGAAAGCATCTTGGCCCCCTCGTTGCCCCCACTTCCCGACCTGCCTCTCCAACCCGGATAGTC
>CAZZEC010000003.1:0-30010 GCA_964652565.1 uncultured Bacteroidia bacterium
CCGATGCAAATACGTATCGGATTCTTCGACCTTCTCTCTCCTCATAATCCATCGCTGCAAGGGGGTATGCTTGTATTTAATATTGTCCACTCGCTTAATTATGATTTAAATGTTTATATATCGAATCAACTTAAGCTACTGATTAGTAGCTGTTAATGATTTTAGTGCATTTGCTCTGACTCTAAACACTGAATCAGGAATAGAAGTTAAATCTTTGTTGTATGAAAATGTTTTGAATCTAATTAGTCGTTATCATCGTAATCATGTTGTAATATATTCACATGTTAGAAGTCAACAACCTTTCAAAGATCTTTCAATCGGGAAAGAGATCCTTAACCGTGTTAAGTAATATTAATTTTAGCATTGACGCAGGAGATACTGTGGCTATAGTCGGGCCTTCCGGGAGTGGCAAGACTACATTGCTAGGCTTGTGTGCAGGGCTGGATAGGGCTACAGAGGGAAAAGTAATATTAAACGGAATCACACTTGACGAATTGAACGAAGATGGTCGGGCAGAAGTGAGGAATGAATTTGTGGGATTTATCTTCCAGAATTTTCAGTTGCTTTCCACCTTAAATGCATTAGAGAATGTAATGGTTCCTATGGAATTAAAAGGTATGTCTCAGACAACAAAATTGGCCAAGGACCTATTAGGCAGAGTGGGTTTAGGAGACCGTTTTGACCATTATCCCAGTCAACTGTCTGGTGGCGAGCAACAGCGTGTAGCTTTAGCCAGGGCGTTTGCTAATCAGCCTAAGATATTATTTGCCGATGAACCTACAGGAAATCTGGATGAAGAGACGAGTGAGACAGTAGAGAAACTCATTTTTGATTTAAACCGGGAAGCAGGTACTACTTTGGTACTAGTGACACATGATATGGAGTTGGCTGCCAAGACCAGCCGAATTATTAGATTGAAGGGAGGAAAGGTAATCAGTGATGAACGATCAGACGGTACATTATTAAACACTCGTGAAATCGTGGATCAAAAAACATCCAATAGCTGATAGCAATATTCTCAAATTTTTCTAGATACTTAAGAGCGCTTAAATACACATACGGTTAGTCTTAATAATGATACGTCTATGAAATGGACCTGGCTGATGAAAATGGCATGGAGGGATAGTCGGAAAAGCAGGGGAAGATTATTACTCTTTGTAACCTCAATTATTGTAGGTATCGCTGCATTGGTGGCGATTAACTCTTTTGGTGATAACTTAAAAAAGGATATTAATTCACAAGCAGGAGAATTGCTAGGGGCAGATATGGTCATTGAAACGCGGATACAGCCTGATTCAGTATTAAATGCTTTATTGGATTCACTAGGAGGTAGGCAGGCTTATGAGACAAGTTTTGCGTCTATGCTATATTTTCCCAAGACTGAAAACAGCAGACTAGTAGAAGTAAGGGCCTTGGAAGGAGATTTTCCTTTTTATGGAAAACTGGATACAGAACCCTCAGGAGCAAAACAGTTTATTGATCTGGCACCCAACGTATTAGTAGATCGAAATGCAATGCTCCAATACGATGCAGAAGTTGGAGATTCGGTGAGGATTGGAAACGTTACCTTCCGAATAGCTGGGAATCTATTACAGGCACCAGGACGTACAGGGCTGGCATCCACTTTTGCCCCGGTAGTTTATATGCCCATGGAATTATTAGAAGAGACGGGACTTATCCGAAAGGGTAGTCGTGTAGAGTATAAGAGGTACTACAAATTTGAAGAAGAAGTAGATGTGGAGGCTGTAGCAGGTGTAATTAAACCGCGCTTGAGAAAAGATAATATTCAAGTTGAGACATTAGAAGATCGAAAAGAATCAATTGGTGAAGCATTTACCAACCTGACCAGATTCTTAAATCTGATAGCATTCATAGCCCTATTGCTGGGAAGTCTGGGAGTAGCAAGTGCTGTTCATATATATATTAAAGACAAAATTGATACTGTTGCAATCCTTCGGTGTCTGGGAGCATCTGGTAGGCAATCTTTTATGATATTTTTAGTCCAGGTAGCATGTATGGGATTCATAGGTTCCGTTCTGGGGGTTGGTGCAGGTAGCTTGATACAAGTATTGTTGCCATTGGTTCTGAAAGAGTTTTTGCCATTTGAGGCAAGTACAGATATCTCCTTACAAGCCATAGGACAGGGGATGATCATGGGTATGAGCATTTCATTACTATTTGCGTTATTGCCACTCCTATCGATAAGAAATATCTCACCTTTGAATACCCTTAGAGCAGCTTTTGAAGAGCAGAGATCTACATTTGATGGGGCTAGAATCGCTGTAGGAGGATTGATCATTACCTTTATCATAGGATTTGCATACTACCAAATTCGTTCTTGGGGCGAAGCATTGGGGTTTGCAGGTGCCATAGTGTTAGGATTTCTGGTCCTGTCTGGTACTGCTACGCTTATCATGTGGTTGGCACGAAGGTATTTTCCTGTAAAGTGGAATTATCTTTTTCGGCAAGGACTTGCCAATTTATTCCGACCCAACAATCAAACCCTGATCTTAATGATTGCTATTGGGTTGGGAACGGCAATGATTACTACACTATTTTTCGTACAGGGGATACTATTAGATCAACTCAATTTATCCGATAGGAGAAATTCACCCAATATCATGTTGTTTGACATTCAGTCCCAACAACGAGAACAACTTGCACAATTGACCAGAGATTTTGAATTACCAGTGATGCAAGATTTATCTATTGTAACCATGCGAGTTCAGACTCTTGATGGCCGGACCAAGACCGAAGTGATGAATGACTCTACAGCAAATGTTCCGAATTGGGTTTTCAATAGCGAATTGCGTGTTACGTTTCGAGATAGCTTGATTGAGTCGGAAGAAATTATTGAAGGGACATGGACTCCATATGTTGATTATCCCAATGACACGGTGTTCATTTCACTAGAGGAAGGGTTTGCTGATCGGGCCAATGTGGGAATCGGAGATCCAATAGAATTCAATGTACAAGGTGCCATCATTCCTACTGTTGTGGGAAGCATTCGAAAGATGGAGTTTGATCGAATGAATTTTCTCATCCTATTTCCCGGAGGAGTACTTGATAACGCCCCGCAATTTCACATCATTACTACCAGAGCTGACTCTGTGCAGCAAGCTGCTGCTTATCAACGTGCAGTAGTCAAGCAATATCCGACTGTATCAGTCATAGATTTGGGGTTGATTCTTAATACTATTGATCAAATTCTGGGAAAAATTGCATTTGTGATACAATTTATGTCCTTATTCAGCATTATTACGGGTTTGTTAGTATTAATTGGATCTGTGATCATAAGCAAGTATCAACGGATTCAGGAAAGTGTATTGCTCCGTACGATAGGTGCCAGACGACATCAGGTACTGTGGATAAATGCGCTGGAATATATTTTCCTTGGTACACTCGCTGCCCTTACAGGCATATTGCTATCTGTACTCTTCAGTTGGATATTGGCACGTTTTAATTTCGAGACCGAATTTCATCCTCAATTTTATATCCCTTTAATTGTATGGCTTTCTGTAGCAGTGCTCACGACGGGGATTGGTCTGCTCAACGTGAGGGGAATCTTGAATCAGCCTCCCTTAGAAGTGTTGAGAAAGGAAATATAATTCTCTATTGAGTAATTGTTGAAAAATAAGTCAAATTTATTCAACAGTTTATATGAAATTATTACATTTTAACATAAATAGGATGAAGTGTATTTTTTTTGTTTTGAAAGTTGAAGGTAATCATTCAACAAAATATGAATAGAGGGAAAGAGGTAAGAATGACTGATAAATGGAGTGAGATAAGGTTAAATGATAAAAGATATATTGTGCAGATGTAATATTTTATGAATTTTTGTCGGAGCAAAGATCATCAATTGGCAAATTTCAGAAATACGAGGCAACAAACCGTTAAAACTCACCGTTATTAAATTAAATAATAGATGAAAACAAACGACAATTAAAAATTGTTTCTATCATCCCACAGTTTTTACATTTGTTTCAGTATTATTCCACACATATTATTAATTAATTATCTCGACTAATCTATGAAGTTGTTGAAAAAACTTTTTTCCCCATTTGATTTGGGAAAGCAAGTTGTCACAGCATTGTATCTTGCTCTTATCCTTGTCTTATTGCCTTTGTTAACCCTTCGAAATATTTGGGGAGAATACCTTGGAACCATGGGGGTCCTCATCACATTTTTAACTATTTGGGGGTTGAATGAAGAATTTAATGAAAAAGAAGAGTAGATCGTTGATTTGGATTGAGTTAGGAGATTGTAGTTCATGATCGTCTTAGGGAGTACTGATATATCGGGAAGCAAATACTTTGTTTGTAGATAGGCAAAGATGATATATTGGTTACCTTAGATCAAACACTGATCTGCTACACTTCAGGGCAAATGCACTAAAATCATTAACAGCTACTAATCAGAAGCTTACATTTATCTAATATGTAAATACTTTGATTGCAATCAATTGAAAATGAATTATTCATGAAATTTGGTGCGTTCGCCCTTCTACACTTCAATCTGTTCTACCTTTACCAAAATAATTTTATTGGGAGAAGCTTTCTCTACGGTCATTTGATAGTTTCCTATGACTACCACCTGCCCAAGTTGGGGAATGTCTTCCAAATAATAGAGGATCAGTCCACCAAGCGTAGTAAAATACTCTTCGTCTGGAAGTGTAAATTCTATATCATTGTTATCATTGATATCGTCAATTTCAAGCCTGGCGCCTAGAAGATAGGTGCCATCGTCTTGTTTTATACATATCATATCTTCTTCTACTTCTTCATCAAGGTCATCATGTTCGTCCTCAATTTCTCCGAATACCTCTTCTACCAAGTCCTCTATCGTAATCATACCAGCAGTTCCTCCAAACTCATCCACAACTAATGCTACACTTCGCTTACTTTCTGTAAATTCTCCCAGCAATATATTAGCTGGCATTGTCTCAGGTACTACAAAGACTGGTTGAAGAATATCATTTATTAATTGAGGTTTACTAAACATTCCATGTGAATGAACAAACCCCCTGATTTCATCCATATCTTTTCCATACACGAGAATCTTGGACAATTGGGTTTCTATAAATTTCTCCATGAGCTCATCCACCGTACTATCAACTGAAATAGCTTGTATTTCAGTTCTGGGGATCATACATTCTTTTGCTTTAATGTCTTTGAGTCTAAGTGCATTACTTAGCATATGAGTATCCAGGTCTTCCACAGGGAGGCTTTCACTGGCTTCTAATACTTCAAGTATGTATGCATCAAGATCTTTTTTGCCAAGTTCAACCACCTTTTCATCAGTCTTTACTTGAAAAATATAGCGTAATATGACTTTCGATATATAATTGATCAGCAGAATGGGAATGTATAATACCTTGTGGATAACATTGAGGACGTAGGCCAGAGGATAAACGACTCTGTCTGAATTTTGCCTAAATATGGCTTTAGGAATGTATTCAGCAAATACTAAGATCAGCAACGTCGCTGCTACTGTTTGAATCAATGTATAAAGAAATGACTGTTCATCACGAGAGATCCCTAAATTATCACTTAAAAAAGGTTCAGTTAAGAGTTCCCATTTTTGGGTAAACAATACAAGTGCAATATTATTACCTATCAGGATAGCAATAATAATTTCCTCTTTATGTTCATTAAAGGCAGACAGAATTCTCGCAGCTCGGCTTCCCTGTTTCAGCTTCAATTCAATTTTTAGGCGATTGGCTGAAAGAAATGCAATTTCAGTTCCCGAAAAAATGAACGAAAGTGCAAGCATTAACAGAAGAATGCTCATACTCAATATGATCTCTACAGATTCCATGTACTGAAAGATATGTGCTCAAAGTTAAGTGTAAATGATTGAAAGTATGCTGGAGAAATGTCAAGGAAGGATATCATAAATTATGTTAGCCATCAATTTGAGGTATCTAAATCTTGTTCAATCTGTTCAATTTCTTTTTTCAATTCTCTGTCTATACGTAGACGTCTTTTCCTACGAAAAAGATACATAATAACACATGCCAAGATAGCTATCAAGAGTGTTATCCATGTTTGATGATTCAGGTATTCATTTTCCAGGATAATAAAAACCAGCATCATGCCTGCGGCTGCAAGATAAATATATTCTACATAACGCATATCCTGTTTATCTTACCAAGATTAGCATTAGAGTTCTTCCTCCATTTCCATCTCCCCTCTAATACCGAAAATTATATATGAAGTGAAATCGGTGTTGGATCTCAATCCTTTACTCCCCGTAATGATTCGGTCTGGAGTTGTAATTTTTACTGGTAGATAGGTGTAGACGGAATCTATTTCTTTATCCCAAAACAACTGCTCTGTCTCGAGCCTTTCTCCCTTGATATTAGTTACTAATACATTTTCATTCAATTCCGCTAACCCTCGATCTTTAAGAAAAGATCCTCTATCTGCTTTTACAATGCTTTCTACGACTCCTGGGGGATTATAGAATTGTATTTCTACTCCTCTATTGAAATAATGAACGATTTCAGGAGCCCCTTCTTCCTGGACTTCGTTTTTTTCTATAACATGAGGAGTGATTAATTCTGCCCTAAGATGGGCTGAATCTGAAAAATAATAAGTGACGCCAAAAGACTCTGTAGGGAGTATTTGTTCCTCATCCCAATTATCCACTGCAACCTCACTTTCTTCTTCGCAGGCAATAGTAAAAACAACGAGAAGAAAGCTAATAATTACATGTTGAATCTTAACAAGGGCTTCCAAACTCATTTTGTTTTATTATTTTCTTGTACTCGCCGATAGATAGATATCATAAATCCGGCAGTCAGAATAAACGTACCCAACCAAAGTAGATTGATATAAGGCTTTTGGATTGCCTTAATGATAACTTGATCTTCAAAAGGATTAGTTTGCTCTTGTACTTGAATCCGAATAGCACCGTTTTTGGGGTCAATGTCTACAAAAGCAAAATCCAGAAATAACTCCTTGATACTAGCTTCCACCATACCCGGACGATTTTCCTTATCGATAGTATAAATCGGATTGACAAAGAATGTGTCTTGACGGGAGAAAGCGACAATGTTAGCTGCTGCTGCAATTTGATATTGTTGCAAATCCGGTCGATTAGATAATTCATTGATTCCTGCAAGGTACAATAACGTATTTCCAATGGATGCAGTATCTCCCACTTTGAGGTTTATGTCGTGATATGCATACTTAGGTCTTGTAGCTTCCTCCGGACTTGTACCGCTAACAAACACATAAATATCTTTTCCCAGGAAGATTTTTCGTGAAGGATGCGCGATAATCGCATTATCATCGTTTCCACTAGGTTCGACTTCAGGATATAAGACAAATGACTGAGCAGTATCTTTCATGGAAGCAAATTTTAGCCCGTATAATTTTCTGTTATTGATACGAGGTGGACGCAATGTCTCCAGGTTGGTATTGAGGAATTCCTCAACATATTCTACATCTACCTCGCTCGTCTCTGCTTGTTCATTAGGAGTATGATCAGCTACAGGTCTTGCATCATTGTTAGTACCCTTTTCATTATTTGCGATGAAGGCATCTGTCCAGGGTAGGGCCATAGCAAATCGATCTCCCGTATTATCTTTGAAGCTAACTTTGAATCCATCTCCCCATTTTTCCAAGACTTCTACATCTTGCACTGGACCTTGAGCATGTTTGATCCCCAAATAGGTAACGAAATAATTACGTATTTGATGAGGACGGTTTTTGAGTAGTAATACATTATCGACCCGCTCTGCTTCTGGCATATCTCTCAACTGTGCTGGAGTGAGGTTCTTGGAAATAATTTCATCATAGCCTGAAGAGAAAAGCATCCCAAGCAGCATCATTCCAAATCCAATATGTACTACCGTTCCTCCCATTACCTTTAACCCTTTTCTGTTTTTTCTGAGTATGGAAAGTAAAACTTGCCCATTTGCCAAAACTGCAAACAAGGCACTAAATAGAAGAAGTTCGTCTGCAAATGAGATAACAAAATATCTGACATAGGCAGCTGCTTTTACGAAAAAGTTTGCGTCTTCAACAGGAGTAATGATTTTCTCAAATATAGAATCAAATGCAAATTCCATTTGGAAATACATGCGATAGATTAGGATCGCACACCCCGACAACATCGCAGTTAGGAAAGGGTAGTAGAGTGCATTTGCAACAGAAGCCTTTTGTTTGATCTTCCACCAGAGAAACTGGCCAATACCCGATACTATCCCAAATCCAATCGCAAACCAGACATTCCACTGATAGTAAAAAAGTTGTATATTAACGGGAGGGGCTAAATTCGTTCCCAATAACTTATTAATAACAGGTAATGAGGTGGACAGCATGATCTCCAAACCAGAGAATACAAAAAGAAGTACCCCCAAGAACAACATAAATTCGGCACTCCACACCTTACCTTCATCAGGCTTTTGAGGTATTTTATTCCACCTCAGAATAAATGCGATAATAACCCAGGCGAAATATATGTAGCACAGAACCAATAATTGTCCCGAAAGCCCTAAATCTACAAACGTATGTACGGAAGTATCTCCCAAAATTCCACTCCTCGTAAGAAAAGTACTGTATAATACTAAAAGGAATGTACTTGCAATAAGGATCATGGAAAGTTTGAGATAAGATTTTTTCCGTTGATATATGAGCATTGCATGGAGAGACGCCACTCCGCATAACCACGGGACAAATGATGAATTTTCTACGGGGTCCCAATTCCAGTAACCACCAAAGTTGAGGGTTTCATAAGCCCAATAACCTCCCATAATAATTCCTACCCCCAGGATCATGACAGAAAATGTATTCCAGGGCATAGCAGGCTTTATCCACTCGTGATAGGACCCTCTAATAAGCCCAGCGATAACGAATGAAAAAGGGATAGCTGTGGAAGCAAAACCTAAAAATAGGGTAGGAGGGTGAATGACCATCCAGTAGTTTTGTAGTAAAGGATTCAGCCCGCTACCATTGGTGGGTATAAAGTTAGGATCTGTCTGGAAAACTTCAGCATCGGGCAGTGCATCTTTCAACGTGATAAATGGACTACTTCCAATCTTCCATACGCCAGGCTCAAACATCATAGCCACCACTGCAATCGCGAGGATAGTTACTCCAGAAAGAATGTCTACCATTGCATAGGAAGACTTCCGGGCGATCCGATCAATATATATAAGGGTAAAAATTCCAAATCCAATGATTGCCAGGACAAATAAGGAAAAAGTAAAACTGTCCAGATTATCAAAAGTATGAACAAAAGACCATTGACTATAAAATCCTGCAATATCTCTACTCGTCATGATCAAGGTAGCAAACATGAAAAAGATAGCAGCAATATGATAGCTTCCATTTAGGGAAAGGGTTTTATTTTGGGTAAAGAGTCTATATGCAAGATAAATACCTGGTAAAATGGCTAATGCGTAATAGAATAATTCCACGGCGTCGGGTCCGAGATAAATTCCCAGTATCATGGAACTCAAAATTAATTCAATGGAAGCCAGAACAACCATTACCAGATTACGCCAGTTGCTTCCTAAGAACATAATGATTGCACCCAGTACCGAGTGCCAGAAACACCACAGTAAAAAACTGCCTTCTTGACCCTCCCAAAAACAGGAGATCATAAATTCAATGGGAAGCTCATTTGATGAGTGAGACCATACGTAATGATATTGATATTGATGGGTGTATATTAGGTAAAAAAGCGTACCTATCATCCCGAAAATTCCCAGGATATGTGTTGAGAATCCTCCTACTCCAAGTTTTTCCCATGATTTCTTATCCTTTCCTTCCATTCTTTCAGCTTTGAGAAAGCTGATGAGCGCTACAACAGCCCCGGCAAAAGCCAAGGATGCAAATAGTTGTCCTATTTGTCCTCCCAGATATTGTTCCATGTGTTATCGTCTGATGTTTTACTAATTTATTTTATTTCTTCCTCTTCATATTTAGAGGGACACTTCATGACTATTTTATCCGCAATGAATCGATCATTTTCATATCCACCTACTACTACAATTTTCTCAGCTTGTTCAAAATTGTTGGGTTTAGTATCATAATAGTGGACAAGCTCCACCTGATTTGTTGTATCCTGTAAGTAAAAAGTAAACAGGTCGGAAGTAGAATTATACTGAGAAGCAGTCCTATTTACCCATTCTCCTACAATATGCACCTTTTTGCCTTTCACTTTTGCAGAACCGAAATCAGTATATACACTGGCACTTTGGGAAAAGTTGATGGCTAGTACCATAAGGAATATGGCAATAAAAGCAAGTAAAATAATTTTTCCAGGTTTCATATGTATATCTTATTGATTGTGTTCTTTTTGTACGATATCTCCCATTTTCTTTTCAAGATTCCGGATCTTTCTCTGTGTTATAAAAAGATAGATGATCAATAAACTGAAAATAACCAAGAGAATAGTTAATACAGAATATATCTTTTCGCTTCTTAATAAAAACTCATTTTGAGGTTCTATTTGCCCCAGTACAAGATTAAGGTAAATGGTTTGGAGTATATTCATGATATGCAGCTAATTCTAATCATTGATATTATATAAAGATGTATTGTAGCAAACGAAAACGGTTATTTGAAATAAATTTACCCTTAAAATCGTATAACTATTCTTTAACGGCATCCAAAAAATCCATTTCGGATTCATAATCCTCTAAACTAATCTGCAATTTACTCAATCTACTTCTAACTTCATATATCCATACGCTTAATAGCGTAAATCCAAGAATAGAAGGATACAGAATGATTCTATAGCCATTATCAATTCCAGAAGTAAAAATAAAAGATCCTCCTCCGGCATCACTCCCTTCTGCAGTTGGGTGCAATCCAGGTAGCATTCTGGGAATGATAAAGTAAAGCGGGATCAATGTTGCGAAGGCAAAAATATTATATACAGCAGATATTTTTGCCTTTTGTTCAGGCTCTGAAAAAGATGCTCTGAGTAGGAAATATGCCAGATATATCAGGAGCGAAATTAATGCACAGATGAGAATAGGATCATTTGTCCACCAAATACTCAGGTCCGAACCAGAAATATGTGCTTTCCATGCCACTCTTCCCCATATACTACCAGTGATGAGCCCCAATACAATAAACACGGTTCCAATTTGTGTCGCATCTCTGGCTCTGGCATCTGTAAATAATGGATTAGCAGTATGTGTGAAATCCGGATCAATCAATCGTAAGTATTTCACGCTTTGTACGACTGAAATGGACATCATAACAATAACGGTAAACCACATTGGAACATGGTAGAAGAGATTTCTGCTACTTTGTTCTAACAGTTCCAAAGGTATCAACTCGCTGGTCAATCCATAAATCAAGACATAAAGCAGTATGCCTACAGCTAATATTTTATATGCAATATTGATCAGTTTCATCATTACATTTATAAACGCAATTGTAACCCCATTGTTAAACTTTAGAACCCAATTCTACGCTGCGAATTATCCTCCAGCAAGCTATCATTTCCAGGCTTAAATTCCCGTACATCTTCAATCGTAAGATTACGAAGTACTTTTTCTGTTCGTTGAGTAGATTTCATACTAGATAGCCTTAAATGATGATTGTGAATGGCTTTTTCAATGATTTTTCTTACAGCCCTGGCATTTCCAAAAAATTTATTTTTATACTGAACCAGATATTTGAAATATTGATATAAAATTTCATTTGCTTGTGGTGTAGGTCGAAGCTGCTCTTTGGAAAGTATTCCCGCTGCAATTTTGAGCAAATTCTCTGGAGAATAATCTTCAAACTCCATCTTCCGATCAAATCGAGACTTTAATCCGGGATTACTCTCCAGAAAGTTCCACATATTATCCGGATATCCTGCTACAATGACGATTATTTCTCCTCTCATGTCTTCCATTCGCTTAAGGAGCGTTTCTACGGCTTCTTTTCCAAATGAATCGGAAGGGCCTTGGTTTAATGTATATGCTTCGTCTACAAACAATACGCTCCCCCTGGCTTTTTCTATTAAATTATGTGTCTTTTCAGCAGTTTGTCCTGCATATCCAGCTACCATCATCTGCCTGTCGCATTCTATTACCTCACCCCTTTCTAATATACCCAAGGCTTTATATATTTTACCCATGATCCTAGCCACCGTTGTTTTTCCTGTACCAGGATTTCCCGTAAAAACAGTGTGAAGTGAAAATGCATTGAGAACATCTTTTCCAATTTCTTTATAGTATTTCACTAAACTGACCAGTTCTTTGATATTTTTCTTCACATTTTCTAAACCGATTAGTGTGTCGAGTTCAGAGAGCGCCTCACTGAGTAAAGGTTCATCAATCGGAATATTTAGTTTTTTTGATGATCTGGCTTCAAATACAGACATGAGATCTTCGCTGGTGATAGTAGACAAGGATTCAAGCGGCAGGGATTCTGGATGAGGTTCTTGCATGATCCTTAGGCCTAACTGTAGCTTTGACTCATTGATCAGGGAAATAACATATCTCGCATGTCCAAAGGTGCGATCTCTATTGCGATAAGCTTCCAATAGCTTTTGTCTTAAGAAATGATCTGCATCATTGCTGAAGGATACTTTTTGTAGTTGTGCTTTCTTAAGCGCAATTTCATATAGCTCTTCGGGCAAATAATCGGGAAATGTAAACTTTAAATTGAATCGCGATTTGAGCCCGGGATTTGACAATAGAAATGTATCCATTTCTTTGGGATAACCTGCAACAATCACGGCCCAATCTCCCTTTCCATTGGACATTTCTTTGACTAACATTTCTATCACCTCTCTTCCATAGTCTTTGACATCTTCTTCCCCTCTGGCAAGTGCATATGCTTCGTCGATGAACAAAATTCCTCCCCTTGCTTTTTCGAGTACAGCACGGACTTTTGGTGCTGTTTGTCCGATATATTCTCCAACAATATCGGCTCTATCCACTTCATAGACATGACCCTTGGACAGCAATCCCAGTTTCTTGTATATTTTGCCTAACATGCGGGCTACCGTGGTTTTGCCCGTTCCAGGGTTCCCGGTAAATATTGCATGTAATGGGATGTCTATTTTATCATCGAGGCCTTTTTCTATTCGAAGATATAAAAATTTCAAATATTGAGCGTACTCCCTTATTCTGCGTTTAATATCTTCTAGACCAACAAGATGATCCATTTCCTTCAGAACCTCCTCCAGGGTGAGATCTTCCACTTCAGGGTAGGTGGGTATACCTGTGATAAGATCGTGTTCATTGGGGGTGAGTAGATTCGGTGTACCTTCTGTGAATGATTTTCCTACTTTAAATGGAAGTACTCCGATGAGTTTATCCATAAATACTACTTCTACAGTATATTTATCTTCAAACCAGGTACCTCGAAAATCTGATCCCCATCCCCAGGTGGTTTCTATTTGTTTTTGTTGGCGTTTTACATGGATCATTTCCACAGTTTGGCCTTTAAGCTGCCGGGTACTATTGTAAAAATTAAAGGTAATTTCCGCAATCCAGGGAATCTTAACTTTATTTTTAGCGATGAATTCCAGCCATACAAAACGCGAATCGGCGTCTTTAAACTCTGTCAAGTATACCCTTCGCTCTTTGCGGACATTTTTTTTAGGCCCTTCATAGAGCTTAAGTGATTTGATCTCCAGGTAGGGGTTGTGCGTACTCGATACAGGGCCTACATCATAGATATAAAATTTTCTTGATGATACGTAATCCCCATCGATATAAGCTTCCCAGTAATATGTTCCTTCGATCCAGGTATTTCCCAGTTTTTCGTCACCAAAACCCTCCCTAACATATATTTCGTGCTGATCTTTAGAGACAAATACGGGAATATGTATATCATCAAATATCTGTTGGTCTGCAGCTGAGGGAGCAGACCCCTTCTCTCTGGTCCCGGAAGTACGATACACTTTGAGTGTAATTTCGGCCTCCCAATCCTCTTTATCAAAGAGTTTATTGTAAAAGGAAAATTCTGCATAGATAGTTTTCGATTCATTTTGATCAAAAACCTGTCGATACTTTTTTTTACTATCAGCTAACCATTCATTAGATGCATAGGTCTTCAGAGCTCGGTACTTATATTTGTTGTGAGAGGAAGACTCCTTTTTGGCCATAAAATTAAATTCTTCAAACAATTTGCGACTTTTCTATAAGACGTGCAATTTCGTCCTTTGATAAGCGTTATGTTTAGTTGTTATTCCCAAATATTGGCTAATAAAAGTAATAGATTTTTTACATGAAGGATAAAATACATGCATTACATGATGAAGTTGAAGCATATCTGGTCTCAGATGCTGAGCAATTTGAAGAATATAAGCGTAGATTCACAAATAAGAAGGGGATAATTAATCAATTATTTGCAGATTTCAGAGAGCTTCCAGGTGATCAAAAGCGAGAAGTTGGTAAGCCTTTGAATCAATTAAAGCAGCGGGCAAATGAACGGCTGATAGAGTTTCAGCAAATCATTGAACGACAAAATCGCAAAGCAGATCAACCACATGATCTGACATTACCGGGGGAACCCTTTGCAGCAGGTGCACGCCACCCTCTATCTATTATCCTCAACAAAATTGTCTATACTTTTCATCGTATCGGATTTACTGTAGCCGAAGGACCAGAAATAGAAGATGATTGGCATAATTTCAGTGCGTTGAATTTCCCACCTGATCATCCAGCAAGGGAGATGCAAGACACTTTCTTTATATCCAGGGGCCCTGATTATTTGCTGAGAACGCATACATCCAACGTTCAAATACGCACTATGGAAAAGCAGAAACCTCCTTTGCGTATACTTGCACCGGGAAGAGTGTATAGAAATGAAGCTATTTCTGCTCGTGCACATTGCTTTTTTCATCAAGTGGAAGGCTTGGCTGTAGATAAAGGTGTTAGTTTTGCTGATATGAAGCAGGCCTTACTATTTTTCGCCCGAGAGCTGTTTGGAGACCAAACAGCCATACGTTTGAGGCCCTCCTATTTTCCGTTTACAGAAATCAGTGCAGAGATGGATGTTACGTGTCGTATCTGCGGAGGTGATGGTTGTAATGTATGTAAGTATACAGGATGGGTAGAAATCATGGGTTGCGGAATGGTTGATCCCAATGTCTTGGAGAACTGTGACATCGATCCTGAAATATATTCTGGTTATGCCTTTGGCATGGGAGTTGAGCGCATTGCACAACTATTTTACAGGGTGCCTGATTTGCGTCTCTATTCGTTGAATGATATCCGATTTCTCAAACAATTTGAAAAGATTTGACGCTGAGGAAATGGATCAATCTTCAAGCTCATCTTCTCCCAAGTCATCAGATTCACCTTTAATTTTTTTGATGTATTCCCGGGGAGGAACATTGTATTGTCGTTTAAATATTCTGCTGAAATAGCGCTGATCGACAAATCCTACTTTAAATGCGACTTCTCCTATGTTAAACTCGCCTTCCAGCAGCATTTTCGAAGCTTCCTTAAGTTTTATATTTCGAATAAACTGATTAGAGGTGAGACCTGTAATGGCCCTGAGTTTTCGGTTGCAGGTCGCTGTTGCCATATTGAGTGCATCTGCAAAGTCTTTTACCTGGAAGTCGGGATTCTCAATATTTTCCTTGACTATTTTGATAGCTTGGTCCAGAAGCTTTTTATCTGCGCCATTCAGATTCATATCTTCAGGTTTCATGGAAGCATCTTTGAAGAATGCCCGTTGAATAAACCTCCGGTTTTGAAGATCATTGTGAATAGTCAACAATAATTCTTCACTGTGAAAAGGCTTAGAGAAATAATGATCTGCTCCTGTTTTTAAGCCTCTGATTCTATCCTTGATGCTTGTAAAGGCAGTCAATAAAATGACCGGTATATGACTGGTCTCTAAATTGGACTTGATATTAGTGGTTAATTCCACTCCATCCATTTCAGGCATTTTGAGGTCGCTGATTACTAAATCAGGAAGTATTTCTTGAATGATCTCATAGCCTAACTTTCCATTCTCAGCAGTATGTACTATGTATTCTTCCGACAATAGTTCCTTCAGTAAGTTTCTTACGTTTTGATCATCTTCTACTACCACGATAGTGAGTCTATTCTCTTCTTCCTCATCTTCCTCACCATGTAAATCTTCTTCAGCAAGTTCATCGACCAATATATCCGTCTTGGATGATGTCGTTGTTGAATTAGGTTTGAGTCCTATTGCTTCCGCTTCTCTTATGCCCAGGGTAAAATACAAAGATCCTTTGTCATGGTCGTAGATAGCACGTCCATGATGAAATTCAATCAGCTTTAGGCTAAAAAAATATCTCAGGGCATCAGAATATTCTGCAAATTCATTTAAGGAAAAATCGCTTTCTGACATCTCTGAAACTTCAGGAAAGTTTGTGATCGTGAAGATTAAGTCTCCTTTTAGAGAATCAAAATCATCGCGAAAAGAAGTGGGTAAATCTGAAGCTTGAGAGATTGAACGGACGATAATCTGACTTTTCGTAGAAGTGGGAGATTCTCTTAGAAAACTCATCAAATAACATAGGATTGATGTAAACTTTTCTTTGTCTATCCATCCCTCCATATGCTCTTTGGAAAGTTTAATATCCAGTTCGATATGTATTTTTTCTTCTGGATTAAATTGTTTGAGGCACTTGATCTGTTCTTGGATAGTATGCCTTATGGGCAATAGCACTGTATTTAATTGTAAATATCTTTGGATGATTTTGTGTGGATCTGAAAGCTGGTCCAGCATGTTGTTCAACGCTTCTGCACTTTTACGTATCAATCGGATGTCATTAGCATCTCCCTGATGATCTGTGAGAAGTTTGCTTAGCTTTTCCTGGGCTATCAACAAGATCGTTAAAGGTTGTTTCAACTCTGAAACAATATAACCAGCTAATATTCTCGGGATGTTATCGTTCATGAAAAAATACTACTCTCTATGGCACGAAAGATTAAATAATACAATGAATCTTTATGCTAATTCAAATTTCGGTAAAAGTATGACCTAAAGCTAATTATTTTGCAAATAAAATATACTATGAAGGGAAAGTTAATCTTGGGAGACTATCAATCCATACGGATAGTGTGTCATTTTAAGCCATACATACGAATATTACCCTAACGTAATACTAAAACTACAATTTATTTAAATTTTAAGGAAGTATTTTTTTTGCTTTCGAACTGGGTATAGGTATTTATTGTGATAAAACATACTCTTTTACAGATTATATATTACAGCAACACCAATATCTCTTTTTTTAGAAAAATCTCGTAATCATGGGTTTCTCATTATAATTCAAATTAATTCCTATCTTTGAATGCTCTCATGGAGCAGGACTAGAGCACAACGAATCTACCATTTGGTAAGATCAATATTTTTGTTAATGGCAGTAGAACAATACCCAAGCACGTTAAAAAAGTGGGATCAACAAGAGAACCGTTTTTACTTTCATACCGAAAACGGGGTAATCTTACTGGTACACGTGATCAACGACCACTTGATCCGTTTCAGATATTCTACCGAAGGATTTTTTCAGAATGACTTTTCCTATGCAATTGAAGATAATGTAGAACAAAGCCACCAGTTTTTGAGATCGAGAGAGGGAAAGCGTCGCGTAACACTCACTACATCTGCATTGGTATGTAAGATAGAGAAAGAGAATCTATCGATACAGATATGGGATCGGGCTGGAAATATAATTTTAGAGGATGAAAAGGGATTCCACTGGAGAAAAGACAGATATGGCGGTGATATTGTGATGATGAGTAAAAAATCCATATATGAAGAGCAGTATTTTGGATTGGGAGACAAGACTTGTTCCCTAAATCTCAGAGGGAAAAGATTGCAAAACTGGTGTATGGATTGTTTTGGATATGGGGATGATACGGACCCTCTTTATCGCAGTATCCCTTTTTATTATGGATTGAGGAAGGGAGTAGGATATGGGGTGTTTTTTGATAATACCTTTCGAACCTATTTTGATTTTGCTGCAGAGCGTCCTGAAGTTGCCAGCTACTGGGCTGATGGAGGAGAAATGAATTACTATTTTTTCTATGGTCCTGAGTTGATGGAGGTTGCCAGACAATATGTAAAGCTAACAGGAGCACCTGAGATACCCCCATTATGGGCATTAGGATATCATCAATGCAGATGGAGCTATTATCCTGAATCGAGGGTACGTGAAATAGCCAAACAGTTTAGAGAGCGAAAGATACCTTGTGATGCGTTGTATCTGGACATAGATTACATGGATGGATATAGGTGTTTTACCTGGAATCCCAAATTTTTCCCCGATCCCCGGCAATTAGTAAATGAGCTTGGCGATCAGGGGTTCAAAACAGTGGTGATCATTGATCCGGGAATCAAAATTGATGATGATTATGCCATTTATAAGGAAGGAGTGGAGAAAGAGTACTTTTGTCGAAGGCAGGATGGACCCTATGTAAAGGGGAGGGTATGGCCAGGAGAATGCTTCTTCCCGGATTTTACTTCACCTGAAGTACGGTATTGGTGGTCCACACTGTATAGAGATTTAATTCGTAAAGATGGTATTCGTGGAGTCTGGAATGATATGAATGAGCCAGCTACTTTTGATATTGAAGGGCGAACAGTATATGATGATGTACGCCACGACTTCGATGGTAATTCTTGTAGTCACCGCAAGGCTCATAATGTATATGGCATGCAGATGTCCAGGGCCTCTTACGAAGGGGTTAAAAGATACGCATATCCCTATCGTCCATTTATCATTACCAGGGCCACTTATTCTGGAGGGCAGCGATATGCTTCAGCCTGGACTGGAGACAATGTATCTTCATGGGAGCATCTACGCCTGGCGAATATACAATCTCAGCGAATGAGTGTCTCTGGGTTTTCTTTTGTGGGATCGGATATTGGAGGATTTAATGATCTCTCAGATGGAGAGCTTCTTGTAAGATGGCTTCAATTAGGCATTTTTCACCCTCTTTGTAGGAACCATACAATGGGTAATAATGTAGATGGAGCTTCTGAAGTCGATGAAGATGCAGTACAAGAGAAAGCTTCTCAGTTCAATACAGATCAGGAACCCTGGGCATTTGGAGAAGAATATGAGACAATCGCCCGAAAAACCATCGAATTTCGTTATCAGATCCTCCCCATTCTTTACACCACCTTTTGGCAATATGTGAGTGAGGGAACTCCCATGTTGAGACCCTTAACGTTTCTGGATCAGGAAAATCCGGATACGTACTATCGCATGGAAGAATTTGCACTAGGTGATCACCTACTAATTTGTCCAATATCTGAACCGGGTGTTAGAGGAAGACATCTATATCTTCCCAAAGGTGAATGGTATGAATTCTATACAGATGAACTCACAGAAGGAAGAAAAGAACTTTGGACTGAAGCTCCCCTAGAACATATTCCTATGTTTGTAAGGGCTGGAGCAGTACTTCCGTTTTATCCTGTCAGACAATATGTGGGGGAACGTCAGATAGATGAATTGTACTTACATGTATATTATACTCAAAAGCAGTCTGTAATTAGCTACCAATACGAAGATTCGGGTGATGGATATGAATATGAACAGGGAGAATTTCTCATAAAAAAGTTTGAAGTTTCTGGCACTGAGAATTCGCTCAAATTATCACAATCCAACGAAGGAGAATATCAACCTACCTATACGATATGTAAATTGATCTTTCATGGACTTCCATTTATCGCAGAATCAATTGAAGTTGATGGAGATATTAAACCTATACCTTCTAACTGTTATAAGGGAAACCGCCTGGAGATAGATATATTAGCCAATTTCCAAATGATTTACCTGACGTAGAGTCATTTTACCCTGTGAATAATGGAAAGGAATCAATAGAACTACGCATGTGCAGAATATAAGAATGATTATTCGTATGTAGTTCCTTATCTAACGTGTAGTAAGATTTTGGGCTTGACCTATGTATTCGATAGATTTAGAGCATTGGATATTATATGAGTGTAGGTTCTGGAAATCAGGCTGGCAATATGCATAGATTATGTCAATTTGGGATACATGTATTTTTCATAGCTATTGTTATCCATACTCGCGGATGGGGGCAAGAGGTGGTAGTGAAAGATGTGGAAACGGGGAATCCAGTAAGTGAAGTTATCGTAAAGTGGAAAGAGAAAGGTCTGCTGACGGATGAATACGGGAAAGTTGACTTACGAAAATTTGGGGTTGTAGATACGCTTATTTTTCACCACAAAGCCTATGACAAGATAAACCTGCATTTTAGAGATATTACAGATTCTGTCACAACAATATGGTTAACACCTCGAGAATTTGATTTATCTGAGATCATTATTTCAGTTAATAGATGGGAACAGAAAAAGAATGATCTTCCTTACAAGATATCCAGAATCACACAGACAGAAATCCAAATACAACAGCCACAGACTACTGCGGATTTAATAGGTGCTACGGGGGAGATATTTATTCAGAAAAGTCAACTTGGGGGAGGGAGCCCTATGATTCGTGGATTTGCAGCGAATCGGGTATTGCTGGTTGTGGATGATGTAAGAATGAATAATGCTATATTTAGAAGTGGTAATCTACAAAATATCCTTTCATTAGATCCTCATGTAATATCTAGCGCAGAGGTAATATATGGTCCAGGCTCAGTAATTTATGGTAGCGATGCCCTGGGAGGAGTGATGGATTTTCGAACCCTGAAACCTCAATATTCCTCAAACGATGACTTGAATATCAATGCAAATGCGTTTGTAAGATACGCAACTGCAAACACAGAGAGAACCAGTCATTTGGATGTTAATATCTCTAAACAAAAATGGAGTTGGTTAGGCAGTATTAGTTATTCAGCGTTTGATGACTTGACAATGGGTAGAAATGGTAGAGATGCTTATTTGAGACGCGAATACGTATCCAGAATCAATAATATTGACAGTATAGTGACCAATGATGACCCTTTAACTCAGCGATTTTCTGGTTACGATCAGTGGAGCACTTTACAGAAATTGAGAATCAGGACTGGAAATTTTATGGATTGGGAATACAGCTTTCACTTTTCTCAGACTTCTGATGTGCCGAGATACGATCGTTTGATAGAATGGGAAGGGGATCAGCCTGGAGTTGCAGAATGGTTTTATGGCCCCCAAAAATGGCAAATGCATGCATTAGGGATGCATTACACAGCACAGACACCCGTTTTTGATCAGTTTAAAGTAAAACTTGCATATCAAGCATTTGAAGAAAGTAGAAATGATCGGTCATTTGGAGATCCATGGCTGAGGACACGAGTAGAAAATGTAGATGCACTTTCAGCTACCTGGGATTTTACCAAAAATGTAAGTCCTACTTTACGGTTGTTCTATGGGGGAGAGGTATTAGCAAATTGGATAGCATCTCGTGGCTGGGAAAGAGATGTAACTTCTGAAGATCTAAGACCGGTAGCTAGTAGATATCCAAATGGTTCTACATGGGCTTCTTCTGCCTTGTACAGCAGTATTCAACACGAACTGGGTAGTAGGTGGAAGTTTTCCTTTGGATTGAGATATAATTTCATTGCTTTTGAAGCACCATTCGAGGATACATTTTTTGACTTTCCTTTTGAAGTGATTCGCGATAACACTGGCGCATTAAACGGGAGTTTGGGGGCAGTTTATACACCTTTTTCTCAATGGAGGATAAGTATCAATGCATCCACAGGCTTTAGAGCTCCCAATATAGATGATATAGGTAAAGTATTTGATAGTGAGCCTGGAAATGTATTGGTACCCAATCCTCAATTGGGTGCAGAATACGCATATAATTTGGATCTGAGCCTAAGATATTCATTTTGGGAGGGATCACAGTTTGAGGTTACAGGTTTCTATACGTGGTTGGATAATGCAATAGTCAGGAGAGATTTTACTTTTAATGGACAAGATAGTATCATATATGATGGGGAGTTGAGTCGAGTTCAGGCGCTGGTGAATGCAGAGAATGCTTCAATTTATGGAATACAATTGTCATTGACAGCACAATTGAAGCCTTGGTTGAATCTGGATTCTCGGTTTACTTGGTCAAGGGGGGAAGACCAGGAGGGGATGGCTGTGAGACATGTTGCGCCAACTTTCGGAGCAACTCATCTTCAACTTGAAGTGAAACAACTTCTGGCCGATTTTTATACCACTTATAATGGAGCAATACCGTATGAAAGATTAGCACCTTCAGAAAGGAGTAAACCTTTCATCTATGCAGAAGATGAAGATGGTAACCCCTTCTCTCCTGATTGGTATACCCTGAATTTTAAAGCCAATTATCGTTTCAGTGATCATTTAAGTCTGTCGCTTGGGATTGAAAATATTACGGATCAACGATATCGACCTTATTCCTCGGGAATTGTAGCTCCAGGTAGAAATTACATTATTAGCTTGAGTGGGAGTATCTAAGAAATAGTATATTCCGCGAAGATCCATTCATCTCCATCAAATTTTACGGTAAAGGTTACGCTGTTACTTTCCTCATAGACCTTGGGAAGTAGTTCTGGGTCGATAGTATTCATTCGTGTTGTTACTTGCCTTCTCAACTGGTGCTCCAGATCGTAGATACTATTGATGAAATCTTCCAGTACCATATCATTATTTACGAGATAGGAGAGCGTTTGCGGGCTAAGGTCAAGTGCAAGGTCATTAATCATCAATCTGGCATCCCCATAATCGTATCTCAATTCAGATTTTCTGGGTATTCGTGGGATAAGACTTTTTACTATGCGTTTAAGCCGTTGTAAATCTGACATGATCTTAAGGTTCTTCGGTTTCTACAGGGAGGTTTTCTGCTACAGGGAGTCTACTCATTTTTAATACAATCTGTGCAGTAGTAAATACGTCTTTTTCACAATATGCCTTGATTCTTTCATAGCCTTGATCCTCCCAAAATACCTGACTTATCTGGCTCCCGTCTATATCGTCTTTAGGTGAGGGAATATCGAGTACGGCTGCCAAAAGTTCCAGGCTTGTATAGGATTTATAGTCGCCAAATTTCCACAATTCCATTGTGTCCAATAGACTCACTTCCCAGGGTTTCTTACCCCTTAACTGCAAGGCATCTGGTAAGGGTAGACCCTGAATGACATACCTTCTTCCTAAATATGGGTAATCAAATTCTTTCCCATTATGAGCACAAAGATTAATACCCTCTTTCCTCCGCATATACATATTGAGCATTTCGCCAAATTCGTCGAGAATATTTTTCTCATCTGAACCGTAGTAAGATTTAAGTTTGATAGTAGGTGGTGCAGTAGGACCTTGCTCAAATCTTACCACACCGCATGAGATACATACTACCTTACCAAATTCGGCATGTATTCCTCCTTTCTCAGCAAATAATTCTTCGGGAGTTTTGGGAGCGTCAGTTCTCATATAACGCAGAGATTTTTTATCCCAAAGATCTCTCATTCGATCAGATAAGCTATCGTAGTCTGGAGTGATGGTTGCTGTCTCTATGTCTAGAAACAAAATATTTTCTAGTTCATGGGAAGAAAACATATCTATTATTCTTTTGCTATAAATTCAAGCGAACCAGACTTTTCCAGTTCCGCAGCAGATGGAATCAACGTCAATGCTTTCTGAAGCACCATATCCATTTGATGTAAGACAGGAAAAAATCCTTCATCATTATATAACCGTCTACCTATAAATGCCTTTATGTAATTTCGAATCAAATTCTCAGAAATGCCAAACTCTTCTTTATCGAAGGGGATATCATGAGATTGGGCATAGTCCAAAAATTGATCTATCATAGTATCCTGAATGTCGAAATCTTGCACAAAGTCTTCATTTCTGGGATACATAGTAATCAATGCTGGATGGTCATCTACATAATGAGAGGCGAAATCACGGAAGACATCCTGAGAGCGAAGTTTTGTCAGATATTTACTTTCAAACGTAGTATCGTTAGGGACAAAGACATCTGGAAAAATCCCACCTCCTCCATATACCGTTCTACCAGATTCTGTAGTATATTTTAAAGAATCTGGAAATGTGACTTTAGAGGCATCGAATACCTCTCCGTTTCTAAAGCGTTCAAGTATCTCTCGTTCGTACTCGCTTTCACTTTCTCCGTAGGGTTTTTGTATACATCTTCCACTGGGCGTATAATATTCAGATATAACTAACCGAATAGCAGAGCCATCTGCCAGATCTTCCTGTTTTTGAACGAGTCCTTTACCAAATGATCGTACGCCTACAATTAATCCTCTATCGTGATCCTGTACAGCTCCTGCAACGATCTCACTTGCAGAAGCTGATCCATAGTCGATCAAGACAATAAGTGGACCCTTTTCAAAGGAGGACAAGCGTTGGGTGGATTCGTACGTTTGTTTACTTTCTTTAATTCTCCCTTCCGTTGACACAATGACTCTCCCACTTGCCAGGAATTCATCCGCCATTCTGTAAGCCATCGTCATATATCCTCCCGGGTTTCCACGCAAATCGAGAATGAGATTTTGCATTCCCTCAGACATCAGTCCATCTAAACTTTTCTTAAACTCAGAATAAGTTGTTTCAGAAAACCTGTCTACTTTTATATACCCCGTTTCTTGATCGATCATGTATGAGAAACGTAAGCTATTTAGTGGAATGCGGTCTCTGGTAATATTGAATTCCAACAATTCATCTATTCCTTTTCTCAATATTGAGACATTTACTTTCGTTCCCCTTGGACCTTTAAGATATTTTAATACTAATTCATTAGTAATATTTATCCCTGCAACATTTTCTCCTTCGACTTGTATAATTTTATCTCCCGATTTTATTCCTAATTTATCACTAGGTGATCCCGGGACAGGTGCTTCTACGTAAATAGTATCATCGACAATATCAAACTCAATACCTATTCCTTCAAAACTTCCCCTCATTTGTTCTTCTATATATTTATTGTCTGAGGCTGGAATATAATATGAGTGAGGGTCTAATTCTTCCATTATACCTTTGATCGCCTTATCAACGAGTTCGGTCTGATCGACATCTTCTACATAATTCCTGCTTACAAATTCTACTACATCCTGAAGTTTTTTGATTTGATCAATATTCCTATTGCTAGGTATCTCAAATCGTGAATCAGAACTTATCCTAGATGTTCCCCTAAGTCTTAGCCCAATCCACAAGCCTACGATCACAAAGGCAAGGGCAAATAATAAGTATTTTATGTGTTGATTCATAAAGTAAAAATAGAAAAATTATCTATTTATTAAACTCCATTAATTAGCGAAAGGATATATTGGAATATCTACTTTTTGATTACGGTAACATGTGGATGAAAAATGAATGATAGATAAATTAAATTGTAAATAGATATCTTAATCTTTTACTTTCCAATAACAGGTTGTAAAGCAACATGTACAGACATCGCAACAGACCTTAAAATGTTAACAAGATATGCTGATAGATTTTGAAGGAACAACGATAAATCTCGATTCGATTACTAAGTTTTCCATTGAAAGTCCAGCTAGGGAAAGCCAAGTACAAACTGAGTATTCAAGTGTTATCAGGTTTTATGGAACACCGATCTTTACAGAAGGAATAGGATTGATAAATCCGACCATCTATGAAATATTTGTAATTGACGAAGAGGATGCTCATGAAATGTATCAAACAATTTTGGAATCCTACAGAGATGGTAAAAAGATATTATCTCTCAGCTAGAAATAAAGGCATTGGATTCTGTATTGGCAATATTTTCAGGGCAAAAGCACCAAATTTTATAAATAATTCATTGTTAGTTAATTACGATTAAAATATTTATATATTGAATCAACTTAAGCTGCTGACTAGCAGCTATTAATGATTGTAGTGCGTTTGCCCTGGCAATATTTTTCGGCAATACATTAAGTTAAGCTTTTTTAAGGTAAATTTACAATCACATTATTAAATGCTAATTAATGATACAAAAGACTACGGAAAAATCGTCCTTGTACGACCATTTGGAGCAGATGTCTACACATGACCTCTTGGAGAATATCAACAATGAGGACCATAAAGTCCCTCAGGTGATTAAAGGCATTATCCCGCAAATTGAGCAACTCGTCGATAAAGTATATGAGCAGATGCATAATGGCGGAAGGCTATTTTACATCGGGAGCGGAACAAGCGGCAGATTGGGAATTGTCGATGCCTCTGAGTGTCCACCTACCTATGGGGTTCCTTCTGATTGGGTGATAGGAGTGATTGCCGGAGGAGACAAAGCAATCAGGTCTTCGATAGAGCGTGCAGAAGACGACACCTCCCAGGGATGGAAAGATTTATCAGAATATCATATTAATTCGGGAGATTTTTTAGTGGGAATTACAGCAAGTGGCACTACGCCTTATGTCCTTGGAGCGGTGGATGACGCCAAAAGAAATGGAGTCCCTACAGGTTGTATTACTTGTAATGCTGGAAGTCCTTTAGAAGACAAAGTGGATTTTCCCATTGTCGCGGTAGTCGGGCCAGAGTTTGTAACAGGAAGCACCCGCATGAAATCAGGTACTGCTCAAAAGTTAATACTCAATATGATCTCTACCTCTGTCATGGTTAAGTTAGGCAGAGTAAAGGGAAATAAAATGGTGGATATGCAGCTCTCGAATGACAAATTAGTAGGAAGAGGGATAAAGATGGTAATGGAAGAAACAGGAGTATCAGAATCGGAAGCAAAAGCATTACTTGAAACACAGGGTAGTGTCAGGTTAGCCATTGCTGCATTTAGAAAAGGGAATGAAGCTAGATAATTACTCTAGTTGAAGCCTCATTTTCTTGATGCGATCTTCTAGCTTTTCAGAACTCAATCGTTCACGGTTTAGACGGTCCACGATGATGGGAAAGGCAAATGGGGTGGCTTTTTCTGGTTGACTAAATATGATACTTTGCGCATTGATCCTTTCTAGGGCTTGTCTCAACCGGACTTCCTCCAATTGAAAATTCATAACTTCGTCGTATGCTTGTCTCAGTAGTAAATTATTGGGTTCATATTCGCTGAAAACCTGAAAAAATAACTGAGAAGAAGATTGCAGGTGTTTGTCTTTCATCTGCTTACCTGGATACCCTTTAAAAACCAACCCTGCAATACTGGCGATATCTCTAAATCTTCTTTTAGCCATCTCCACAGCATTGATACTCGATTGAATATCTTCCGTAAGATGAGCAAGTGAAAAAATATCGGAGTCCAAAGCCTCCTGGATAGGAATCTCTGTATCGGAAAGCAATTCAAATCCATAGTCATTCATCGCTATTGAAAATGTAATAGGCTTGAATAGCGATAATCTATAGGCCATTAACGCTCCCATTCCCTCATGAACAAACCTGCCTTCAAAAGGATACATGACCAGGTGAAAGCCCTCTTTACTGGTAAAGTATTCGATGAGAAATTCATCTTGTTTGGGTATGGCTGAGCGTGAAGCCTGAAGCTGAAGTAGGGGTTCAAGCACTTGAACTTCAATGTCTTCATACATAAGTAATGCACCCTGGTTAATTTTAAATCTCAACATGGCCGAAAGCTGAGTTGATAGGGGCATTCTTCCTCCCATCCAGGAAGGGACCTTCCCTTTGGTTGATTTACTTCTGCGAACTTGTACCGTCATTTCCCTGATTCTCACCAGTTCCAAGCTTCTTCCAGCAAACCAGAATACATCTCCAGGTTTGAGTTGAGACGCAAACCACTCTTCAATTGTACCTATCTTACCTCCTTTTAAAAATTTGACAGTTAGCGAGCTATCGCCAGTAATTGTACCAATTGATAGCCGGTGTCTCATCGCTACCCCTCGGTTGTTTACCTTGTATTTCCCATCTTCGGTTACATCTACTTTTTTGTATTCGTCATAAGCATAGAGTGATTGTCCACCAGAAGTAATAAAGTCCAATAACCACTGCCATTCTTCTAATGAGACGCTTTGAAAGGAGTAAGTACGCAAAACTTCCTTATAGATTTCTTCCGGGTCAAATCCTTCAGATACCGCTAGCGTTATCAGGTATTGAATAAGTACATCAAAAGACCTAATGTAGGGTAGACGACTTTCTAATATATGTTCATGAATAGCCTTCCTGAGTGCGGCCCCTTCAATCAGCTCAAGAGAATGCGTAGGAACAAAATATATTTTACTCACTTTACCAGGCTGGTGGCCACTTCTTCCAGCTCTTTGCACAAATCTGGCTACTCCTTTGGGGCTACCTATCTGGATGATTGTTTCTACAGGCCGAAAGTCAACACCCAAATCCAGACTGGAAGTACATACCACTGCCTTGAGTCTTTCATCGTGAATAGCTTCCTCAACCCAATCCCTCAATTCTCTACTGATAGAACCATGATGCATCGCAATGATACCGGCCAAATCCGGTTCAGCTTGAAGCAGTTGTTGATACCATATTTCGCATTGAGACCTCGTATTTGTAAAAATGAGTGTTGAGGAACTATGTTGGATAATGGGTATTACCTTTTGCAAGAGCTTGATTCCTAGATGGCCTGCCCAGGGGAAACGTTCTATTTCATCAGGAAGTATGGAAGCCACTTCAATGTGCTTGTGTATATCAGCTTTAATGATGGTATGTGGATTACTGCGGGAGCGTTCTCCCAATAAGATTTCTGCTGCCTCTTCCATGTTCCCTATCGTAGCAGATATTCCCCAGATCTTTAATTGAGGTAGTAAACCTTTTAGACGAGAAAGCGCTAATTCCATTTGAACTCCTCGCTTAGACCCAACTAATTCATGCCACTCATCAACGATTACGGATGTTAGATGCCGAAAATATTTGGGATACCCTTTTTGTGCCAGCAATAGATGCAAGCTTTCAGGAGTTGTAATTAAAATTTCAGGAGGGTTTTTCTTTTGACGAGTTCGCTCAGAGCTGCTTGTATCCCCAGATCTGATACCCACTTCCCAGGATACTCCCAACCCGTCAATGGCGCGTTCTGCAGCAGCTTTAATCTCTTTTGTCAACGCACGAATGGGAGTTATCCATATCGCGTGTAATCCCTTTGATTGTTTATTCAGGTGAATATACTCCAGTAGTATAGGTATGATAAGAGAGTATGTTTTACCACTTCCTGTAGGGGCATTCACTATTCCACTTTTGCCCTGCAGATAATCGTTCCAGGTGGCTAACTGAAAATCAAAAGGTTTCCACCCCATTTGTTCAAACCACTGAATACCAGGTTGTAAAATATCTGATGACGCTAATTGTGTTTGAACAGGCACCTTTGTCATATGTGTTTTTCATTTATACGAAAAACGTAGAGGGGTTGTAGAATGTTTGGAGCTAAAGTAATCAGGAGGTTACTCGACGGATTTTACTGGATTAAGAGAATTTATAAAAGGCATGAGTAGAAGCGAAATAAGTCCTACTATAATAACGAGTAAGGTCTGAGCAGTCCAAATGATCCAACCAAAAGCAAGCCCTTCATTTTTGTCAACACCATACATAGCAAGGGTAATCATAACCATAATTGGGAAAGCACCCAGTCCCCCTTGAACGATAATAAAGGCAAAGCTGGCCGTTACAAACGTAACCAGAACGGCTTCTACAGGCACATCTTTAATACCAGGTAAACTGAATATCGCTACGTAGAACATCATGATATACATGAACCATATGAATACCGTATGAAAAATAAAATACCACTTATGTTCCATCTCGTATATGCTTTTCATTCCCTCCCACAAGCCTACAAATATGTGTTTAATTTTAGTGATAAATGGATGATTGGATCTTCTGAGAATAAAAATAAATCCTATCAGTGCCACAATGCCGATGGATAGCACAATCATTATGGTCCATGTTGAAGGGAGCTTTGCAAGGATTGCATCCATCATGGATTCCCCTTGAAGCGTAGAATCTGGGTTATCAGAAATATCCTGAGCGGAGAGGTCCTGGTTGAGCAGTGTAAACAAGTTGTCAAACTGAGAGATAATGGCAATCCCCATGATGATGAGAAGCATGAGCATGTCTGCAATACGTTCTGCGATTACGGTTCCAAACAATCTTTCAAAAGGCAAGTGCTCATATCTGGCCATAACGGCACATCGGGAAGCCTCTCCTAGTCTGGGTATAGCTAGATTGGCCAGGTAACCAATCATTACAGCAAAGAAACTATT
>CAZZEC010000003.1:30110-40252 GCA_964652565.1 uncultured Bacteroidia bacterium
ACAGCTCCAAACACGTGCCATAAAAAATGCGTGCCCATGGGAAGCCATTCCCATGGGTCGGCAATTCTAAAAAATATGGCGATAATGAAAGCCATTAATGCATATATAACGTATTCTATCTTATGAAATTTTGTGCGATAAATAAGTAAAGCTGTAGGTATAAGAACTATGAGTGCCATCCATATATAATTCACACTGACCGCCATAGAAATAGGTACCCATCCAGTTCGCAAAATAGAAAACTGAACCATTATGGATCCTGCCAGTACTGTCAAAGCCACTATCCAGCTTTTACTTAGCAGTACAATAAAGTAAATACTAGCTGCTAAACACAAAATCATGATGGGTAACCAATCCATATAAAGGAAAAAAGGAGAAGCGCGAAATGCGTGATAGATGGTACCACCTACTCCTCCTACAGCTAACATTCCTGTAGAAATACTAACAAATCTGTATTGATGATAAGTACCCCTTAATTTAATCGCCCAATAAGCAACGATAAAAAGGAAAATGCCTGCTGAGGCAGCATTCCATGGCTCTACAATCCATTGACCTAAGTTAGTTTCAGTATATAGTGGACCTCCATCCCTTTGGCGCATTTCTCTTAGCGTCGTTTGCAACAAAATAAACCCTAGCATATCCAATATTAAAAATTTGGGACAATATTAAACCTTTTTAATAAGTCGGACAATGGAATTAATGTTTTAATATTAAACTTTTAGAGCTTTGTGGTAAATATATGTACCAAAGGGTTTAGTAAATAATTTCTCCTCTTCTTTAGCAATTCATATATGTAAAAATGTAAAGTTTGGACTTAGTAATGAAAGTCATCTTTAGAAAGTGAAAAATAGAGATAATAGTATTGTATATTATCTTTTGAGGGTCAAAAGTGAGAAAACATGAATTTGAGAGTAGTTAAATTTATTTATAAGCAGATTTATTATTGGAAAAATGTGAATCTGTAATAAAGAGCCGCTGGAATATGATAAATGATATAAAAATACTAAATCAAGTATAGTCAGACAGAGAGTATCTACTGACAACTGATTATATCTACATCTTTTACTACATAATTTTCCAGATTGCTTACGTGCGCTTATCTATTTTCATAGTATAATATTTCATATTAATATATTTCTGATTTACAGGGTGTTACATTATGAGGCTTTCAATATTCACCTACTAAGCTACATGTAATATCACGAAAAATGTCAAGGCTAAAGATAGAAGCTGGATTTATTAAAAGTAAAGCTAAAAAAGCTCCAGGAAATGATTTTATAGAAGTAAATATTGTAATCTGTATATAATTGCTTGATAAAAATCCCAAGCGTTATTAAAAAAATGATCTTGAAATAAGATAAAAATGATTAAGTTGTGTGAAAAATAATAAATAGATTATCATACGCTGATTAAATTGATAAAATTTGCTATTTTACTAGGAGATAACTATTAAATTAAAATGGTTGATTAAATTAATTTGAAAAATCACAACTTTACATCTACATTTATACGTGATATGTTAAAATATCTCATAGGAACATGAAATATCAGGGCTCGGATTATGAAAAAGTGCTCAAAATATAAAAAAGGCGTGGATAAGAAATCCACGCCTTCGCGAGTAAAAAAGTAAGTAGTAGTGTATGCCTTTTAAGTATCTACTGGTAGCAGTAGAAGTGAAAGCTTCAGGCCCCTATTGATATGAAATCAAAAAGTATAATCACAGTAGTAAATTAGGTATATAGCTATTTAGCAAAATTTCACGGGATAAGCAAACAATTTGGAAGGAAAAAGCAAGTTTGTGTAATCATCTCTCTACGAAAACTAGAGATAAATGTTTTGATGATATTTGATATTTTACTAGATTAGTTATCTACTTAGTCAATCAAGCATTCGTATGGCAACTATTTTGAGATTAAATATGAATCTATTATAATTGCAGTCTCATTAATGCTTATTCCTTATTAATTAGCCTAAAAGATTACAAAATTTTAAATATGATTTAGAAATTACTTACTAAACCATCGCTTAAGTATTATTTTACACTAACCAAAAGTTTTACTAATGAAAAAACTATTACTAACGATTGTCGTTACGGCAATGTCGTCAGTTGTGCTATGGGCTCAACAAAGCGTAACTGGAACAGTTACAGAAGAAACAGGCGATCCGCTTGTAGGTGTAGCTGTATTGATTAAAGGTACCACCATAGGTGCCTACACAGATGAAGGTGGAAAATATTCCATCGATGTTCCCTCCAATGCCACTACCCTGGTATTTACGTATGTAGGTAAAAAGACCATTGAAGAAGTGATCAATGGTAGAAGCTCCATTGATGTAAACATGGAACCTGATGATATGCTGCTGGATGAAGTCGTCGTAACAGCATTGGGGGTAACCCGTGAAAAACGTGCATTGGGATACTCTGTGCAAGAGATTGAGAGTGAAACCTTTGTCGTAGGTGCTCCTACAACCAATGCGATCAACAATCTTCAAGGTAAGGTTGCAGGTGTGAAAATCACAGGTGCAACTACCATGGGCGGATCTGCTAGTATTTTGATTCGTGGTGCAAACTCTATCACAGGTAATAATCAGCCATTATTCGTAGTCGATGGTACGCCTATCGATAACTCGAATTTTAACACTTATGGAACACAACGTGGTGGTGGAGGTACTGACTTTGGTAACCCCGCCATGGATATTAATCCTGATGACATTGAATCAGTTACCGTTCTAAAAGGTCCTTCAGCAGCAGCTCTGTACGGAAACCGTGCATCAAATGGGGTAATCCTTATCACTACTAAGTCTGGTAAAGGATCTAAAGGAATTGGAATTAGCGTGAATTCTTCTGTCACTATGGATGAAGTTTTTATACTTCCTGAGTACCAGAACGAATATGGTGGAGGATATAAGCAGACATTTGACAACTTTACATATGATCCTACGCGTCATCCAGCAGAATGGGCTGCTTGGGATGGTCAGCCCATGGTAAATTATGCTGCAGATGAAAGCTGGGGACCTAGAATGGATGGTCAGCTCGTGAGACAGTGGTATAGCTGGTATCCCGATGATGCCGATTATGGACAAATGACTCCTTTCTCCCCAAGTCCAAGTAATATCGAAGACTTCTACGATACGGGGGTAACGCTTTCTAACAATATCTCATTGACAGGAGGAAATGACAAGGCAAATGCGAGATTGTCCTACACAAACCTGTATCAGGAAGGTACAATCCCTAATAGCCAAATGGAGCGTAACACTGTTGCGTTGAACGCTGGTATCAAGCTTACAGATAAGTTGAGTGTATCTACTCGTATTAACTATGTAAATACTGAAACATTTGGTCGTCCTGCAACTGGATATAGTGCAGATCAGGGTAACGTAGTCACAAGTTTCAATCAGTGGTTCCAGCGTCAGTTGGACATGGAGAGATTAAGAGACTACAAAACTGCTGATGGAGTTGACCGTACATGGAATATCAAGAGTCCATCTGACCTGGATCCATTGTACTGGGAAAATCCATTCTGGGTATTGTTTGAATCTCCCACCGAAGACTCTCGCGAGCGTGTATTCGGAGACGTAAACATTTCTTACAACATCCTTCCAGGATTGACTGCCAATGGATGGATTCGTAGAGACTTCTATACAGATCGTAGAGAGATGAGAATAGCATCTGGATCTATACCTGTAGCAGAATATTCTGAAGACGTACGCGACGTAAATGAGACCAACTTTGAGTTCTTGTTAACTTACAATAAGTATATATCTGACGATTTCTCTATAGCTGTAAACTTGGGTGCAAACTCTCGTAAGCAAAGCTATTTCAGAAACTTTGCCTCAACTGTAGGTGGGTTGAATGTACCTAACTTCTTCAACCTGGATGCTTCAATTGATCGGCCAGCTGTGAATGATTACAGTGAAGAGAAAGAAGTAAATAGTGTATATGGTAGCGCAAATATCGGGTGGAAGAATATGTTATTTGTCGACGCTTCATTGCGTAATGACTGGTCTTCTACATTGCCTTCTGATAATAACTCTTATTTATATCCTGCGGTAACAGGTAGCTTCGTATTATCTGAATTGTTACCCAACAAGGATATGATCTATGCAAAACTTCGCGCTGGATGGGCTCAGGTAGGTAATGATACAGATCCATATCGCTTGGGAATCATCTATTCATCTGGAAACCCATATGGTAGCAACCCTGCTTTTACTGTTCCTAATAGACTAAACAACAGTGAACTTGTACCAGAGACAACTACTTCTCTTGAGTTTGGTGCTGAAGTGAGATTCTTCAATGGACGTTTGGGATTAGATGTTACATACTATGATGTAGAAACGATTGATCAGATTCTTCCGCTATCTGTTTCATCTACTAGTGGATTCAGCTCTACGATTGTAAACGCTGGTAAAATGACGAATGAAGGATGGGAAATAGCTTTAAATGCTACTCCTGTACAATTAGGAGATTTCCGTTGGGATATCGCAATTAACTGGGCACGTAACCGCAACGAAGTAATAGAATTGGCTGAAGGACAAGATAACTATATTATTGCATCTTGGGGACCCTCTATCAATGCTCGAGTAGGAGAACCTTACATGACAATTGTTACTGATGGATTTGCTTACTATGACGAAAGTGTAGAAGGAAATATCAATGAGGAAACCGTTTTTGGGGATGAAAGCAAGCGTATCGTTGAAGCAGATGGTAACTATAGAAGAATTACTAATAAAGTGCTAGGTTCTGTGTTACCAGACTGGACAGGTGGTGTTGTGAATACATTCTCTTATAAAGGAATATTACTGAGTGCTGTAGTTGACTTCCAGAAAGGTGGACTTCTATACTCTGTATCTAACCGCTATGGTCAGTACTCTGGTCTTATGGCTGAAACTGTAGGAACCAATCCTAATGGAAGACCTATCCGCGATGAAGTATCTGAAGGTGGTGGCGTATTACCTGTAGGTGTTACAGTAGAAGGAACTCCTAATACTACTTATGTAGATGCACAAGAGTACTTCAAAAACCTACGAGTACGTCGTGAGAACTACGTATATGATGCAAGCTTCGTTAAATTCCGTGAAGTGAGATTGTCTTATTCACTACCTAGTAGTATCATCAACAGTCTTCCTTTCCAGGGAATTACATTGGCTTTCGTAGGAAGAAACCTGGCTATCCTACACAAGAATGCACCTAATATTGATCCGGAAAATGCATACGGAAGTGGTAACATTCAGGGATTTGAAAATGGACAGCATCCATCTGTAAGATCTCTCGGATTTAACCTTCAATTGAAGCTCTAGATTTAGATAATGTGATATCTACGTGAGAAGCTACTTGTTTGCAATTTAAGTAGCAAATAGCTTCTCACCACAATCTCTAGATTTGTGTTACAACAACATCTACACTAATTCTTAATTCAAAAAAGATGAAAAATATATTAAAATATATCGGGATACTGTTTCTGGTTCTCTCTTTTACGTCTTGTACTGACGACTTTGAAGAACTCAACACAGATCCAAACAACCCAACAAGGGTACCTACTTCCTACCTATTGACATTCGCACAACGCGATGCGCAGGAATTCTTTTTCTACACTGGACAGATTTATATCCAGCACATGGCTAATACCCAATATACAAGAACAACAGACTTGTATGAAGGAGTTGAAGCTAGCTTCTATGAGTATTATAGAGATGAGTTAAATGATTTTCAGGAAATCATAAGACTCAATACAGATGAAGATACCAAGGATGCAGCAGCAGCTTCCGGGGCTAACAATAATCAGATTGGCGTAGCGCGCATCATGAAAGTGTATGTGCTTCACCAAATCGCCGATACTTGGGGAGATATTCCTTATACTCAAGCACTGTTAGGTAGAGAGAATTTCAGCCCTGCGTATGATCCACAGGAGACAGTTTACAGAGGAATGATCGCTGAATTGAAAGAGGCAGCAGCTCAATTAGATGGAGGTGCTATCGAAGGAGATTTGATCTATGATGGAAATACCAATCTATGGAGAAAGTTTGCTAATTCTTTAAGACTGCGTCTTGCTATGCGTCTTTCTGAAGTAGATCCTGGTACTGCTCAGGCTGAAATTAGTGATGCATTTGCTGGTGGTGTTTTCGAAAGTAACGATGACAATGCATTATATAGATATCTGTCTGATGCCAATAATGATAATCCTATCTTTGCACACTTCTTGACTCGTACGGATTACGCCATCGCAGAAACTTTGGTAGAATTCATGAGAGAGCGTAATGATCCTCGCTTGGACATTTATGGCGATCCTGCTCCTCTATTTGGAGAGGTAAGAGGTATGCCCATTGGATTAAGTGAGTCTGTTGCAGGAAGTATTACAAATGATGAAGTTTCTTTCCCTGGTCAGGCTATTCGTAGTGCAACAACACCTGGAATTATGATGCAATACGCTGAAGTTGCATTTATCTTGGCAGAAGCTGCTGCAAGAGGTTGGATCGGTGAAGATGCTCAAACATGGTATGAAGAAGGTATTACAGCTTCTGTCAGATACTGGGAGAATACTTCCAATAACTTGGGCATTTCTGTTGACGAATCGGATGTTACTGCTTTCTTGTCAGACGCTGGCGTAGCATGGGATGAAGCAAGTGCGATACAACTGATCAATGAGCAGAAGTGGGTATCACTGTATACACAAGGTCCCGAAGCCTGGGCAAACTGGAGACGTACGAGTTGGCCAATGTTACAGGGAGCACCTGATGCAGTGGAGGGTAGAGATATACCGCGTCGTCGTGCTTATACTAATAATGAGTTCCAGCTTAATCAGGATAACTACAACGAAGCATTGAGTCGCATGGGTGGTTCTGATGTGATGTCTACTACAACTTGGTGGGATCCAGGAAGACAGCGTTAATAGAAAATAATTAAAGATTTGATGATTGAATAATAATCAGGGGTAGAAATCATTTCTACCCCTTTTTTGTCAAACATTGATTAGGAAAATATTGTTCTCTTGTAACATAGACTATATGTTGTGAGCTCTTTTTTTAGCAGATTACATCTAATATTTCACTTACCATGCGTTTTGTTAATATAACTTTTCTCCAGCTTGCTTTTTTTATTTTTTTATCCAGTTGTATTGGAGGAGGAGGTTATATAAGTTTAGATGGAGACGTCCGGCCAGAAGTAATACCTTTAGATGAAGGAAATGACTGTGTAAATTATGATGTCTCTGAAAATGAAGAAGAGAATTTATATGAAGCAGCAAAATCAAGAGAAGATAATGCCATGTTTTTTGAATGGCTGGATCAATTATGTGAAGATGACACCTTTTACTGTGAAAGATTAAGAGGAGCTGATGGACCTCATACCTTGTTACTACCTACCAATGAAGCCGTCAAAAGATTTATAGAAGAATATCCTGAAGTAGTAATGGAAGGTATTACACTGCGAGCAATTGTGAAGTATCATACATTGGTTTCACCTGTTGCATTGACGGAATTTCATGCAGGTTCCAGACGAACAATGAATAGAGAATTAGTACCTGTAAGTGTTGAAGATCCTTTCTGCATTTATTTTGGAGATAATCAAGCCCATCTAAGGATCGCGAATGATGAATGTTCCAATGGATATATACATACAATTAACAAGGTTCTCATCCCCAACCGCAATTTTAAATAATGAAAAAGGTACTGTTTCCTCTCTCACTGCTTCCACTTTTACTTATTCTGGCATGTTCTGAAGATGCTACACAGCAACAAGATGTGTCTCCAGATAGTAATAACAATATTTCCTGGTTGATACCTAAGCAAGATGTATTTGATGGGGGAGTGGGAAGAGATGGCATACCCTCAGTTGATCAGCCTAAATTCTTACCAGCGGAACAAGGAAATTTTTTAACGGATGAGGATAGAGTATTAGGAGTGGTTGATGGTAAAACTGTGAAAGCTTACCCTCATAAAATTATGGATTGGCATGAAATTGTTAATGATGTAGTCAATCATCAACCCGTTTCTATCATTTACTGCCCATTGACAGGAACTGGTACTGTATGGGACAGAACAATAAATGGAGACGTAACAACTTTTGGAGTATCGGGGCTGATTTATAAGAATAATTTGATCCCTTACGATCGTAAGACCAATAGTTATTGGTCTCAAATGGAAGGAAAAAGTGTCGCGGGAGAGGTAGCAGGAACAAGCCCTCAATTCTTACCTATACTGGAAACCACTTGGAGAGAATGGAAAAATCTGTTTCCTGAGACTCAAATTATGTCTCTGGAAACGGGGTTTTCAAGAAGCTACGATTTTTTGCCCTATTTTGATTATCGAGATAATCATAACAAAGTCAGTTTTCCTATTGAGCAAGAAGACGATCGATTGCAGAGAAAGGAATTGGTATTAGGGTTAATATATGGTTCCAATGCCGCAAAAGCCTATCCTTTATTGGAATTGGGAGATAGTGTGAGCGTTGTTCAAGAGAATCTCAGGAATACAAATTATATAGTGGTAGGAAGTGAAAAAAGAAATTTCGCCATGTGTTTTGAGGCTGAAATAGATGGGGAAGCATTATTATTTCGACCTGTACAAGATCGTGGGGCTATCGTCATGCAGGATCTTGCAACGGGCACATATTGGGATGTCTTTGGAAGAGCTGTGGACGGAGAGTTGTTAGGCCAATCACTTAAACCTACGTTGTCCTACATAGGTTATTGGTTTGCATGGGCAGATTTTCACCCTGGAATGGATATATACAATGGTGAACTTTCAAATGTAAAAGAAGAAGAATAGATCTATATCAGGGCAAACGCACCAAATTGTATAAATAATTCATTGTTAGTTAATTGTGATTAAAATAGTTATATATTGAATCAATGTAAGCTACTGACTAGCAGCTGTTAATGATTTTAGTGCGTTTGCTCTAGATCTATATTATATTTTTTGTGATTAAATATTGTTATTAATTTTTCTCTTGAATAGTTTTGATATTCGGATCGTAAAAATCTACTATGGCCTATAAATATACTAATCGTCAGGGGAAAACGCACTATTTCAGAGCCGTAAAGACTAAAACTGGAAAGTATCGTTATTATGTAACTACATCTGAAGAATATCCCAATCTGATAGACGCTATTCCTGAAGAATATGAGGTAGTGGAATTACCCGAAGATGCCAGAGTAGTGATTCGCAAAATAAAGCCAACCTTAATAAATAGTAAGGAAAAAGAAATTGTTTATCAGGCCATTAGAGATTTTTCAGCTATTAAGGACTTTTTCATTCACACTGAGGAGGAATATATTTCTGTATATCACTCCGCATTAAACTATGAAGCTGGCATAGAACCAAACTTAAGTCGTGAAGAAGCCATTGAGCAATATGGAGACGGAATTGAAAGATGGTTGCGTTTTTTCTGTGCTATGCGATTTAAGCTCGTAGACTCGAAAAGAAGGATATTTCAGGCCGAAAGGATTGTTCGTACGGGCTTCTTCGCTCAGGATTTTTACCAGATTGGAGAGCCAGGGTTACTAGAAAATCTGGCCAGAGCGTTCGGCCAGCATTTAGGACGCGATTCTTTTTATGATATTGAACCTCATGGATGGATAGGATAAACCAGATTTGGAAACTTGTTTCTTTCAGCCCAGCCCAGATTAGATTGCGATCCTTTCTTTCTTCCGTGTTGCTATTTGATCCATTACCACTTGTGCATGTTCTATAGAATTTTCTATAAACCATGTGCTGGTTCTCATTCCGCCACATACCGTACCTGCGATATACAAATTAGGCAAATTCGTTTCAAACGTATCCTCATTGGCATGAGGCATCATGGTGCCATCTTCTTTAATATCGATTCCAATCCTTTTTAGCCAATCAAAGTCAGGATGATAGCCTGTCATCGCCAGTACAAAGTCATTGGGTATAGTAATATCGCCCTCTGGAGTATGTAAATCTACTTCATCAGGCCTAATTTCAGTAATATTGCTTTGGAAATAGGCTTTAATGGAGCCTTCTTTGATACGGTTATCTATATCTGGTTTAACCCAGTATTTTACCCTATGACTGATCTCCTCTGAACGTATGACTAATGTGACTTCAGCCCCTTTCCTCCAGGTCTCTAATGCAACATCGATTGCTGAATTAGCCGCGCCTACCACAATCACTTTCTGACCGATATA
>CAZZEC010000003.1:40352-83866 GCA_964652565.1 uncultured Bacteroidia bacterium
AGAAGTGGAGAAAAAAGTCATATTCCTGGGGTAATTGTAAATGGAGTTAACGAGGCATCCCTTTTCAATTATCAAATAGGATAAGCCTTTTTGGGTTGCTTCTATGCCACAGGCAAGACCTATAGGACCTCCACCTACAATGATAACATCATATACATTGGATCTCATATAAGATTTATTCGGTTTTGATAAATTTCCTGAACAAGTTTTTTGCTCCGCTTTCTATCCTGCAAAGATACAAACCTGCTGGGAGAGTATGAATAGATACTGTATAGATATACGAATCATTATTCAGTGCAGTTTCAATATGGGGAACTGGAATCAGGCGACCCTGCATATCATATAGTGCAATATTTGGTGCGATTGACTCAGAAGTGCGAGGGATGTTAATGAAAATTTCGTCATTGGCCGGGTTGGGATATAATGTAATACCCGATTGTGATAGATCGCTGCTAATAGGTGTAGTTACAGGAATAGAAGCCCTAAGTAAACCTAGTCCGGGGTTTCCTCTAGTTAATTTTTTCCCAAGAACCATCAATTGCTGCTCAACAATATGTGCATCAAATAGCTGGGCGATATTCTCTTGATTTCCAATGGTAATGTATTCTATCCAGTTATTCTCATTATTTCTTGTCAATAATTTCAATTCATCCGTAATGGCTACTTGATTGTACACAACCCATGGATTCGTTCGATCGTCAATAAGTAATTGTAACGATGAACCCACGACAGTAGAATTTTCTGTAGGTAGTTCGGTAAGGGTCCATGTCCCTAATGTATTTTCTGCAAAGACAATCTTATTATTACTTTCATCTCTTATAGCAATCCAAAGGGTCCCATCAGACAGCGTTTGTACATCGTGAATCCCCGCTTGAAATTGGCTCTCTAATATAACAGTATCTGTTTCCCATTCTGTACTTGGAATGGACCTTTTGCTGTGTATCAGTTGGTTACTTAATTTGTCTATATAAGTAATATGTACATTTTCTTCCTGATCGACATGTAATTGTGCCAAATTGGGTCTTTGTCCTTCTGTTGGAATCGTAGAGATCCTCCAGGTTCCATTAGTGGATGAGCGATTCCATGAACCAAATTGTAGCGTTTGAGTCATTAAATCAAAGTATGTAATGAATAAACTATCATTTGAATAGGCAATATTTAAATCTGTACCTAAAACGCTGTCAGCTATTACCCTATAATTCCAGGTGTCATTTTCTCTTAAGGCATACTTTAACTCTCCTGATTGCCAGCTAGCATAAATGACAATAGGAATGGTATCTAGAATGGTTGAATTGACGGCTGACGAAATTTGTAAACCTGCATCGTCAATAACTTCAAGATTAAGATTATCACCTTGGAAAGTTCCCCAAATGAGCTGATCGTTAATACGCTCATGATAGACGAATTGTAGATGATCCTGATCCAATGGAATAGAGCTGAGAATATTTCCTGTTTGAGTATTCGTGAATATAGGGCGAATGTTCCACTGAATACGATCCAATTGCGTGGATGCCCACATCAATTGTTCTTCCAATCCATCGTAAAAGACAATATGCAAACTATCTTCCCATATCTGAGACTGAAGAGAGGAGTTTGTCAACCATATTCCCAGGGTATCTGTGTTCCAATTTCTTCCTTGGTCTTGAGAATAATTTAAGACAATGTCCCCAGAGCCAGCATTGTAGTGTGCGGTGTATATACTCGTATCTCCTCTTGTTGAAATAGTGTGGAATGTCCGATATAGTCCATCGTGACTGTTGGGGTTATTGGCATTATTTCGTTCTCCTAATTCCTTATAGAAAGGTGAGTATTCAGGCTTTTCTAATGAATCTGGATGAAAACTAGCGTAGAAATATGTTCTACGATTAAAAGGAGCCGCATTGACATATACTGTTCTATTTTCAAAGCCATATAACCCTGACACACCATATACCATATGTATTAGGGAATCATTTGTATTAGAAATATCAATGAAATCAAACGTTTCTCTGAATTTCTGAGCTGCATTTGCTCCATTACTTGCAAATCTATTCACTGAATCTAGTACGCGTATTTCCCAGTTTTGAAGTTGGTACTTATTGGATTCGAATAGCAACAGTTCATTATTGTGCATAGAATTGGTAATCGTGAAATAATGATCTTCTTTCCAAGGTATAATTTGATTGAATTCACCAAATCGATCACCATTTAATAAGCAATCTGTTGGTTTTTTCATGGAAATAGCCAGTGTGTCAATAATCGTCCATTCTGTATTCTCTTTGTATGCATACCCCATATACATGTCATATGCTTCTTTGTAGAGTGCGATTACAGGTGGACATAAAACTTCCCATTCTGTCATTGTACCATCGTAGAAACTGATGAGAGGATGATTTTTTTCAGTGAGTGTAAGGTCGATCGAAGCTTGATTAAAAGATGGGAAAAACATATCAAATCCATACTTCCCTAAATCTGATCGCAAGGGAAGGTCTTCATGTATCCATCCTTCTTCTGATCGAGTTGTGTAAGCCAGAAATGCCGAATCCTTATAATTATATAGGTATGCTATATGTGGAATGCCCTCATTATCTATGTAAAGTGAGGATTTGAAACCAGATGCACGATCGGGATCTACTTCCTCCCTTGACCAGCTAGCGCTGTCCTTTTCTTTAAAGGTATATACGAGTTGATCTAGGTTTCTATCCCAGTAGGATATATGGAAATTTCCTTGTTGATCTATGACAAAATCCGGATGTACACCTGATGAGAGCACATCCTGGGTAAGGTCATCAAATGTCCAGTTGATAACCTGAGCACTGCAGGTAAGAGGTACAATATAAAGTGTGAGTAATATTAACTGGAGCAGGGTAAAGAAAGGAGTTAGTATATGTTTAGTCAAAATTATCACCATGTGTCTTGATATCTTTAAGAATTAGATTTATCGTCTTTCGATCTCTCCAAATGTTAAAAGTCGCCTGAAAGGCGATATCTACCTTAGTATGCTGAAACGTGTCAATCTTGTCGACCATGTTAAATCCTATTGCTTCAAACTTTATTCCCATTTGTTCAACAACTATTTTAAGATGAACCTCTTTAAGGATTTCGTGATAGATCACAGATACACCCTGCGCGACAAAAACGGGTGTGGGATTCTCTGGTCCAAATGGAGCCATCCTATGTAAAAGTCTTACAAAACGATCATCAATTTCCGAAAAATTAATAATGTGGTCAATGTATAATATGGGTACTTTTTGTTCAGGCAATATTCTGCTGGAAACAGCGGCTTCAAATTTACTTCTAAACTCTTCTAGTCTATAAGTTTCTAACGTAAGTCCTGCTGCATATTGATGTCCTCCAAACCTGAGTAAGCAATCTTCACAGTCGGAAAGTGCTTCATATAGATTAAACCCATCGACAGACCGTGCAGAACCAACTAACTTACCATCCGATTCTGCCAGCAAGATCGTTGGCTTGTAATGGTGTTCAATTAGCCGAGAAGCAACAATACCCACAACACCTTTATGCCATTGAGGTCCAAACAGCACAGTGGTATGCTTGTCGCGTTGCTTGGGATCAGAGGAGATCATTTCAAGTGCTTCAGATGTCATGTACTTATCAATATGTTGTCGCTCCTCATTAGCCTGATCGAGGGATTGTGCCAATAACGATAATGAAGAGGTATCTCCCATTAATACATCGACTGCGTGGCTGGCATGTCGTAGTCTCCCTGCAGCATTGACCCTGGGACCAATAAAAAACACAAGGTCTGAAATGTCCCAGTTTCTATGTCTATTATCCAGTGCCATAATAGCTCGAATACCCTTGCTGGGATTATTACGGATTTTTTTTAGCCCGTAATATGCAATAATTCTATTTTCTCCTATGATAGGCACAATGTCACTGGCAATACTAAGGGTAATTAGATCGCAATAGGTATCAAACGGTGATTCTAACATACTCGGATCAATCATTTTTCTTTTGACTAATACCTGATAGAATGCTTCCATGAGTTTCCAGGCGACTCCACAACCAGAAAGTTCCTTAAAAGGGTAGGGACAATCGTTACGTTTGGGATCGAGAATAGCATAAGCATTGGGCAATTGTTCCCCAGGAGTATGATGATCACATATAATTGTCTCAATCTCTTTGCTTCGCGCATAGTCTATTTTATCAAGTGCCTTAATACCACAATCGAGGCTGATGATAAGAGATGCATTTACACTAAAGGCATAATCTATAGCCTGAAAAGAAATGCCATACCCTTCTGTGTATCTGTCGGGAATATAAAAGTCAATGTGCAATCCCCAACTGCGTAGACACATAGCACATAGAGCGACCGCTGTAGTGCCATCAACATCATAATCTCCCACTAATAATATTTTCTCACCAGAGGATTTGGCATGTAATAAGCGTTTTACTGCGATATCTAGATCCTTCATCAATAGTGGATCGTGTAAATCACTTGTACCCGGAACAAAAAATGATTTAGCTGATTCGAAAGAGTGAATCCCTCGTTGAACTAATATATTGGCTAATGAAATAGGAAATGGACGGTCCACTCCAAGTTCCCTGGATAATTGCTGAGTAATATTACCCGTTGTATTTTGTATAAGTTTCCACTTCAGATCCATGAAATATGCTTTTGTATATCAAAGCTAAAGAGAGAAAAAGTAAGTAATATGGAAAAATGCAAGAATTAGTAAAATCGAAATTAAGATTCGCTGCCTTTTCCTCCAACTACGATCACACATTCCCCTTTGATATTGTGAAGACTACTCAACTCATCCCTTACTTCCTGAAGGGTGCCGCGAATATAGGTTTCATGAATTTTTGTGAGTTCTCGGCAAAAGCATACAGGTCTTTGAGGACCTAATATTTCTATGAGCTGTGTAAGCGTTTTGAGAACGCGGTGAGGGGATTCGTAAAGTATAAATGTTCTCGCTTCATCGCTGAGTGCGTTAAGACGAGTTTGTCGACCTTTTTTTGGAGGCAAAAATCCTTCAAAAATAAATCGATCGCAGGGTAATCCGCTGGTGATAAGTGCTGGTAAAAAAGCGGCAGCTCCAGGTAGTGTTTCCACAGGGATATTCCTGTGTATGGCTTCACGAACGATAAGAAAACCGGGATCGGAGATTCCTGGAGTACCTGCATCCGAGACTACTGCTATTTGGAGATCTTCAGCGATCACTTTTTCAAGTAATTGTGGTACACGCTGATGTTCATTGTGTTGATGAATAGATATTTGCTTAGTCGGAATTTGATAATGTTTGAGTAGGATTCCTGTAGTACGAGTATCTTCTGCTGCAATAAGGTCTACATCTTTCAGGACTTCTAGTGCCCTGAAGGTAATATCGCCGAGATTTCCGATAGGGGTAGGTACGATTATGATTCTTGGCATAAGAGAAAGAATCCCATACTTAACTGTGTAAGGTAATGATAGGTGAGGAATTCATTCCGCACCTTTTGAAAAATAAGTGGATGGACTAAATTATATGATAGTTTATTCAATTCTCAATAAGTGCGGAATTAATTCCGCACTTATTATTAAAACTTCAACACTTGTTTTAAAATTTTAGATTTTTCCCGACTACTGATAACTTCTTTGTCATTACTCAGGATGATTTTAAAACGATTTCCAAACCAGATGACAATTTCTTTGACATGTTTGAGGCCAATGATACAAGATCGATTTACCCTAAAGAATTGATCTGATGGTAATTTCCGCTCAAATGTGTCTAAGGTATGATTCAGCAGATAAGATCTTTCTTTAGTGTAGAGTCTCACACTTCTTTCCTCTACCTCAATACAAACTACATCTGCATAGTCTACCAATTTGTAACGATCTCTGGTAGGAATAGGTACTTTGTTGGAAAAAGGAACTTTAATTTCCTCAGCAATATCTGACTTGAGCATTTCTGCCAGTTTTTCCTTATCTAGTTTTGACGCTTCCCGATTACTTTCAACCTTTTCAACTGCAGCTCGAAGTCGCTCTTCATTAAACGGTTTTAGTAGATAGTCAATAGCATTGAGTTCAAATGCTTTGATTGCATGTTCACTATATGCGGTAGCAAAAATGACAGCTGGCATTTCTTCCAGATCAATACTCTCAGCTACTTCCAGTCCGCTGAGACCAGGCATTTCAATATCTAGGAAAACGATATCGGGTTTCATTGATTGAATATGCTCGAGAGCATCTAGGCCATTTTCCGCAACGTGAACTAGGTCTACCGTATCAATTTTTGTTAACAAACGCTTCATCTTGTTACGAGCCGGTTGTTCATCATCGGCAATGATTACACGCAATTTTGACATGTGTATTAATTTTTATCAATATAGATTACGAAATTTATAGTATTATGAAATAAAAAAATAAATAAAAAATACGATAAATATTACATAAAAATGTATTGAAACAGCTTTAACGAATCCGTAATCCTTAGATTAAGTGATAAGTCAACAGTTCATTGGCTTCAATCCACAATATGGAAATACAAGTTTGCAAGTATTCTCGTGTGTAAGATACACTGAGATATTAACGGAAAAGGACATAAAAATAGCATATATTAGGAAACTTTCTGCCTTTATTTTACTTTTTGTGGAGTTGTTAGTGGAACTTTCACCTTTACTAATGTCCCTTCCCCGGTATTTTCAAAGTACAACAGGTTTTTGATACCATAAATATTTTCGAATCTTTTAATGGTATTGCTAAGTCCAGTACTTTTATAGATCCTGGTGAGATCAATACCAGGGCCATTATCCAGTACTTTTACTACGAGGTACCCATCTTCTCCATACCCACGAATTGATACTTCACCAGGATGAAGCACCTTTGAGATACCATGTTTAATGCAATTTTCAACTAATGTTTGTAACACGAATGCAGGAATTTCTGTATCGATTACTTCGGGTTCAATATTTATATGAAAAGTAAGTCGTTCTCCAAACCTGATTTTTTCAAGTTCCAGATAAGTTGATACCAATTTGATCTCATTTTTTAATGGTACAAGATTCCTATTGGATTCTTTAGTGGTATAGCGGAAGATGTAGGATAGTTTTTCTATTGCATCTTCTGCTCGTTCGGGAGATTCGTGGACGAGCTCTGTGAGCGAGTTTAAGGTATTAAAAAGAAAATGAGGATTAATTTGGGATCTCAATGCCATAAGATCTGCCTCATATTTCTGCTGAATCAGTTCCTTTTCACGAGTAATGAGCTGTAAGACATTGAGTGTAAGTTGTGTTTGTTGGATTAGCTGTGAAATTAATTCCAGATCTGCAAGGTTATATACACCTCTTCTTTTTTTTCCCAACATCAGTAAAGCATAGAGATCTTCACTTACTGTGATAGGGTTGATGAGACTATACGATGATTTTAGTACTACATCTTCTAACTCGCTGGAAAACCTGAAGGATGCGATCTCCTTATTTCTGGACCAAACTGATTGATTATCTGTGGTTAATTCCCGATATATATGTTCGTATTGTCCACTGGACATATCGGGGTCATTCTGCTCTTCTGCATCCTCATGCCACCATATATGCACAGCATCTGCATTAAAATAATGTATAAGTTGATCTACGAGGTCCTTGCGCAACAGCCGAGTAGAAGTATACTGTGGAATTCGAGCTATAAATGTTCTGAAATTTTTGGTTTTTTCCTGTTGTGCTGTGATGAAGAATTTCCTGACTTTGCTCTCATTTGAGAGGTAGATCTGACGAATGGCTAATATCGATACCAGGAAAGTACCAAATTCCAGGAATCGTTGATAGGGATTACTCGGAAGCCAATAGGCATAGAGTTGACTGATCAAGAGGTACAGTGCGATACTTACAATGACAAATACAAGATATTGTATACTTCTCGTAACGACTAATATAACTTTTCCAAATTGTAACTGTAAGATGGCTGCATTCACGAGTGGAAAAAACAGCATGAAGTGATAGACACCTAAGTCATGCTCTCCTTGAATAGGAAAGATTTCTTTTCCCCACACATGATAATAGATTCCCAAAGTGGAAATCACTGCTGCAAAAACTAATGCAATAAAATTCCTCACTGCCAAAGGCTGCCGTATGATAAATCTTCGGGCGACAAATAGCGCAGTTCCTCCCAGTAGATGAATATAAAAATACAGAAACATCGTTTCTTCGATCAAATCGTGATAAAAACGAAGTTGCTGTTTGATAAATATGATATCTATGATTTGATAGACAAACCAGAAACCTATGAATAGTGATGGGATGAGGACTTCATATCTTTTGAAGTACGACTTTATAAAAAAGTAATTTAACAGGTAGGAAATCAATAGTGCGGTGTAAATGACAATGAAAATCTTTTCGAGGAAGATATTGGGGAAATCACTTTGAACAATCAGGTAGAGGCTGTGAATAAGTTGAAGCAAAAAAAACAATAACCCACATAATATGAGAATAAGGGTAGGTCTGTACTTCAAAAAATTACCTTGCATGAGCGGTAGCAAGATAAATAACATGATTAGAGAAATAAATGCACCAATTCCTGATAGCCAGAGACTTAGCTGCCAGTATAGTCCATTGCTATTGAATGAAAACGAAAGTCTGAACGCATTGAGAATATATTCTGAATCTCTGCTGCCATCACTGTAAAACAAATTAACTTCCGATTCCTGAGGTTGAAGTACCCGTACCAGTATTACTTGACCGGGGGATGTAGCTTGCGAGAGATAGTCTAGCGCTTCAGCATTAAAGACCGTGATATTGTCATTACCTGGACCATCTATTTCTATGAGTTTATCCCCAGGCTTGAGATCATTGATATTTTTATTTTTAAATATACCAAAGGATCTATAGCGTATGAGAGGATGAATAGATTGAACAATCACACCATTTTCTGTGTCGTTCCATTCTATCCAGTCATTTCCTTCAAAGTCAGATTGTATATTGTTATCGATGAGAAAGTTATCAATATAACCTGCGTTATCATAGAAAAAGTAAACCAGAGCAAAAAGACTCACATAGAAGAGTCCTAAAATAACATAACTTATCCATGGATAGCGTTTCATCCTAAATATTTTCTCCTGGCACAACTACAATTAAGCAAAAACCCATAAAAAAAACTAGGGGACTCGATCCCTTCCGGGAGAATCAACCCTAGCCCTTGCTCTTGTATTCCAGGATTACCGTCCTGTTTCGATTCAAAAATAGGGTAAGAATCATTGGGTTATTAAGTGTAATACATGAATTGTTAGATTTATAACAAGAATGGTTATAACCCTAGTATTAATTGTAATTATGGTTTATATTGAGTTTTTGTGATAAATTTATAGGTAAGCTTATTTTAAAGGAATAGAGTTAAATTTGATTTTTAATAATATTCTGTATAATACCTATACTTTTAAAGGGTAATATTTATGTGTATATAATATTATTTCCTTCGAGCAGTTGGGTGTCAATATTTTATGATATATATGGCACTAACTTTGTTGATTATATTGCGTTAATTACAAAAAAGATTAACATACTTATATGATAGGCTTTTCAAGATGGAAAACACTTCCTTTGGTATTTCTGGCTGCCTGGGTAATTTTCTCAGGTTGTAGTGAAGATTGTGATCCTTCGTTAAATGAAGAAATTGGGGATGAGTTTTTTACCATTGAATATCAAACCCCTGCAGGCCAGAACTATTTGACAGAGATCTATAACACCTCTGAGGTATTTGTATATCTAGACACTACTGGTGGCAGAATTCCTGAACCTCCTATAGAACTTATACGTCCTGCATTTAAAGATGGAAAATTTGGACCTTTTAGATATACTGAAAGGTTTATCAACCAAGCCTTGGACCAGGTAAATCAAATTTCCTTTGATGGGGTTTTGCATCAATTTGACTATCATATCTATAAAGGGGAAGAATTTGGTGAAGACGTGCTAAGGGTAGAATTTTTCCTTGAAGTAGATGAGTGCAACCGTAGATGGAACACGATTAGGTATTTCTTTAACGAACGCTTACTGGATGAGTTTCGGGATGTTCAACAAGCTGAAATAGTGATAGTAGAATAGCCTAGAGGACATTTTCTAAGAAAATCGCTTAAGTTAAAAAGGAGATTAAGACCCAATCGTCAATCTCCTTTTCATCATTTTAGCCTAGGCTATCGGTGTGGTTCTGTTACCAAACAGAAGCCATAAGATAGGTCCAAGCACGGGCAGAAATACAATAGCTAGTGTCCAAAGCAGCTTACTGGAATTTTGGACCCCCTTATCCCTCCAAATAGCGAGAAGGATTCCTACAGTAAAGACTAGCCAAAGAATTTTCAATAACATACTAATCATATCTAATCTATAGCTTTTATGCTTTCATACGGGATTATTTCCATTTGGGTTAAATTGGTCTGCCAACTATGTTAAATTATCGGCAACATATCTGCAGAAAACTATTAGTGATCGTAACCTTCTTTATCTTGATTATTAAGTGCTATCTCATTTTCATAGTTTGATATATCTTCATCTTCCGATGGCTCGGGGTTTGGAATGCGTTGGAATAGTTTCTGCCAGTCATCCCATCTATACCTAAAGGCAACAATAGCTAAAAATATACCTGCAGGGATAAACCAACCTAACACCATAAATGATACATTTATTTCAGATATAGTAAAGAGAGCTGGAGTCTGTATGACAGAACCTGAGAAGGTGACAATAGTTGCTCCGTATACATTATTTGCAGCGTGCATACCTAAGGCTAGTTCAATTCGTTCATCCATTAAGGTAATAATCCCGGTTAATATTCCTACTCCTATGTAATTGATGACCAAGATATATCCATACTTCCCAATTTCTGGATTTGCCATGTGAAGAGAGGCAAAAAATAGGGAAGTAAATAAAATAGCTATCCATCCCTTTCGCGTTCCTGCCCCAATTCCCTGCATTAAATAGCCTCTAAAAAGAAGCTCTTCAGCAGATGTCTGTAGAGGAAGAAAAAGTATACTTACAATGAGTATTGGAAAAAATGCTACAGGCTCAAATGTGAATGAATAATTACTGGGCGCCATGAGATATGCAATGATTTCAAGTAGGATGGTAAGCCCAAACCAGATTCCGAACGACAGAAAGAATCTGCCCCAGTCAATATTGCCCGAAGCGGAAAACAACGTGAAAAAATTGCGTTTATGTAGCCCGGTTAGGCAAATCCATAAACCCAGAATCACAAAAATAAAAGGAAGGATAATTAGAAATAGACTAAGAGCAGGTGGTATCCCCAGCCCAGAAATATCAATGGCTCCATCTGAACTTAATAATTTAGAAGGATCTTCAGCAATTACATACAATATTCCAAATGTAAGTATCTGTCCAGCAAAGTTGATAGCCGTAACGATTAAGACGCCCACGAGATACAACCACAATTTAGGTCGATCTTCCCATGCGCTTTGTATATAAGAAAATTTGGGTAGACGATTCATAAATGATATTTATACCTTTACTGTTTAAAAGTAAATAATATATGCCCACTATTCAATTTTCGCATGCAAATGGATTTTCCGCCAGTACGTATCGGACATTTCTGAATTATTTTGAAAATGACTTTCAGGTTTATGCCGTGGAAAAGTTTGGGCACAGTAACGACTATCCGGTAGATACCAACTGGTTTCCAATGGTGGATCAACTCATTGATCACATTGAGCAATATGCTCAAGAACCTGTAATTGGAGTAGGACATTCACTAGGAGGGATTCTCACATTCTTAGCAGCTCAACGCAGACCCAGGCTGTTTCAACAAATCATTGTCATGGACCCTCCCATGTTTTCAAGCTTTAAACGCACAGTCATAGGTATGAGTCAACGGCTTAACATTGCCCACAAAACTATTCCACCAGCTAAGAAGACACTGAGGAGGAGAAGATATTTTGAGACTAAAGAGGAAGCATATCATTACCTTAAGCCTAAGCGTCTATTTAAAAACTTTGATGAGCGCTGTTTTAAAGACTTTATCACCTATGGGATCACTAGCGAAAAGGATGCATTTACATTGGACTTTTCAGTAGATTTGGAATATAAAATATTTCTGACCATCCCAACGAAGTTTACCTGGAAAGTGGAAGTGCCTATGCACTTTTTATATTCTGGAAAGCATGAGGTACTGGATCTCAATGATATCAAAGAACTTCAGCGAAAACTCAAAAGAGCCGAATTTTTAGCATGTCAAGAAGGAGGTCATATGTTTCCTTTAGAGGACCCGGAAAGAATCAGTCAACTTATTAAAGAAATAGCTCTTTAAGGTTGGATATAGAAAGTTATTAGTATCGCTATTTGGGATTCAATGTTTAAAGTCGTAATCAATCCCCCCTGTATTAGTACAAGAGAAATTCTTCTAACAGATTCTGGATTATTCCATTATGATTATTTGAAATAGAAAAGATGATGAGTCTAATTATATCTCCGCAATTAGATGGAATCTTTATTTCAAAAAATAAATTAAATTTATTTTAATAAAATTATTATTTGATATTTTAATATTATTGACTAATATTGAAATATGAAATGTATATTATATTGATATTTAAATTTTTATTATTAGGACACTATAATTTTATAGTGTCTTTCGTGCTCCTTACTATCACAAATTAATCTTCACATCTCACATTCAATATCTCATACACTTGATAATCAAGTGATGAGAGTTCTTTTAGCCAGTTGTGTTAGGTTTTTTAATAATTGTGAATGAATCGAAGCTCGATGATCAATCATTTTACACGTCAATATTCCGCAGTTCTTAATTGTCTCGGAATCTTAGTCTTGCTTTTGGGATATTTTGAAAATATACATGCACAGCATACATTTTTCACGAGGGTTATTGACCCATCTGTAGATGGTGGTAAATATGTCCTTCCCCTATTAAATAATACTCGTATTCAAGAAGAGGTGAGTGAGGTACATTCTTTCCAGGTTGCAGGGGCGAGCTTCACTGAACATGCAAAAGATTCCATACCCCCTGCCCCCGACTATATATTAACATGGGTCTACCAGGGAGAAATTTTACAAAAAGATACCATAAGGGTGTGCTTGGGGGATTCTCTTGGGAAATTTTTCATGAACCTGTCGGATAGTACTGATATGATTTTGCGCCAGGTGGCAAAAGGAGCATATTATGAAATCCCAATCGCTGCTAAAGATAGCCTAATTGCAATTACATTACCCGCCACTCATAGAATGGAAGGTAGCTTTACTTTTGTTTCCTTCCCTGATGCAAATAAGAATGGAAAACTCGATGATATGGAAGCTTCTTTTCCAGGTGATACACTGGTTTATACTGTAATTGTTTCAGATAATATTGTATTTACAAAGCAAGCCAGGGACGTTTCTACCTGTGAAGGAGGAGTAGTTAAATTAAGCGTAGATGTGGAGGAAGCCACAGGTGGGAACTGGCAATATTGGGATAACCATAAATGGGTTAATGTAGAAGAGACAAATACAGAAATGATACTTTCAAATGTGTCTCGAGAATGGGATGGTTATCGCATGAGGTATTTTGCGTATAATTATTGTGGGGATACGGCTTATTCCGATGTTGCAACAATTAGCGTTGATACTACTTGTAGCATAGCGATAGAAAGTCCTTGTAGCTGCATGTTTGAAACGTCACCCGGCTTATCTCAAAAAGGGAGGTATGCTGAGAGAATTAAGATAAAAGCCCCTGCGGGTCTAACGATGCTAATAGGTGAGGGTTCGAAAGGCTTTTACAAAGCTAGTACTCAGGGTGACCCCGAAGCCTATTATCCCGGCGATACTATCCCCGAGTCTTCTCCAGGTTCCTATCTGTTGGACATCATGGTAATAGAAGGATCTCAATACTCATTCTATGTGTCGATAGACTCTTCTAAAAATATCATGGAAGCACTTACAATAACAAAATCGTGTGGAGCTTCTTCTCAAATTTTACTACATCCCAAAGACACTTCCGTATGTCCAGGGGAAGATGCTTCATTTACCATAAAGGTCCAGGGGGCCGACAGCATTTCCTGTCAGGTTAAATGGAATAGTGAAAATGAGTTTGTGGAAGTTAGTGGGCAAGGGAAATTAAATGGTGGGGAAATCACAGAAGAATACACCACTGTTAATACCCAATCTATTCATGACAGCTTGATGTATAGGGTATTAGCATTTTCTTGTGGTACTGCTATATCTGACACAGGATTGTTAGATGTATCTAACATATATACAGGTACTCTTTTTAGTGAATTTGTATCATGCCTGGATTCTTCCATGATGTTGAGTGCTGTTCATCAAGATGAACCTATAGTACCAGAAGGACATAGTATATGGTATTTGTTAGCACAAGGGGAGGATTCTCACATCATAAAGGTGTCGAATTCTCCCACATTCAGAATTGCTTTTCCAGGGACTTATAGTATTCATACATTTATTGCAGAAAACCGGGACTTACCAGGGCAACATATATTGGATTTTCTACCATCATTGGAGCAAAGTGAAATGCCTCTATCCGAATTCTCAGGGATCGTACAATCCTTGGAAATTTGTACAGGTCTTGATAGTATCGGGGTAATTTTTCATGTTGATAAATGTATCCCTTCAGCAGTATGTAATCAAACTACGTATGTCGCTGAGCTTTCCAATTGGGATGAAAGAAGTAAAAGAGTAAATCCTTTAGACCCTATCCTGTACTTTCGAGAATCACTGATTGATGATGGTGAGCAGGAGGACTCTACACTACATCAATTTATATTGAATGGCGCAGGACAGCTTATGGTTAAAAATGATACAGCGATAATTATGGGTATTGCCGCTAGTAAGGCAGATACATCAGCCAAACTGGATATGAGGTTGGTTTTGATTTCGCCACACAATTATAAGGATAGGTCTACCGAAGAAGGTATTTGGTTAGCACAACGAATGGAGGCTCATACTATCGCCATAGACGAATATGATCGGTGGACTCATTGGGTAGTCGATACCACCAGTAGGCTATCGGGATTGGGGAGTTTAACTGGCACTTATTTGAAAGTCAGTAATTCTCCATCATCTCTCACCAATAGCATACAAAAGGGGATGGGAGTAAATGAGGAAGAAAGTGATAATGCATTGAGTGGAAAGTTTTTATATGAAGGTAAAGTATCTTATCAATCATCCATAGGGCATATTCAAGCACAAGGAACACTTCATGCTGATATAGTCAATAACGATACGATATGTTCACAACCCATTGTCGGACCCATGCTGTATGATTTTTCAGCACAGCCCATTTCTAAAAATACCATTCAGGTAAGGTATGGTACACTAATAGAAGGAAATGGAGGATACATCGTGGTTGAAAGATCTGTGGATGGGCAGATTTTTGAACAGATACAAATCGCGGAAGGACAGACAACTCATTTTTATCACCAGCTGCATATATTCACAGATTACGATGAGCATGGAAGTGGACATTTTTTTTACCGGTTAAAAATCGTAAAACCGGATGGTACATTTGCATATACAGATGTGGTAGAAGTTTACCTGGAAACAATTGAAGATAACCAATATCATGTCTATCCCAATCCTATTGGTCACCAAACACTGAATGTTCTGGTGAAAGAGCCGCAAGCAGGAGCGTATTTTTACGAATTGTATCAGATGGATGGTAAAAGGGTTGAACGGGATACATTAAACACATCTGGGAGTAAATTGAATGTAAGCCATTTGTCTTCTGGGGTATATGTGTTAAAAATTATATCACCCGATGGGGATAGTGCAATCAAAAGAATAACTGTGAAATGAGCGTGTGTGAATCCATAATCTATCTAAAGAGGAAGTCTATTGTTGAGACTTCCTCTGTTGATATTATCGTTCGACAGCAGCTCGTATATTCCAATTAATATCTATTTGTGCGCGCTGATTAAGTGGAATCCATTGACTATCAGATTCATCTAGTAGCCAGTCCCCATTAGCTTCTGCAGGCCCAGGATCACAACCCATCGTACGCTGTACAATGTCTTGAGTAAATCGTACCGCAATCCATAGGTCATCTGTATTCAGTGGTATGGGAGTGATAAGCGTATGTCTATTCCATTGTCCTGCCTGTATTGACCGGGTGACTTCCCTTTGGTAAATTAATCGATCTGGCACATTGCCCCCTTTAGAAGTATATACTCTTATTTCACAATTGAGCGGGGGGGCTTGAATGTAGTAATGAATTTCTTTGAGTTTTCCTCCTACAGCGACACCCACTTCTGAAGGTGGAAACCTTACCGCAGCTTCATAAGTCTGTGCTGGCAACTGTGGAGCATCCTGGTTAGGGCCATCATAGTTGAGTACTATCAGATTTTCGTCTATTGTAGGTTCCAGAAGTCTCTCTTCCTCACTGTTACAACTTGTACCTATAAGTGTAGCTACCAACAGTAGAGATAATGTTATATGTTTGATTGTCCAGTTCATATGCGTATGAGTTTACCAATTCATTTACTCCTCCTTATACCAATACTGTGTTCTTCCTAGAATAGAAAAGCCAATAAACCCCCTGAGTTTTAGCTTCTCCTCAGATTCCAACTCGATATAACAGTCATATACCTTGCCATTGTTTGGGTCCAGTATTTTTCCTCCATTCCATTCATCGCCATCTTTTTCGAGTCCCCACATAATCTCCATTCCTATAATGGGTTGGTCTTTTTTCTTTCCAGAACATTTATCACATATTGGGTTAGGGTCATCTCCTGGTTTCGGAAAAGTTTTAACTACTTTTCCATGAATTTTCCCCTTAACCTCGTAAATTTCTACAATAGACTTTGCTCTATTTTCCACATCGTCAATGGTTTTCCATTTGCCTAAGGGAGATTGGGCATATGCTGACCCTAACATCAGCATAGAAAATGTCAAAATCATCAGTTTCTTCATGTCTTATGTTTATTTTTGATTTTTATGTGTTTTGTTTTAGCATATCAATATAATGAATATACAATTAAACAATAAAAGAGCACTAGTTTGTGGAAGTACACAAGGGATTGGAAAAGCGATAGCCATGGAACTCGCACAGTTAGGGGCATCGGTTACACTATTGGCAAGAGATGAAAAAGCGCTGGCGCGTGTAAAAAATGAATTGGATGACTCTCAAGAGCAGAAGCATCACTTTCTGGTAGGAGATTTTCTTTATCCGGAGAAAGTCAAAGAAACGGTTGATACGTATGTCTCTAAGGGAAATACTATCCATATTCTTATCAACAATACAGGAGGGCCACCTCCAGGACCTATTACAGAAGCTACCCCTGAGCAGTTTTTGCGTGCATTAAATATGCATTTGATATGTAATCAGCTTCTGGTTCAGGCAGTAATGCAAGGGATGAAAGATGCTGGATATGGACGCATCATTCAGATTATCTCCACTTCTGTAAAGGAGCCTATACCAGGACTAGGGGTTTCGAATACGACTCGAGGAGCTGTAGCTTCATGGGCCAAGACTATGTCAGGAGAATTAGGAGCCTCGGGTATTACTGTTAACAATGTATTACCGGGGTTTACGGAAACGGATAGGTTATTCAGCTTGATAAAGAATATTGCAGAATCCTCTGGAAAGGAAGAAATTGATGTGCAGAAGGGGATGGAAGCATCCGTACCGATGAATAGATTTGGCTCGCCAGAGGAAATAGCCAATGTCGTAGCATTTTTATCCTCTCCAGCAGCATCATATGTAAATGGCGTGAGCATACAGGTAGATGGGGGGAGAACGAAAAGCATTTAACTATTTCAATTTCCATAACATCCACCAGGGTGTCATAGGAGAATCGTGATGTTCGAAATGGTATCCAAAGAAATAGCAGCTAATAAAAGCCCACAGATGATTTTTGTGCTGAGACCTTGAATGGTGTCGATTTTCATGTTGACCTTTATGTGGGATAAAAGTACCGAAATAAAATAATTGAAAGGTACTGAGTACAGATGGTAGGATCCAGAATAAGATGACATTCACTTCAGGGACAATCCATTTTAAGACATTAAAAGTAATAGCTGCTAGCAGTATTTGCTTCCAAGAGATATACTCTTTCAGAAAGTCCAGATACCAGGCAAAAAAATTAGCGTTCCCTCGGTGATAATCGGGATCTTCCTCGGTTCCCACGTGTTTGTGATGAGCATAGTGTTTAGGCTTCATCTTTTGATAATTATTGAACAAGAACAAGGATGCGCATATTCTACCTATGAGATGATTGAGTGTTGGATTGCCTCTACAAACTACGCCATGCATGGCGTCATGAGCCGTGATGAATAATCCAGTAAATAGATGGGTCTGGAGAAGAATTCTTACAATTAGCCAGGGATCATTCCATCTTACAGGTAACATGAAGTTAAGGATTAACATAGTTATCCAGCTCAGAATGATTACACAGGCAATCAATATCCCTTTCAATGAATGCTTAGGTATCGTATATATCTGATTGTGCATATTTGCTTACGAAACTTCTGTATCAAGCAAAAGTTTAAAAAGTATTCTGTTTTTCACGGCTTACAAGTATATTTATCCCCACGTTTTTTGAGATCTATCATGCGGATGTGGCGGAATTGGTAGACGCGCTAGATTCAGGTTCTAGTGGTGGCAACACCGTGGAGGTTCGAGTCCTCTCATCCGCACAATTAGTAAGCGAGTTATTTTTTCAATGCGATTACTTGCTCCCAAATTTGAGAATTCACTGGTATTCCTTCTTTCAAATATCTTTGTCTTGTTTTTAATGTGCGTTCTCCTGGATATAGAATGGCCTTTTCGGCATCTACCCTTGGTGCATCATGCAGGGATTGCACAATTCCATCCATGATATCATCTCCCATCTGAGTCAATTGAGAAAGATCGAAGCAGATGAATACCTGACTTAAGCCATATTCAATCGCCTCTTTGCCAATTTCCTGTACAGATTTCCCCTCAGAAAGTACTGCTGCCATGACATCAAGTAAAATGGATAGTCCCGAGCCTTTCCAAAATCCCACAGGTAAACATCTTTCCGTCTTAATGATTGCTGAGGGATCTTTTGTTAGGTTTCCATCATCATCATATCCACCTTCAAATGGAAGTTCTTCCTGATTAAGCCGGTAGGTCTCCATTTTACCATAGGAAAACAAAGACATGGACATATCCAGTACAACGGGTCCCTTTTCTCGGGGTACTGCTATAATCAGGGGATTGTTTCCCACTGAAGGTGCTGTAGATCCCCATGCAGGCATATTTGGTTTGGTATTCGTAAAGCAAATTGCTGCGCAGCCAGCTTCTACAGCTTGCCATCCATAAGATCCTCCTCGCATCCAATGGTTGTTATTTCTCAATGCTACGCAACTCATCCCATGCGTCTTGGCAAGTGTTATTGCTCGCTCCATACAAATACTGGCATTTAACATCCCTGCACCAAGTTTACCATCCCATCTTTCAAATGTGCTTTGCCCCCATACTTTTTCAGGTTCAATGTTCAAATTGATATGCCCTTCTCTAATCAGTCTTACGAATAGGGGAAATCTATTAATTCCATGAGAAAAAACGCCATCTAGTGTTGATTTAGAAAGAATAGTTGCACAGATACCTGCTGGTTGTGGATTCATTCCTTCTTGTTGAAGTATTTCCTGAAGGATAAGTTGCATATCATCGAAGGAAATGTTCGTAGTAGTTGTTTGATTCATTATGATTAAAAATTCTCGTTTGAGGTAAAAATACGAATGCAAATGCTTTTACCTAAATTTGTTCTCATATGTTTGAAATACCCATCATCTTATTATCAGCAGGTTCGTCCAGTCGAATGGGAGAACCCAAACAACTTCTTGCATATCAAGGGAAAACCCTTCTCCAACATGCGCTGGATACAGCGATATCTGCAACAAGTGGACCTGTAATAGTCGTACTAGGAGCCTTTTATGAAAAAATTTTACCTACTCTTGCAGCTGATACCCTTGTAGTAAAGAATGAAAATTGGGAACAAGGTATGGCTTCTTCCTTACATATTGGGCTTAGATACGTATTGACACATTATTCAAATGCTAAGGCTTGCTTATGTATGCTGTGTGATCAACCGTTGATCACGCCTGTACATCTCGAACTTCTCCTAAATACTTGGGAGAACGGTGAAAAAGGGATAGTTGCAACAAAGTATTCTGATATCCAGGGCGTACCAGTAGTGTTTGGGAGAGAATATTTTGATAAACTATTGCAAACGGAGGGTAGTGCAGGTGCTAGAAAGCTCATTCAGAAATATCTTTACGATGTGGAGGCCGTCTTATTTGAGTCGGCGGCTTTTGATGTGGATACCCCAGAAGCATATCGCAAATTGCTAAATCGAAACTAATTGCTTAGTCAAAGAATTCCTTTACAAAATCTTAACTGAAAGCATCCAATTTGAATGATCTCATCATTTTTCATAAATCTTACCCTTATACTTCTCCCACAATATTTATGTATATTGCAAAACATTTTATATTCTAAATATTGTAAAGGTTGCAATGAGCTATACACTATCTCCTCTTGATCATGACGAACTGACCAATAAAATAACTTACTCTTCAGAATATGATTCAAAAATTAAAAGATGGCTGATGAAGGCCATAGAGAACGTGTCAGGAAGAAAAAAGATCCAAAGGCTATATAATGAGTTACAGGCTATGGATATTGCACCTTGGCAAGTATGGGAAGTCGCACTTAGCCAACTTTCCGTAACACCTGTCTATGATGAAGCCCAAATGGCAAAAATACCTTCTGAAGGCCCGGTACTTTATATATCCAATCATCCATTTGGGGTGTTAGATGGACTGATACTGGGATATTTGGTTTCAAGGAAGAGAACAGATTTTGTAGTATTAGTAAATGAGGTATTATGTAGGCAGGATGAGAGACTGAATAAGTTTTTGCTTCCCATCGATTTCAGAGAGACCAAGGATGCCATGCAGACAAATATTAATACGAGAAATATTGCGCTAGAGCGATTACAACAGGAGGGGGCTGTAGCTATATTTCCTTCGGGAGGGGTAGCAACTTCTCCAAATGGACTAGGCAAAGCCGAAGATCTGGAATGGAAACGATTTACTGCAAAACTTATACAGAAATCCCAAGCTACGGTAATTCCCATCTATTTTCATGGTCAGAATAGCCGTCTGTTCCAGTTAGTTAGCCAGGTAAGTGCTATGTTGCGATTGAGTATGCTTTTGTACGAAGTACGAAATAAGATGGGTACTCACATACACATCAATATTGGAGATCCTATTACCAGAGATGCGTTAAGTCAACTTAAAGATCGTCAGCAAATGATTGATCATCTGCGGAAAGTTACATTTGACCTTGCCAATGGTTAATGCAGTCAATCCATTTTCCTGCTTGTGTTTTGGGTATGACCTATATATCCCTGAAACGAGTAGATCGGTCATAAGGAAATATATCCACCATTTCTCCCTGTTTCTGAAGAGTTTGCATTTCTTCCCAAAAGGATACTGTGAATAGATCGGAATGTTCTCTATAAAATACTTCTTTCATCTCTTCTTTACCTACTAAAAAGTGCTGAAACTCTTCAGGAAATACGTCATGTTCATTCACAGCAAACCAGGGATCGGAAGCGTAAATTTCTTCCGTACTCTGCGCTTTGGGCATTTCACGGAAATGATAATCTGTGAGTCTTCCTATTTCATCATAGTCATAGAATATCACCCTATGAAGACGGCTTACACCAAAATTTTTCAAAAACATATCCCCGGGAAATATATTAGCTGCTGCCATTTGCTTGATAGCATTTCCATATTCAATAGATACGTACTCCAACTCTTTAGGCGTACAATTTTCTAAAAACAGGTTGAGAGGTATTAATTTTCGTTCTGTATAGATATGATCGATAATAACATGTGAGTCCTCAACGTGGACGATGGATGGAGCTACATCAAGTAAATATTCTAACAGTGAGGGCGAGAAATACGCTTTGTTTAGGATCAGGTGTTCGAATTCATGTGTATCTGCCAATCTACCCACACGATCTATCATCTTTACTAACCTATATTTGGAACGTACCAAACCTCGTGTTGTATTTTTAGGAGGTTCGATTTTGTCTTTGATAAGTTTAAAAACAACGGGATAGGTAGGAAGTGTAAATACTGCCATGACAAGGCCCGGAATCCCTGGAGCAGTGATAAATGTGTCCTGGGAATGTGATAGATGTTGAAGCAATTCGCTGTAGAAAACAGATTTACCATGTTTATTAAATCCAATGGCATTATATAAGTCACCAGTCTTCTTGGTAGGCATAATAGACTGTAAGAAGTGTATTGTTTCACTGGGGATACCGCTATCAACCATAAAGTATGATCTGGCAAAACTGAAGACAATGTTAGCAGTATCTTGCTTGAGTATAAGTGTATCAGCAAAAATCCCCGATTCAGTATGTAATAAAGGGATGATGAAAGGAGTGTATGTACCTTCTAGAAGTAATCTTCCTACCAGATAGGCTCCTTTATTGCGAAAAAAAGGTCCTGACAACATTTCTATGTGAGTACCTTTTGAGTTAGCCAGAAATTGTAGCAACCTTTCTGTAATCCAATGTACATCTCTATCGAGGTTATCAAATGGAGCTGTAAACTGATATGCATCTATTATTTGGCGAATGACCTTTCGGATATCCCGATCGAGGGCATATCTTCTTAGAGAATTTTCAGACGTCGGTATGGGCTGGTGAACAATGAAATCGGTTACAAACATAATGTCTTCCCTTGCTCCAATATGTCCATACACTTTTCTACAGATAGAATTAAAAAAAGTCTTAGCTATCTCAATATCTGTACGTGTTGCGATGGCTTCTTGGTATTTACGTTTTAATTGTATCCATATTTCGTCGTTTTGGTGTTGGTCCTTCAATATGCGTTTGACCCTTCGGACTACGGTTCCTAGTTTGGATTTATACAGTGTAATTCTCTGTAGTGATTGTTTTTCGACCCCCAGCCAGTCGCGAGCTTCAAATCTTGTCTTAGCATGTGAAGTAACACTGTAAAAGGCATGTAAGTACTCCTCATATCCATCAATGATTAAAGCATGTATGTTGTCAAGCATGTAAAACAATTTACCAGAATATATAACTTTTGAGAGAATAGGTATGTTGAAGATACCAGATATAGGAATAATCTATCAACAAATTCACTTATTTTAGGGCCATGAAATTAACAGATATATACATTTATCCAGTTAAATCTCTGGGTGGGATTAAGCTGGAACACGCCCGCGTTGAACCTCAAGGTCTAGCCTATGATAGAAAATGGATGATAGTTGATGATGTGGAGTATAAGCACCTTACACAAAGACAAATACCTGAAATGGCATTGCTTCAGGTACAGTTATTGGAAGATCGTCTAGAGATTCGCCACAAACACAAAGATATGACTCCTTTGGCTATTCCTCTTTCGCTGGAAGGGAGTGAGATACTAGAAATAAGTGTATGGAATGACTGGGTACCCTCTCTAAGAGTAGGCGAAGTAGCTGATCACTGGCTCAATGATGCATTAGGAACATCCTGTAGGTTAGTATATATGCATAATGAACGTTCCAGATCTGTAAAGCCTAAATATGCACCGGAGGGATCCTGGGTCAGCTATGCAGATAGAACTCCCTTTATGATTCTTGGAAAAGAAAGCCTGGAAGATCTCAATAACAGACTAGAAACCCCACTTCCCATAAACCGATTTCGACCTAATTTTGTATTCGAAGGTGGAAAGCCGTACGAAGAAGATCATTGGAAAAGATTTTCAATAGGTGATGCAACATTTCATGGAGCAGGACCTTGTGGTCGTTGTAAAATCACTACCATAGATCAGGAAACAGGAGATAGAGGCGAAGAACCACTCAAAACGTTGAGCACTTACCGAAAACCTGAAAAAAGTGTCCTCTTTGGTTTATTGAGTACTTGGGAATCTGGGGTTGAGGTAAGTGTGGGTGATGCTATTCAGATACATAAATAAAAGCGTTTTATTAAACGAACGGGAATAGAAGGAGTCATTGTGATGTCTAAATGCAAAATACACTTAATTAAACCATTAAATGTCAAACACAATGAAAAGATTTTTGATAGCAATTATTGCCTTACTGACCTTATCTATTGCTAGCTATGCACAGTCAGGAGGAGGTCCTAGAATGGCGGCTGGTCCTATGGGGGGGGTACAGCGATATTTAGATATGGACCCTGTAAAAGATGCTGAAAAAATGACTAAGAAGCTGAGTAAGAAATTGGAACTCACAGAAGAACAGGAAACATCTGTTGAGGAACTTCTTGCAACTCAGAATACTAAACTCAAAGAAATAGTCACAGAATATGAACCCACATTGACGGTTATGAGAGAGGAAATGATGGCTGCAAGAGATGATAATATGGGGGACAGGGAGGCCATGAGAGCCTCTATGCAGGAGATACGTGGAAAATATGAAGAAGACCTTACTGCAATGCGAACAAAAATTCAAGAAGTGAACGGCGAGACAGATGAGGAAATGAAAGTTATATTAGAGGAAGACCAATATGAAGCTTATGCTACCATGAAAGAAGAGAGAATTGAAGAGAGAAGACGCCCTGGTGGAAGAGGGGGCAGAAGACCCAATGGCTGATACTTCATTATTCAAGGGTATGAGGAAGTGATCTGATAATTAGAATTTCTAATCAGAGAAAATTTTCAATAAGTTAAGTCCTTAGATTGGGGGAAGTTTGAATAGCTTCCCCCAGTTTTATTCATCAACAACTAGCACTTTATCAATGATGTGTATAACTCCGTTGGTTCCTTGAATATTCACCAATTCAATATCATAAACCCGTTGTTTTAGATCTACCAGAAAGCCTACATCTTCGAAAAAGGCAACGTTAATGGGCATACCCTCTAGCCACGTTTCTGAGGTAAATGTTTCTTCCTGAAAGGATGAAAACCTATTGACGCCTCGCAATATGTGATAACGCAGAAGATCTTCTAATTCGTCAGAAGGTAAACTTTGAATATCATCTCCGGAAGAATTTGCTGCGAAGAATGATTCAAATGCCTCATTAGTTGGAATAAACAGCGTAAAGGGACCGTCGCTTCTCAGCGTATCCATAAAATTAAATGAAAGATCAGACCGCTGTATACCTTCGAGGAAGGTAGTAAAAGTAGGGTTGTAAGTAATATGGTCCACAACATCGGGTAAAGGAATGACTTCGTTGACTATATGTACAAAGCCATTGGTAGCTTCGATGTCTGACTCATCTATGGTAGCTTCATTATTGATACCAAAGCCAGAACCTAGATTAAAAAATATTCTAACCGAATTACCAGATCCTCCTCCCAGTAAAAGGGTATTTTGATATCCATCTATCAATTGTGATTCACGCAGCTCAGATTGAACTGTGTGATTAAGGAGCAATCGGGAAATATTACTGGAAGTTATATCTGAGATACTAGAAATACCATTAGCGCTAAAATATGCTTCGAAGGCCTCATCAGAAGGGGCGAAGAAAGTGTATTGCCCGGATTGCAGCGTGGGGCCAAAGTTAGATTGAGTAATTGCTTCGTTGAGAATCGTTAAATCTGAACGGTTCTGTATCACCTCAAGGAGGTTGGGTCCTTCAGGCACCTGAGGAGTGTCTTCTTCGCAACTGGTACCAATCAACAACAATAGCAGTAATAAAATACTTGAAACACCAAATTTGGGGTGTATTGGATAAGTAGTATGAAATATTGAAGCCATATTAATAGTAATTATATGATACCAATAACAGGATTTTATACTTTAAGGTTGGGTAGTACGACTAGAAAAAATAAATTATTCATTGATGGTTGATATAGAAAGAATCATTGAAACAATAATAAGGCCTATTACGAAAAGGAAACTGAAATATAAACTACTGTATTGGGCAATAAACCCCAGTATTACAGGCCCTAGTAATAATCCTGTGTAACCCACGCCAGCTACTGTTGCGATCCCTTGCGCGGCTGTGATATTGGGAATGCGCGAAGCTTCTCTAAATAGTACAGGAACCATACCTGATAATCCAATCCCCACAAGTGTAAACCCAGCAATTGAACTAAAGGTACTGGCAATTAGAACAATGGCTAACCCAATACTCGCAATAAGTCCACCGACTATAATGATCGTTTTGGCTTGAAATTTCTCTTGAATGTGATCTCCCATAAATCTTCCCACTGCCATGGCTAAAGAATAGCCTGCAAAACCTAAGCCCATTTGAGTAATAGGAGCTCCTGCGACTTCTTTCATGTACACTGTGCTCCAGTCATGGATCGCCCCTTCTCCCATCATCAAGCACATCGCAATAATAGCTATACCCATTATTGGCAATACATTAAATGAACGTCTGTCAGAAGATGGTGAAGTGATATCTTTAATGTAAAAATAGTGTTTAAGTAAAAAGAACTGAAAGCCAGCCAATAAGATATTTAACACGATCATATGTAGGGTGGGGGAAATGTGGGTTGCTGCGATCAGACCTCCCACACTAGATCCTAGCATAGCACCCAGACTAAAAAAACCATGACAACCAGACATAATATAAGTTTGTGATTTTTTTTCAAGCACAGATGCTGTTGCATTCATCGATATATCCATAAGGCCACCTGACATACCTACTAAAAATAGGGTAAGACAAAGTATACTGAATTGATTAGAGAAAAGAGGTATCATGAAAAGCAAGCAATTCAACCAGGTACTATATGCTGTTGTTTTACCATCTCCCCACCGTCGGATAAAAATACTACTTAAAGGCATCATTATAACTGCACCTACTGCAAAGCAGAAAAGAGCTATCCCTAGCTGTCCCTCAGATAAGGCTAACTTATCTTTCATATAGGGTATATATATAATCCATGTACTAAGTGGCAAGGCATGGATGAGAAAAATAAGACCTATGGCTCCATGAGAGGTATTTTTTAGAAATGGGGCTAACGGATTGATTCTATTTTTTGAATGCATAGACACATATTTATCAACGGCATAAAGAAGGTGATTTTATGGTGCATGTGCAATGTGAGTATTTGTGCAAGCTTTTTTAAAAACTGCGAATATGCCACAGATAAAACACTTATTTTTGGGCTAAAACTTATACAACACACCATAATGCTACTGTTCTTTATCATTCTTTACTTGTTAATCACACTTATGATTGGGTGGTGGGCATCAAGGAAAGTGAAAACGACACAAGATTTTGTCGTTGCAGGGAGGAAACTACCTATGATCATTGCTGGTACAGCACTATTTGCAACTTGGTTTGGTTCCGAAACGATTATGGGGGCATCATCGGAATTTGTAAGTAGCGGACTGATCGGAGTCATAGAAGATCCTTTTGGGGCAGCGCTGTGTCTCATCTTAGTTGGACTTTTTTATGCCCGTCCCCTTTATAAAATGAATATTCTGACATTTAATGATTTCTATAGAGATAGATTTAATAGTACTGCTGAGTTAATTTCTTCAGTATTTAATATTCTATCTTATTTTGGTTGGATCGCAGCTCAAATGGTTGCATTGGCTATATTATTAGAAGTAATCACAAATATTCCCAGGATCACAGGTATAGCAGTCGTTTCTTTGATTGTGATGTTTTATACATATATTGGTGGGATGTGGGCTGTTTCAATTGCAGATGTGATGCAAACGGTAGTGATCATTGTAGGATTAATTATACTGGGCATAATGGTATGGAGTGAGGTAGGAGGATTGCCCACATTAATAAATAACACACCCAACGGTTTTTTTTCAATCGTACCCAAACCGGATTTCGAACATATTGTACATTATATAGCTGCCTGGATTACAATTGGGCTAGGATCTATCCCTCAGCAAGATGTTTTCCAGCGCGTAAATTCTGCCAAATCGGAGCGTGCAGCAGTCAACGCTTCTTATTTTTCAGGATTATTATATTTGACCATTGCATTTATTCCTTTAGGTATAGCCCTGGGAGCTAAACAATTATACCCAGAACTTTTACAAGGAGATACTCAAATGCTAATACCTCTAATGGTATTGGAACACGGGAACCTATTTTCACAGGTGCTGTTTTTAGGAGCCTTGTTATCTGCGATCTTGAGTACAGCAAGTGGAGCAATCCTGGCACCCGCAACAATATTGGGGGAAAATTTTATTCGCCCTTTATTTCCTACACTGAATGATGCGCAACTTCTAAGAATGATGAGATACTCAGTCATATTAATAACCTTGGTTTCGGCCTTAATGGCTGTCTTATCAAACAATATATATGAGTTAGTCGCTCAGGCATCTTCATTGAGTCTGGTTTCATTGTTTGTACCACTTACATCGGGACTTTATATAAGACGAGCTAATAATGTAGGAGCTATTTTATCAATGGTGTTGGGTTTAGGAACATGGATATTTTTTGAATTTTTCCCTACCATTATTCCTTCCATACTATTAGGTTTGTTGGGGAGTATAATAGGTATGGCTGTAGGTATTCTTTTAGTCAGCGCGAATAAATAACACTCGTAGAAACAACGTAACGGTTAATGTTTTGTTGATGGATTGTTTATAATTTAGTACATATATTAATAGTACAATATGGAATTAAGCCTTCATAATTTTTCATGATAAACACATCGTACATGCTGCATACATTTTTTTTTATAGCCGGAATATATTTCATGGCACTTAGCTCCTTCGCTCAAGAAGAATTAAGCCCCCTAACACCAGAGCCCCAGCCTTTGAGAATGGGCGTCGTTGGTCTCACTCATGACCATGTTCATGGACTCCTAAACCGGATAGATACTACCGGGGAGATAGTAATTGTAGGTATCGCAGAGCCTAACAGTAGGCTATCTGACAGATATATTCGTAGGTATAATCTTGATCCTCAGATCATTTTTGAATCTATGGATGAAATGCTATTCGAGACAAAGCCTGAAGTAGTAGTAGCATTTAATAGTATTTATGAACACCTGGAAGTAGTAAGAGCCTGTGCTCCTATGGGAATACACGTGATGGTGGAAAAGCCCTTGGCGATCAATCTGGAACATGCGGAAGAAATGGCAAGACTGTCGAGAATATACGATATACATCTACTGACCAACTATGAAACGACTTGGTATCAAAGCCATTTTCAAGCTTACAACATGATACACCAAAGCAAGGAGATAGGAACTGTTAGAAAAATAGTCGTCCACGATGGGCATAAAGGACCTTTGGAAATTGGAGTTAGCAAAGAATTTCTCTCCTGGCTTACAAACCCTCAGCTCAATGGAGGAGGAGCGATCATGGATTTTGGATGCTATGGAGCAAATTTAGCTACGTGGTTGCTGAAAGGAGCTATACCTAACAGTGTTGTCGCAGTTACGCAAAGTCTTAAGCCCAATATCTATCCGCTGGTAGATGATGAAGCCTCCATTATCCTCTCTTATCCCAATTCGCAGGTAATTATACAGGCATCCTGGAATTGGCCTTTTAGCAGAAAAGATATTCAAATATATGGAGAAACAGGATATGTATTTGCCCAGAACAAACAGATGGTCCGTTTTAGACTTAATGAAGATCAACCAGAATACGAATATGAACTCCCAGCATTGACACCTCCGTATCATAATCCCTTTTTGTATTTTAAAGCTGTTGTTAGAGGAGAAATAGAACCTCATGCTTTTGACTTATCTTCCCTTACCAATAATATCATCGTCATGCAAATATTGGATGCTGCTAAAGAGAGTGCCCGGACAGGGAAAGTCATTTATTTTGATTAGATGAAATAAAACTAACTTAGATTCCTACATGAAGGAAAGTATGGGTTAACTCTCCCATCATGATCCCCTCAGCATCTACTTGTAAAAGGGTAGCAGGCTTGATTTGATTGGTAAAGTTAGGATCAAAAGGGATTGCCACTTTGATATAGTTATCCGTAAATCCAAACATCATACCTTCTTTTTCTTCTTGTTCGAATAACACAGGTCTTTCAGTCCCAACAAATTGTTCGTAGAAAAATCTTTTTTTCATGTTCGACAAATTCCTTAATCGCTGATTGCGTTGTCGACGTATTTTAATAGGGACCTGATGTTTCATATCTGCAGCAGGCGTATTGTCTCTAGCAGAATAAGTAAACACGTGCAAGTAGGATATGTCAAGATGATTGAGAAAGCTGTAAGTGTCTTCAAAGTGTTGTTCGGTCTCTCCAGGAAAGCCTACTATTACATCTACACCGATACAAGCCTGAGGCATGATGGATTTAATCTTTTGAACTCGATCCTCATATAATTCTCTGCGATACCTACGACGCATTTGGGCGAGTATTTCATTATTACCACTTTGAAGAGGAATATGGAAATGAGGCATAAATCGCCGTGATTGTCCTACAAATTCAATGATTTCATCATTCAGAAGATTGGGCTCAATGGAGGAAATTCTGAAGCGAGAGATTCCTTCAACTTCGTCTAAGGCTCGTATTACATCCAGAAAATTTTCAGGCTGATCCTTACCATAATCTCCTATATTTACCCCTGTTAATACAATCTCTTGTATACCTTGCTTTGCAATATTGTGCGCATTGTCTACTATACTATCAAGAGAGTCACTTCTACTTTTTCCTCTTGCTAATGGTATTGTACAAAAACTGCATTTATAATCGCAGCCATCTTGAATTTTTAGGAAGGTACGTGTGCGGTCCCCCAGGGAATATGCGTACGTAAATTCGTTGACTGTATGGATATCACTGTTGTAAATGCACGGATTATCGGTCTTCTTAAAATCGTCTATGAGCGTAAGAATTCTAAATTTATCGCCTGCGCCAACCACAAGGTCTACACCTGGAATTTTTGCTATTTCCTCTGGCTTAAGTTGAGCATAGCATCCAGAAACGATTACAAACCCATCAGGATTTTTCTTCAATGCCTGACGGATTATATTTCTACATTTACTGTTAGCCTGCTCTGTAACAGAACAGGTATTCACAACGTAAATGTCAGCCTTATCTGAAAAATCCGTCTTAGTAAATCCTTGCTCGAGAAATTGTCTACCTATGGCAGAAGTTTCTGCAAAGTTTAACTTACAACCCAACGTATAAAAAGCTACCTTCTTCATGAGCATATTGCCCTTAAAATTCGAAATTATTAGGTTTAATCATGCTTCTTCCCCTAATATATAATACACAATCATATTTAAATGACCGGAAAATATTATATATCTAATTCCTAATATCATTTAGCATAAGATTTAATTTCCTCCCTGCAGGGCTGTTTGTGAAGATGGAGAGGGAGGTGTAGGTGGGTGAATATGAATAAGATGAAAAATTTAAAAAATTCATATTGTATTCCTTACTCATCCCTCTACTTCCCCTTCTTAATCTGCACAATACATTACCCTAAGGTGGTATAAATCATTACGTAAACAGGTCTATCTATTTACTGTCTCGCAAAGATAAGGTTTTAATTTCAGTGAAAGTAAAGGGTCAATGGTAGGGCAAACGCACTAAAATCATTAATAGCTAGAAATCAAAAGCTTACAATGATCCAATGTTTAAGTATTTTAATAACGACCCATTAACAATTAATTATTCATACAATTTGGTGCGTTTGCCCTGGGTCAATGATAGAAGCTAACCTACTAGCTATTGAGTTTTCAGTTTGTTCCAAACTCTAAAGATAAAGAATATCCCTGCTATAGACAATAAAGTAAGCCCAAACGCTTCAGTGACATTTCCATAAATCCATTGGCCTGTAGCAAATAAGGTTGAATAGATAGTAATGCTCCCTATGACCATGCATAAGAGTTCCAACGGTAGTTGTGAAGGGGCTTCAGATATTTCCAATCCTCTGCTTTTGGCTCTATCGAGTACAGGAGTCCATCCTGGACCTCCTGGACGGATTTTTTGATAAAACGCAATAAGTGTTTCATCATCATCTGGCGGGGTGAAAAATGTACCTACTATCCAAATAATCGTCGTCAATAAAGCACCTAGCACGATTTTTTGATGACTGACAAGCAGAGGCAAGTCATAACCCTGCGCTATGAGTCTATCGTGAAAAAAGGTGAGATATCCAGCAATGACTAGTGAAGCGACCATGGCTACAATTTCAGTTACAGCATTGATTCTCCACCAGAACCATCTTAAAATGTATATCAACCCTGTACCTGCTCCTAACAATAGCAATAAATTAAATGCCTGAGTAGAATCGTTGAGTAAAAGTCCTAAGCCTAATCCCAAGACAGCCGTTAATACACTGAATATCCTTCCCATCCACACCAGGTGTCTGTTTCCTGCCTTGGGATTGATAAATCTTTGGTAGAAATCATTCACAAGATAAGAGGCCCCAAGATTTAATTGCGTAGACATAGTTGACATGAATGCAGCAATCAATGATGCTGCTACTAATCCTAATAATCCTTGTGGGAGATAGCTTAGCATAGCTGGATAAGCCACATCATGCCCTAGCTTATCTTCAGGTAAATTAGGGAAAGCAGTTTGAAGATCGGTAAGCTCTGGAAAAACAATTAGTGAAGACAAGGCGATAATAATCCAGGGCCAGGGACGTAATGCATAATGAGCAGCATTATAAAAAAGCGTTGCGCCGATAGAGTTTCTTTCATCTTTGGCAGAAAACATACGCTGTGATATATATCCGCCACCACCAGGTTCAGAACCCGGGTAATATGAAGCCCACCACTGTACAGCAAGAGGAACCAATAGTACCGGTACCCAAACTTCTGGATTAGAAAGGTCAGGCAATAAGCTGAGCTTGGGGGTTACATTGGGATGCTCCAGGAGGTTAGAAATTCCTCCAACCTGATCCATATTAACGAGATAGATAGCCGCCCATACTGAACCAATCATTGCCATGACAAACTGAACAAAGTCCGTAATAATTACTGCCTTAAGGCCCCCAAGTGCACTATAGGCCAGCGTAATAGACCCTGCTATTAATAACGTCTGCCAACCTGGGATTCCCAAAATGATTTCTCCAAATTTTACAGCTGCGAGAGATACTGCTCCCATCACAACCACATTGAAGATCAATCCCAGATATAATGCGCGAAATCCTCTGAGAAAAGTTGCTGCTTTTCCTGAATATCTTAATTCATAAAACTCAACATCAGTCATTAATTCAGATCTCCTCCACAACTTGGCATATACAAATACCGTTAGCATTCCCGTTAATAAAAATGCCCACCATCCCCAATTCCCTGAAACTCCATTCTCTCTCACCAATCCTGTTACCAGGTTTGGAGTATCTGAGGAGAATGTAGTAGCTACCATAGAAACACCTAACAGCCACCAGGGCATGTTTCGGCCCGAAAGAAAATATTCTGTAGTACTTGAGCCTGCTTTTCTTGATACGATCAAGCCCACAACAAGTGAAACAATAAAAAAGGCTATAATAATAGCCCAGTCAAAGGCAGTTAAGTTCATATTAGCATCAATCAGTAGTAGAACAGTGTGTCAGTAAATGCAGGGCAAACGCACCAAATTTTATAAATAATTCATTGTTAATTAATTACGATTAAAATGATTATATATTGACTCAAATTAAGCTGCTGACTAGCAGTTGTTAATGATTTTAGTGCGTTTGACCTGTCAGTTAATGGCTATTGAAAAGAAATTAATTTGTTGCTCCTATGTTTATAATTCGAACATAATTGGATAAAGTAGGTAAATAATCATAGGCTTTCAAACTCTTAACTGAAAAATGTTGTAATTTCATTTAATTATTATTCTTTAATACCTAATTGTATCATGACCTTCTTGAAGAGAGGTTAAATCGTCGACTGAACAGATATAGTAATGAAAATTTTTAATTTATATATATTTTATCCTTTATTCTTTCTATGTATGGCAACTGACTTGTATGCTCAATCATGGTCAGTCACCATGCAAGATTTGGGTACCTTTTCATCTCCCAGAGTGGTAGATCTGAATCAGGATGGGACCAAAGACATTATCTTAGGAGCAGGTAGAGAAGAGTTTATTCATTGTGATACTGCTATTATTGCATTAGACGGTAAAGACGGTACACTCATGTGGAAACATGGAGCCAGAGATCAAATATTTGGTTCAGCAGGATTATTGGATGTATCTCAAGATGGAATAGCAGACGTATTTATTGGAGGAAGATCGGCTGTATTGAAAGCCATTAATGGCCAGACAGGAGCATTGATTTGGGAGTTTTTTGCTGATGATGATACATCTGCTTCAAGGGGAGAACAATTATACAATTTTTACAATCCACAATTTATTCCTGATCAGGATGGAGATAATATAAAGGATATTCTCATTGCAAATGGGGGAGATGTCATGGTGGAAGCATATGATCCAAGACGTGCCGCAGGCCATTTGATGGTAATTAGTAGTTCAACCGGGAAACAACTTGCTAAAGCCAAAATGCCAGATGGAAGAGAAATTTATATGTCAATGGTGGTCGATGATATAGATCGAAATGGGGTTTATGATATCATTTATGGAACGGGGGGAGAGACGATACCTGGACATTTGTTTCGATGTACATTGGATGATGTAATGAATGAAGACTTATCAAAATCTGTCATTTTAGCAACAAGCGATGAAAAGGGATTTATTTCTCCTCCTGTACTTGTCGACCTCAATCAGGATCATGTGAAAGATATTGTCGCCAATGCAGTGGCAGGGACTACGATTGCGTTGAATGGGAAGGATAATTCTTTGATGTGGTATGTCAATTTGCCCAATACCGAAGCTTATGCTTCAATAGCTCTGGGAGACGTAAATAATGATAGCGTTCCAGATATTTTTACGAGTTATGCGGTAGGTGTTTGGCCCTTATTAATCAGTACAAAACCTTTACTGATTGATGGAGCTAGTGGTGAAATCGTACTTGTTGACAGCATAGGATACTATCAGACAAGTTCTCCAATCTTTGCAGATTTCAACAACGATCGAGTACCTGATGGCTTGATGAGTGTTAACTACAACAAGATGAATGAGTCAGGAGAAAATGTCATTCATAATACGCTGTTGGTCTACGATTTTCACCATATGAAAAAGCATATACTCACTGATCCTATTATTGGTGCAAATGTATCCTCGACTCCTTGGATAGGTGATTTAAATGATGATGGCTGGATAGATATCATTCACTGCAACATGACTACACCTAATAAAGCCTATACGTTTGATGGATTTTCTATACACAGAGTGAGTACTACCATACCTGTCAAAGGCAATACCATTTGGGGATCATATATGGGAAACAATTATGATGGGATATTCCGGTAATTCAATCATTACCATGGAACAAGTACTCTATCTATGGTGTGGATAAATCCATTTGAGCACTTTTCTTCTGCAAGTGTTACTAATGCACGCTCTTTTCCAAAATATATGCATGTAAATTCATCTACTGACATTGGCATTGGTTGATAATTCAATGTAGTAGATCTACTGCCCCCTGAAAGGGGATGTGAAATTGATAAAAACTCTACCAATACATGATGTTTAACGAGCATCTCAAGCGTATCACCTTCAAGCTTGATATTGGGATTCTCTTTGTAAAATATTTCAAACGCTTTATCAGTGGGAACGATGAGGGACAAATTTGTATGATAAGGATATCTGTCCTTTAATTTTAAGCTGGGATTGAGGTTTTCAAATTCTTGAAGCAGACGAGCAAATTCAGTTGCTTCTTCTTTAATTAATACAGCTTCAAAAACAGATTTTGTGACAAATTCCTTGTTATCTCCCAATTCAGCACATTTTAAATCCTCTTGTGTGACAAGGGGTTTGGGAGGAGATGATGCAGGACCTACATAAAACAAATCATCTTCAGATAAGGAATCATTTGAACATGAGACACTTATTCCCACAATTATTAAAAATACCAAAACCCTTCCCATAATATTTTTTAATATTGACAATTCTAATCCTATAACATAAAATAGATGCAGTTAGTTTGCTTACAAAATCTAAAATTACATTATAGATGTTTCATAATCCTGGGATTGATAGGAGTCTCTCTTATTTCAGTTGCTCAGCAAACCAGTGAAATTCCTCTCGCTACCCATTCTCAAGAACAACGTGAAGTCTCTACTCAAACAGACTGGTTACTGGATAACTCATCATATAAAGCCGAATTCTTACAGTTAAACGATCGGGAGATTTCCATCTCAAATGGCCTCATACAACGTGTATTTCGCATTACGCCAAACGCTGCTACCATTGCTTTTGATCAATTGTATAGTGGTGAATCTTTATTGAGAGGGGTGCAGCCTGAAGCAAAAGCAGTCATTGATAATATATCCTATTCCATCGGTGGTCTTTTGGGACAACCCAATAATGCGTTTCTCAAGCCAGCATGGATTGATTCCATGAAAGCTGATCCTTATTCATTTGTATTGACTAATATATCAACAGGTATTCCTAAAGCACCGTTTAACTGGAAACGTGTCAGACATTATGCAGTGAATGCTCAATGGCCGCCTCAAGGGATATACTTAAGAATGGATTACAGGTTGCCCGACTCATTGGTTCATAAAGATATAATGGTTTCTGTTCATTATGAGTTGTACGATGGGGTCCCGGTATTATGCAAATGGCTCACAATTCATAACCTTGGCGAAGAGACGGTAAGAATAGATCATTTTACAAGTGAGATACTTGCCGCAGTGGAATATGCCAGCAGAGTGGAGGACAGAGGAGCATATTATCCTACTCCCAATATTCATGTTGAAACAGATTTCGCCATGGGTGGCGGAACATTTGCCAATGCTTCACAATTTGCGGTTCACTGGAAAGAAGATCCCAGCTACAGTACTCAAGTAAGTTACCTGAAAAAGACCCCCTGTCTGTTGGAAGTTCATCCTCAACTCGGTCCTGGTTATTATCTGGCTCCGGGAGATACTTTCGCGACTTTTCGCTCGTATATCCTCCCTTTTGATGGGTATGATAGAGAAAGAAATGGTCTTGCCATACGAAAAATGTATAGAACCATTGCCCCTTGGACTACAGAAAATCCATTGATGATGCATGTTCGATTCGCTGATTGGGAGTCAGTAAAGCTTGCTATTGATCAGAGTGCAGAAGCGGGGTTTGAAATGGTCATTTTAACATTTGGAAGCGGGTTTGATATGGAAAATGATAGTAATGAGTATATCGCACAGATGAAAAAGTATGCAGAATATGCAAATAGCAAAGGTGTGGAAATTGGGGGATATTCTTTGTTGGCAAGTAGAACGATCAGTGATAAGGATGATGTAGTAATGCCTCCTGGAAAAACACCTACATTTGGTAATTCTCCTTGTTTGGAGAGTGAATGGGGAAATGAATATTTCCAGAAATTATATGAATTTTTTCAAAAAACGGGATTTTCCCTCCTGGAACATGATGGTAATTATCCAGGAGATGAATGTATTTCTTCCCGACATCCTGGACATAGAGGACATGCAGATTCGAGATGGAATCAATGGCGAAAGATTACGGATTTTTATAAATGGTGTAGGGCAAATGGTATTTATCTCAATGTCCCGGATTATTATTTCTTATCAGGTTCCAATAAATGTGCAATGGGTTATCGAGAAGTAAATTGGTCATTACCGCGAGAAGAGCAAGTTATTCATACACGACAAAATATATATGATGGAACCTGGGAAAAGACCCCTACCATGGGTTGGATGTTTGTTCCGCTAACTGAATATCATGGTGGAGGGGAAGCTGCAACAATCGAACCGCTTCAGGATCATCAGTCGCACTACAGTAAGATGCTTTACAGTAATCTGGCTGCTGGTGTACAAGCTTGCTACCGGGGACCTCGATTATTTGATACTGAAGAAACTAAAACCTTGGTACAGCAATGGGTAAGTTGGTACAAAGCGCATCGCGAGGTGTTAGAGGCAGATATCATCCATCTTCGAAGGCCTGATGGGCGACAACCGGATTATTGGCTTCACGTAAACCCTGATGGTAAAGAAAGAGGAATGCTCTGTGTGTTTAATCCCACAGAGCAACCTTTCAAACAGGAAATTGACATACCATTGTATTACACTGGACTATCAGACCAGGCAGTGATTACCAATTTCACTGGCGAGATACAAGCATATGCGTTGGAAAGAGATTACTCCATAAAATTAGAGATCGACATCCCACCTCAGGGATTCCATTGGTACATTATTGAGTAAGCAAATAATTATTGCTTCTTTTCAAGTTGAGTGATCCGTTGGTCCAGATTATCCAATTTCTGCTGAATCTCATTCAGCATATGTATAATGATAATATGCGTCTTCTTTGCATCTATTCCTACAACACTCTCGGAACTGGCAATTAATTGTTCTATCTCTTGGTAGGCTTCCGATGATATAATTTGATCCATATTAGAACGGTTATTAGTTAAACAAATAGAGGAATTATGTTTGTCTTCTCTGTGAAGACTGCTAATAAATATACAATGTTCTCCATATAAACTATTAGGAATAGTTGTGAGATTGTTTTATCATTGCAAAATTTTTTCGAATGAAAATGTTGGATGATTCTACAAAATCAGGCCCGCCGTTTGGGGAACAGCAACTGGAGGTCATAGCGAGTCATATTGTGGACCATAATTTTGCTCGTGTAGATGATTTCCTTCCACTTTCTGAGGTAAGAAATCTTATAGCACGGTTTGATTTTTTACAAGATGCTGGACAATTGAATCAAGCGGGAATCGGTAAACAGCAACACCATCAGATTATACAGCAGGTGAGGGGAGATGTCATCAAATGGATCAACCCGGAAGATGAAGATGAGACCATTCAAAAATTATTTCAAAGAATACATGCTGTTCGCAATTATCTCAATAAAACTTGTTTTCTGGGATTAAAAGATTTAGAAGCTCATTTTGCCAAGTATCCTGTAGGTGCCTTTTATCAACGACACGTAGATAGATTCCAACGTAATCCCCATAGAGTCATATCCTTTGTTTGCTATCTCAATGAGGCATGGACAAATGATGATGGAGGAGAGCTTTGTATTTATCAGCCTAACAAGGAAAATGTTGAAATCTGGCCTATAGCTGGTAGGGTAGTCTTTTTCTTAAGTGAATTAGAACACGAAGTAAAAACGGCACATCGTGAACGTTTCAGTATCACCGGATGGATGCTGGATCAATATAGTAACTTAACGTTCTTGCACTAATACAATAACTATAAATACGGTCAAAAAAGAGAATTACCATCTGACGGGTTGATTATTCAAAAATGCAGACAATGCTTGTTGGAATTCGTCAGTGCTTCTGATATGAGCGTTCATTTTGGCAGCTAATCTGAGGGAGTTTTCCAATGGAAAATCCTGTACATCTGCGATCATTTTTTTAGTGAGTTGCATAGATGCTGCAGAGTTCAAATGACATAGTTGTTGAGCGTAATCGTACACTGTTTGGCTGATTTGATCTGGCTCTACGGTTCTGTTAATTAAGTGATATTGTGCAGCTTGAGTAGCTGATATTAAATTCCCCGACAGCAACAGTTCCTTGGTGCGGGTTTCGCCTACCTTTCTCAGCAAGAACGCCATAACCATGGATGCAATGGACCCTAACCTTACTTCAGTAAATCCAAGTTTTGCATCAGGGACAGCGAAGGCAAAATCACAGGCTGTTACAATTCCGCTTCCTCCTGAAATAGCATTACCCTCTACTTGTGCAATAAACACTTTGGTAGATCGATAAATCCTTACCATCAGCTCAGCTAGTTCGCTTGCATACGCAATGCTATGATCCATGGATGCTTCTTGAAGAGCATTTAAATAATTGGGATCTTCCCCTCCGCAGAATGTTGGACCATGAGCATTGATGACGATAACTTTGACCATGGCTTCGTGTTCTGCTCTCAGGATGGCATCCTTTAATTCTGCAATCAGTACATTATTTAAGGTGTTGTGATGCTCCTGGCGATTTAATGTTAGATAGGCTACACGATCTAATTCTCTGTATTCGAGGTGCTGATAAATATTCATTTTAATACGATCTATCGTTTCTGGATGTTAGATGGAGCAATTACATTCATTATAACATATCTTTTGAAAAATAGATATTAAAAAATGAAATCCAGGGCTAACGTACCAAATTGTATAAATAATTTATTGTTAATGGGTCGTTAATAAAATACTTATACATTGGATCGTTGTAAGCTTTTGATTTCTAGCTATTAGTGATTTTATTGCGTTTGCCCTGAATGAAATCTGAATATAAATAGCTAATTCATTGGGGAAGATATTCAAAAGCCCCGATATCAAAAGGTAATAATCTTAGGCTATCAATACTTCCTCTAAAGTCTAGCAAGTATCGAGCCGATAAATCCTTTCCTGCGTCAATTAATGGACTTTCCTCTTGTATCCGATAATTCCCTTCAAAAGCATCCTCAAATAATGGGTCTTCATTCAACACACTATTTTGGAGATATATTGAAATATCAATCTCATCATCCGGACTGTATTTGATGAGTGAATGATCAAACAAGATCTCATCTGGTGTGTAGGGTTGACCATCTAGTTGATCAAGTTCCACTTCACTTGTATTTCTGCCACTACTCCAAACAACTGTGTTAACCATGCGAAATTGTGTGGGATAGATAAACAGGTTTTCTCCAAACTGAGCGTAATTATTGATAAAAATCTGGGGGTCACGTCGACCGGGAAAAGCAGAATTATCAAGCGTGCAATTGTAAAAAGCCATATTCCCTCCGCCGCTTAACGCTACCGTTCGACCACAATTGTGTATAATGCTGTTTTCCACTACCAGGCTGGGAATATTTCCAGGACCATCCCTGGAAAACCCTAGCCCTAAAATTCCAATCGTGGACATATTTCGGATCTCAGATTGCTGAATAAGCAGTCGAGGACTATTGCCAAAGCTCACGGAGTCAACTTCAACACCTATGATTGCATTTTTGACTATACAATGCTTAAGTATATTGTCCGAACTACTTTGTGTGTATCTGAGTCCTCTCCATTGAGCGGGATTTTCCTGATAATCAAAGTCTAACCTAGTACCTTGAAAAACAATAGGGTCTTCGGGATCTCCCTCTGCTCTCAATGTACCGTTGATAATAAGGGTAGAAAAAAAGGAAAAAACAGAAGTACCATCACATTGGTCTGTTTCAACCTTATAGGGAGTAAAAAAGATTTGAGTGCCGGGTTGTATGGTAACTGTTACACCAGGTGGAATCAAGATAGGTCCATCAAATATGATGGGTTTTTCTGGTGTTAAGACTGTATCTCTACTGAAAAAATATCCACTAAGTTCGAGAGAATCTACTTGGCATTCAGGATTTAATGAATAAAGTTGTAGCCTAGACCTAAAATAAAATGCATCCACTACAAATGCCCTCACCAAAAGGCGTTGGATATTTTCTCCCACTTGGAATAGAATATAATCCTCGGCAAATTCATCCCTAAGATCAGAGGTGAGGTTGACGAAAATTCTCACACTATCATCATCTGCTAATACTACATCCGTAACCTCTTGTCCGGAAATTCCATCTACGATCAATGAAAACTCCGAATTTTCACCCCCTTCCAGCCAGATTCGATCAATCTGCATATCTTTGTTATTTCGATTGTATACAGATACACGTTCAGAAGGAGTAAGGAAGTTGATGAATATAGAATCGAATTTGACAGTATCAGTAGAAAAGGTGAGAAATCCTTCAGACACAGGGTTGATAGGTTGTTCGCAACCTTCAAAAGCCAGGGATACAAGAAGAAGAATAATGGTGAAATATAGTAATATCTTCATAGCTGCAAGCTACATAGTCAGACTTGAATATTCCAGGGGGAAACCCAGTACATGTCTGATTCTTGACGATTGCCCGTATAAAAAGTATATTAATTAACGGCTTAATTGCATAAATTATGATAAAGATGAAAATTTTTTACACTTTTTTCATTTGTCTATGCTTTTCAGGAGCGACAAATACATTTGCTCAAAACTCAGCATTCGATCAAATGTTAAATGACCTGTACCATTGGACCATCCCTTTGATTACACCTGCAGAACTGGAAGCAAATGGCATTGGAAATTTTATATTACTGGATGCACGGGAAAAAGAAGAATATGAAGTAAGTCATATCAAAGGAGCAAAATATATCGGTTACAATCAGTTCAATTCAGAAGCAGTCAAAAATATTAAGAAAGATAAACCGGTAATTGTGTATTGTTCAGTTGGATATAGGAGTGAAAGGATAGGTGAGAAATTAAAAGATATGGGTTTTGAAACAGTGTATAATTTATACGGGGGGATCTTTGAATGGAAAAACTTAGGGTATGAGGTTGTCAATTCAGATGGAAATAAAACTGAAGAAGTACATGCTTATAACAAAAAATGGGGGAAATGGCTACAAGCGGGAAAGAAGATTTATTGAAGTTTATACTGCAGAAATAGAGGTGTAAGGAATTCTTATGCATTTTCCTAAAAAAAAGCTATCATTGTAAATAGCATAAAGCTAACATTCGGCATATCAATTCAATACTACATGAAAAAATATACTCTATTCTTACTACAAAATGTAATGCCCGCCTTATTAATTTTGTTAGTTGTATTACAAGTAAGTCAGGCTCAGACTGTAATATATTATGAAGGATTTGATCAAGGGATTCCTTCGGATTATTCAGTGATTGATGTAGATGGACAGATCCCAGTGATTGATTCGGCAGGTGCTGCGGCTTTTGGGTTTGAAAATGCTTATGATGATGGCTGGGTATTACAACTTAATCCTGACAATGTAGAAGATACGATTGTATCCAGTACTTCCTGGTATGATCCTCCAGGGATTGCTGATGATTGGTTAATCACGCCACAAATTTCTATTCCCGATACCAGCGAATTTTTCCTGCAGTGGAGGGCAAGCTCTGCTAACCCATTTTTTGCAGATGGATATGAGGTGTTGATTTCAACTGGAGGTAATGAAATTGTTGATTTTACAGATTTAGTATTGACTGTGGATGAGGAAGAGATTTTTTGGAAAACGCATAAATTATCTCTGCTAGCCTATGCAGGAGAGCAGATTCATATCGCTTTCAGAAATAATTCCGATGACAAATTAGTATTATACCTGGATGATATTTATATAGCTGATTCAGCTGCTACAGTTGGGGCTGACATAGAATTGATATCCTGGCGTACACCTGATATCTACACGGGTATTCCCATTGGACAGCAAGATACGCTCGATCTCGGTGTAATTGTTTCCAATGCTGGTGTGGATACTGCCTCGGAAGTAGGGGCATTAGTAGAAATTTTTCAAAGTTTTGACTTCAATAACCTACTGTTTCAAGATGATTTTGGAGGTACCTTTGATGGGTTAGGCCCTGCAGACAGTGTCTTATTTATTGCGGATGAACTATTTGTTCCCCAAGATACAGGCTTAAAGGTAGTTGTCTATACAGGTGGTAGCCCTCAAGAAGATCCCATCATTGATAATGACTTCACACTGGAAGCATTTGATAACAATTTTACGGTGGAACTATTGGAAATCACAGATACAATCTTAGTGAGAAGTACAGAATTTTTCACAGGACAGGCCAATAACCTATGGCCCTTGCCTGTGGGAGAGGGGAATCGAACGATTTTAGGTTCTTTATTCGACTTTATCAACCCAGAAGTTGTTACTTCTGCTACAGGATTTATCCTTCCAGATTCT
>CAZZEC010000004.1:0-55382 GCA_964652565.1 uncultured Bacteroidia bacterium
TCAATTTAAGCTACTGACTAGCAGCTGTTAATGATTTTAGTGCGTTTGCCCTGTAACACAAATGAGAATAACAATTATTGGTGGAGGAATAGCAGGTTTAACGACTGCTTTAGCTCTAAATAAACATGGATTGAGTATCGAAATATTTGAAAGGGCACAACAACTCAATGAAGTAGGAGCAGGAATCTGGATACAGCCCAATGCGCTCAAAGTATTGGATTGGATAGGGTTAGGTGCACTCGTCAGAGAAAGTGGGACACTATTGGACCAGGTTGATATTACCAACTCTCAATTAGTCCCTTTTAAAAAAACTGCACAGGATGCAATCCAAGATGGAAAAGGTAATAACATTGTTGCTATACATAGAGCAACTCTACAAAGAATATTGTTCGAAGCTTTACCTAAGGATAGCGTTAAATTAGGCTGCGAATTCAATTCATTAGATCAATATGAAAGTCAAGTGAAAGTTTCTGTTGGAGATAGGGTCATTATGACCGATTTGCTTATAGGTGCTGATGGAATAAACTCTAAAGTTAGAAACAGTATCTTCTCAAATACTTCAAAAAGATTTTCAGGTCAAACTTGTTGGCGAGGAATTTCTGATATTAGACTTCCTGATGAATTTCAAAATGCTGGAATTGAAAGTTGGGGTAAAAAGATACGTTTTGGATTTTCGCAAATAATGGAAAATCAAGTCTACTGGTTTGCAGTAAAGAATGCTTCACAAAATGGAACTGACAATAGTGATACAATTAAATCCGAATTACAAAATTATTACAAAGGCTTTCATCCGTTAGTTTTAAATATCATTAAGCAAACTCAAAAGGATAAAATCAGAAGAAACGACATTTCAGACTTAAAAAGGTTAGATAAGTGGTACAAAGACAGAGTAGTTTTGGTGGGAGATGCAGCACACGCAACAACCCCTAATATGGGACAAGGTGCCGGGCAAGCAATAGAAGATGCATATTATTTGGCTAACATGTTAGCGAAATACAATCCGATTGAACACACCTTAGAATTATTTGAATCAGCAAGACGAGAAAAAGTAGATTACGTGGTGAATAACTCATGGAGATTTGGGAAAATGGCTCATAGTGATTTTGGACAGTTGGTGATGAAAGCAATTATGAAGTTAACTCCTGATAAAGTAATGAAAAATCAAATGAATAAACTATACGCTATTCAAGAGAGGTTTTAACAAAAGGTACTGCCAACAAAACCTATTCGCACACGCATATTACCCAAAAAGCCAAAGAAAAGCTTTGCAGTCCCTTGTATTTTTAAGAGATTTAAGTATTTGTAAAAAGTCCATATGAAAAAAACAAGCAGAAGGGAATTCATAAAGACCACAGCTGCAGGCTCTATTGCACTCTCAACAATTCCAATCACTGGTTGCTCAACAAGTAAAAATCGGAGTCCGCTCACTCTAAACGAGCACTTATCGTTAAAGGGATTCAAAGACGAACAAGAAGAATCTCCTTCTCTTGTAACCGATGGAAATGACAACATATGGTTGTATTCTCTAAGAAGAATGAGTTATCCGGAAAACAGTGAAATGATCTCATCGTTTTACTTCGATGGAAAGAGTTGGACTGAAACTGACCCTATAACAGCATCGAGCGGTCAATACGAAACGCTTAATGCAGCCTGTGCCACAAATGGTAAACCAATGGTAGCCTGGACAGAAAAAAGAGGTGATAATTGGCTGATCAATGCCGTACAAACGAATGAAAACGGCGTCAATAATCCACATACATTCTCTGTGAAGAAAGGAAGATCTATCAATCCTGTACTAATTGCTCCGGAGAACAATAGAAACTGGATCGCGTGGGAAAACTTGCATGAAGGTGTATTTTCAATTTACATAAGCAAATGTGAGAAGGGAATATGGTCTGATCCGGTCATAATAAATGAAGGGGAAAGCAGCTGTTTTGATCCGGCCATAGCAGAAGCTTACAATGGGGACTTATATATTGTTTATGTCCGAACGGAAGGATTTCATCAAAACATTTATATGTCTATTTTAGATGGTCAAACGCTACGAGTTCAAAAAAAAATACCTGTAGCAATCGGAGGTGGACATAAAGATCGTGTCAATATCAATTCTAAACCTGCTTTGGCTTTTGATGCGCAGCATAGGTTATGGGTCAGTTACGAGAATAATCGAAACTCCTCTCGCATGGAAGATGGAGATAATTATACTGGAGACCGGTGTTGTTCGATTCTATCCTATCAAAATGGTAAAATAGTCGAGATAGAAAATCAAGTTAAATGGCTATTTACAGGACAAAATGATCATTGTCCGACCTTTATTAAAGACACTAAAGACAACCTGTATCTGTTTACACATTGTGGAGGAGATTTTACAGATAGAAGTTGGAAATACCGTATTTCATGGTTAGATCCTCAAAGTGGCTGGCATCAACCTGAAACATTTTTTAATACGAATATCAAGGGCTTGATGGTCCCTCCTTCTATTGCTTTTGATAAAAATGATAACTTTTGGTTTTCTACGAATAATGAAGAATCATTTCAAAATAACGAGGTTACTAATTCCGATGACACTACCAGGGCTCGCTTGACCGAACTAAATTTAATGCACTATACAGGTCCTGGAATATCAGGGGAATTTAAATCCATGACCTTTGTAGAAACGACAGTTAAAGAATTTATGCCGGATGAAAAAACCATTGGTACACTAAGCGGACACCCTAAACTAGAGCGGAGGACAAAGATCATTGATGGTAAAGAATATACCTTGCTATATGGTAACCTGCATGAGCACTCCAACAGCTCGAATTGCTGGCCAGCTGGAACAGATGGTTCACTACATGATGATTACAGGTTTGGAATGTTTTCAGAAGGCTATGATTTTTTTGGCATGACTAACCATGCAGGTAGTACAAGTGAGATACATTGGAGGAAAAACCTCCGGATGGCAGATTTTTATAATGAATCCGAGAAATTTGTAGCAATGCCTGCAGTCGAATGGACGCTCCAGTCCAATCCAGAACTGGACGACATCCAACATGGTGCTGGTCATTATAATATCATTTTTGCCAGTACAGAAGACGCTCATAAATATATTCGCAATAAACATGAAATCTATTGTCCCCGCACTCCAGAGTCAGAAATAGCACCAATGCTCTGGAACATGCTGACAGAAAAAGAAATTCAATGCGTAACTATACCTCATCATACAGCTGATGAAACACATCCATTAGATTGGAATGTCACAGATCCCAAGTATGTTACCACAGTAGAAATATTTCAATGCAGAGGAAATAATGAGTATCGGGGATGTCCCAGAGAATTTAACCTCAGCAGACATAGAACTACAAAGTACGATCGAGCATTTATCGACTATGCATTAAAAGAGAAAAAATATAAAATGGGCTTTATTGCAAGTGGAGATCATAACAACATGGGGGTTGGTGTAGCAGCCCTGTGGGTAAAAGAAGTCAGCAGAGCAGGAATTTTAGAAGCATTACAAAACAGGCGTACATTTGCTACCACTGGTGATAAGATGTTCATTGATTTTAAAGTAAATGAAGCTCCCATGGGAACGACAAGCAAGTCAAATAATGTTCCGGAGATAGCAATTAGCGTCCTTGGGCAGTACCCATTAGAGAAGGTTGAGATTTTGAGAAATAGTGCAGTGATACATAAGTTTGATATGGATGATACGATATTGGAATTTCAACAAACTTTCGTCGACAACAACTACAAAGATGAAAATGGGGTTTTATATTATTATGTTCGTGCAACTCAGAAAAATAAAGCTCTAGCGTGGTCAAGTCCCATTTGGGTCGAAATGACATGAGTAAAGTTGTAGAAGATATTTTGAATGAGCCAGCATATAACATTTGTTGTGTGTATTGCGATTAGGGTATACCCTATTATAGACACATAAAAGAATTTGCTCTGCGAACTTACATGACTTTTTCGTGAGACATTTTCCCTTCAAATCTCCAGAACCAGTAAGTCACTTCTATTGCTATTCGGAATCAGGACCAGGTCTTGCCAAACAAAAGAAAAGAATATCTTACACATAAGGCTTGCTGATCCAGCAATGGATTGGTAATTGAGAAATGTTTCACAGTTTACATTCTTTTAATTTGAATGACGATGAAATTAATTACGCTTATTTATACTCTTATCTTCTTCATAATGCTTTTTACAGCCTGTGAGAAAGAAGAGGCGATATTTGAAGGTAGTGGAACGCTCCAGTTTCAATTTGACTTAAATAGAGGACAGGGAGTTGTCAATAAAACGACTGCAGGCACGCTTACATTTGACTCAGGGTTTATCATCATACGTGAGATTGTCTTTGATGGTGATCCGGTTGGAGCTCCTTCAGTAAGCATTACTCATGAACAAATATCCACCATTGATTTTGCAACAGGTGAGGCTACTCCACCAGTTAATGTGGAAATCCCCGCATCTGAGTACAAGTCAGTAAATCTGGGGATTGAAATTCAGGATGAAAATGATAATCCTACTATTGTCATAGAAGGTCAGTATACACGTACGGATGGAACAACCTCTCCTATTCGCTTTGAGATGGTATCCGGAGAAGTATTTGAAGCAGAAGCCGAAAGTGCTTCTGTCCCTTCAAATATTCCTGCAATTGCAAAGATCACATTTGATCCGATCTCCTGGTTTTCAAGGATCTCATCTCAGAAGCTGGATAATGCAAAAACGAATAATAATGGTGTGATTGTTATCAGTGAGAACAGAAATGAAGCCATTTTTGACCTTGTAGCCGATGGCTTAGATCGCAGCACAGAAGCAGTTTTCCAATAAGAGATTTAATACTCAGTCATAAACTAGTTGGTCTCTGCTTGCGCAATAGATTTTTCACAATAGTACATGGAGCTATCATCTTGATTCTGTAATAAATAAACTATGGCTAACTGATTGTAGGTAGCATTGGAAGAACCATATATACGTAGCTTATTCAAAATATTTCCCTGGCTTCAGTCTTTCTCTCCCAGTCCATATGCTGGTTGGTTTATCATAAAATATGACTATCTCCTTCCAGGAGAGAAGTGCAAGGCATCATTTGAGACAACCCATAAATAAGGCAGCGGGGAAACTTGCTAGTCCTGGGTGAAATATTCTTCGTTGTTGAACGTTACCTAAAGGTGTCATAGTAATGCGCTAAATGTTAATAGTAAGATAATCTATTTACTTTGTAAAGTTCGCGTATTAATCAGTAATTCGTCGTAAATAGTAATATAATTGATTATTCAATAATTAGATTTTTTGCCATATATTTTTAAATATTTATATGCTTTGGAAGGAATTGAAAGGTTTGTGTATAAAGGGGAAAATCATTCTCACATCACATTTCAAAAAATTAATCCAGATAATTCATTGGGTTTGATTACTTCATAAACACAATTGAGTGGAAAAATTTCTTATGATAAGAAAATCAAGACGATTTGAAAGTTTAACATTATTCATAATTCTCTTGTCTTAGTAAGAAATTTCAGGGGAAGCTATCGGTCAATATAAACAGTAATTGCTGACATCAAAGTTCTTTATACATAGGGAAAGTATAATTGTTGACCGAATGTCCTAAATGTGATAAAAAAAATATGAATCAAACAAATGTTCTCGCTCCAGTTGTGCTTTTTGTCTACAACAGACCGTATCACGCTAGAGAAACGTTAAGTGCACTGGCAAGAAATCACCTCGCTTCTGATAGTATATTGTATATTTATTCAGATGGCCCCAGATCAGAAGAAGATGAAGTGCTAGTAGACCTGGTACGAGAAACCATCCACAAAGCAACCGGATTTAAGAAAATTGTACACATTGAAAGAACAGAAAATTTTGGGCTTTCTAAAAATGTGATACATGGTGTGAGTGATGTTATACTTAAGCATGGAAATGTGATCGTCATGGAAGATGATTTGAAAACCTCTCCACACTTTCTATCATTCATGAATGAGGCATTAAATTTCTATCAATCCAATAAGCAGGTCTTTTCTATTACCGGATTTAATAATCCTCCCCATCAAATGTATATTAGAGAGGATTATCCACATGATGTGTGGTTTAGCGACCGTTGTTCTTCTTGGAGTTGGGGTACCTGGGTGGAAGAGTGGTTAGCCGCCGATTGGAATCCAGCTTCCGATATCTTTGAAGACAAAGATCTTGCGAAGCGTTTCTTAAAAGGTGGAGATGACCTTATTGATATTTTTAACGCCAATCAAAAAGGATCTATTAACTCATGGTGGATCAACTGGCAACTCACGCACTGCATACATGATGCCGTTGCAATGTATCCAGTAGAATCTCATGTGAACAATATCGGATTAGATGGTTCTGGGACTCACAACGAAATGAAAGATGATTTTCAAAGTAACTTGACGTTTGGGAAAGAATATAATCAATTCATCAGCGATACAACAGTTGACGATCAGATCATGAATGAGTATAGAAAATTGGTGCAAAAAACTCCGCTTGATAGAGTTAAAAGAGCAGTAAAAGATGTCATTAGATATGATTGGCTGAAAGCCAAATTGCTACAGAGGGGCTGATAGCTTTTCTGAGTGTTGTGCTGCTAAGGCAATGGAATTGCTCATGTGTTTGCTTGCTGGAAATTATTTCCAAAATGATCACCAGAATATAAGTATCGTATATTACTTCTGGTGATCACACTTAGATAAATCGATTTCCAATTTTAAGGTTACCTGCAGTGGTTGCATTCATACATCAATCGTCTAATTCCTGGCCGAATTGTAGCATATATCCTTTAATAAAGCCCAACCAGCTTCCTTATCTAATCTCTCACATTCGAACCCTAATACTGTAGTATAAAACGATACTGTTTCTCCTAGCGCTTGGGTGTAAATCATGGGAGTTAATTTTGCGAAGGCCATATTTATCGGTCTTAAGTAACACTTGAGACATATTTGGTGTTGCTAGTTTGCTCGCACCTCGTACAAATAGTCTATTCTCAAGGATTTTTCAAAATCCTCCTTATCTTTGATATCCATAAATACATCCTATGATACCTACAGATCTGGCCAGTGTAGCAGAACAATTAGGGCTTTTACCTTCTGAATACGAACAAATCATTCAGATTCTGGGAAGAAAACCCAATTTCACTGAACTAAGTGTATTTTCAGTCATGTGGAGTGAGCACTGCTCTTACAAAAATTCTATTCTCCAATTAAAAACACTTCCCAAGGAGGGAGAAAGCGTTCTGGCAGGAGCAGGTGAAGAAGGTGCGGGACTCATGGATCTGGGCAATGGTCTGGCAGTAGCCTTTAAAATGGAATCGCACAATCACCCATCTGCGATAGAACCCTATCAGGGTGCGGCTACAGGCGTAGGCGGTATACATAGAGACATTTTTAGTTTGGGTGCAAGACCTATAGCAGCACTCAACTCTCTTCGCTTTGGCTCATTGGATCATCCCAAGACACAACACTTATTAAAAGGCGTAGTAAAAGGAATTGGAGATTATGGTAATGCCTTTGGCGTACCTACTGTCGCGGGGGAGATTTATTTTGATCCTTGTTACCAAACCAATCCTTTAGTCAATGCCATGTCAGTAGGTATTGTAGAAATTGGCAAGACAGCTACTGCTACTGCCAAAGGGTCAGACAACCCAATATTGATCGTAGGCTCTGCAACAGGTAAAGATGGCATCCATGGAGCAACTTTCGCGTCAGAGGATATTTCTGAAGAGTCGGAACAAAAATTGCCTTCTGTTCAGATTGGAGATCCATTTGCTGAGAAATTACTACTGGAAGCTACCCTGGAGGCGATTGCTACAGGGCATGTCATTGGGGTACAGGATATGGGAGCGGCTGGTATCACCTGTTCAACCAGTGAGATGGCCGCAAAAGGAGAAGTAGGAATGGATATTCACCTCGATAGTGTCCCTACGCGAGAAGAAAATATGGAGGCCTTTGAAATCCTTTTGTCAGAATCGCAGGAAAGAATGCTCCTTGTTGTACAGCGAGGGTATGAACAGGAAATTACTGACATATTCCATAAATGGGATTTGCGTTGTGTGGAAATAGGAAAAGTAACCGATACCCAAGTAGTAAAATATTATATCGACAATCAATTGGTCTCTGAAGTACCTGCAGAAGCGCTGGTACTTGGAGGAGGGGCTCCGGTTTATACTCGGGAACAAGCTGTCCCAGCATATTTTGAAGCCATACAAGCATTTGACCCTCTTTCCATTCCTCTTCCAGAAAATCATGAAGACGTCATCAGATTTTTGCTTCAGCTTCCGACCATCGCCTCCAAAAAATGGATTACTGAACAATACGATTCTATGGTAGGTACACACAATGCCTCTACTAATGAACCGTCAGATGCAGCTATCGTAAGAATACATGGCTACAAGGAAGCCTTGGTCGTTACGGCAGATTGCAATAGTAGATATGTATATGCTGAACCCACAAAGGGTGCAATGCTTGCCGTAGCTGAAGCAGCAAGAAATATTGTTTGCTCAGGGGGGAAGCCACTAGGTGTAACCAATTGTCTAAACTTTGGTAATCCTTATAATCCAGAAGTATATTATCAATTTGCCCACGCAATCAAAGGGATGGGAGCAGCATGTAGATTGTTTAAAACCCCCATCACAGGTGGAAATGTAAGTTTTTACAATCAATCTGAGACTGGCCCCGTGTACCCTACCCCGACTATCGGTATGGTAGGGCTAATAGATGATATTCGTACTGGTACTATGTCAATGAATTTTAAAGCGGAAGGCCATAGCATATATCTTTTGGGAAGAATAACAGATGATATCAATTCATCTGAATATGTATATGCTTATCACGGGATTTCACACAGTCCAGCACCTCATGTGTCATTGGAAGAAGAAAAAGGACTTCAGGATATCGTATTGCATTTGATCAGGGAAAGCCTCATTCAATCTGCTCATGACATCTCTGAAGGAGGGTTAATCGTATGCTTACTGGAATCTGCATTTCCCAATGAATTAGGTCTTTCTATTTCTACGGATGCTGATGTCCGACAAGATGCATTCTTGTATGGAGAAGCAGGGGGACGCGTAGTTGTAAGTGTATCCCCTGATAATTTACAAGATTTTGAGCGCTTTATGGTTCAACAACAATTTCCCCATAAAAAATTAGGCCTTGTGGTAGGCGATAGATTAATCGTTGATGGAGTTTCCTATAGCTCAATCTCAAATTATAAAGCGTTGTATGAAAATGCTATTTCTGAAATAATGAATCAATGAGTGTGCATTTAAATCCACACATATAAATTCATTGTTGGTTAAGCAGGGCAAACGCACCAAATTTTATAAATAATTCATTATTAGTTAATTATGATTAACATATGTATATATTGAATCAACTTAAGCTACTGACTAGCAGCTGTTAATGATTTTAGTGCGTTTGCCCTGTTGTTTAAGTATTCTTAGCCACAAATTCAGAAAACCTGAGTATATCTTCTTCTGAATTAAAGATATGCGTGGAAATACGAATAGCATCTAATCCAGACTCAGGAACCAGTCTGATTCTGAATTTTTCTTTAGCAGCCAATTTACCAAAATCTCGGTAACCCATATCAGATACTTTAAATGTGACCATCCCTGCTCTTGAAATAGGCTCCTCAGGAGTTAACATTTCAATACGACTTCCTAACTCCAATAGTTTTTGTTGAAGAAGCCCTGATAATTCCAGTATTCTCTCTTCAATACGTTTCATCCCAATCAATCCCTGGAATTCGATAGCTTTTGCAACACCTTGATATAAGGCTGCATTTTGTGTAGCATAGTCATATCTATGGGCAGTGGGTACATAGCCATCAAGCTGCTGCTTATCCGAAGATAGCTCCCATCCCGTATCAGAATAGGCTCCAATATGATAGGCTTGTACGGTATCTAATAATGATTCCTTCACATAAACAAAACCCGTTCCATTGGGACCGCACACCCATTTATGCGTACTGGCCGCATAAAAATCCACATCCAAGTCATGTAGGTGTAAATCTAAGATCCCAGGACCATGGGCACCGTCTAAAAACACCCATACTCCTTTTTCATGTCCTAGACGAGCCACTTCTTTTGCAGGGAAACGAGTACCAGTGGTAGTTGTAATATGCGGTATGGCAATTACACGAGTATTTGCATTAATGAGATCGCTGATTTTGTTCAGATTCTCTTCGGATGTTTTCGCAGGGGTGAATGTACGTATTACTATCCCGTCAATTTTTGCACGATTGAGCCAGGGAAGTGCATTTCCAACGTGTTCATGAGTGGTCATGATCACTTCATCGCCTCTGGACAAAGGTAATCCCCAGGCAATAAGATTTATACCCTCCGTTGTATTATGTGTCAATGAAATTTCAGATTCCTTGACATGAAGATATTGTGAGAGTTTAGCTCTGGCAATTTCGGAACCTTTATATTCTCCATTCGCTTCCATCCATCGGCTATATCGGTTTACTGTGTCAATAACTGGAAAAGGTGAGGGTCCCATTGTGCCAGTATTCAAATAAGTCTTTACCTTTGTTACCGGAAATTGCTCTTTGATGATTTGCCAAAAGTGAGAAGAATTCTTTGATTGCGCTAGCTCTTGGGAGAAATCGCTAAATGTAATGGAGGGTATTGTAATCGTACCCATACCCAATCCCATCATGCTTTTGATAAATCTTCTTCTTAATGGCATTATTAGTATAATATATGAATTAGATAAGTCTTAATATAACAATATTTTCATTAAACTGGCATTCGATCATTTAAAACTTTATATCTACTGAATCTGTTAATTAACAAATGAACATACGCTTACTTTCTTTTGACATCGATAATACCTTGCTTGAAGACTCTGAGGTACCATCGAAATTTATTCCCGTTTGGAAAAATCTCAACAATGGCAACGATCTCACATTATGCCTCAACACCGGAAGACTACTGGATGACACCCTCAACCTTATCGCCAATGGTAAATTACCTGAACCTAGCTATATCATTAGTGGCGTAGGCACAAATATCTATGATGTAAAAAATAAACATACTGTCAAGGAGTTTTCAGAAATCCTCGAAGAAGGATGGGATGTGGAAAAAGTTGCAGAAGTGATGCAAAGCCTGTCTTATCCTATCACGCTCCAACCGCTACACTTTCAAAATCCTTACAAATCCAGTTGGTTTTTTGAAAACGCGACCAAGGATCAGATTGCTGATATCGAAAAGAAACTCGAAGCAGTTGGACTGGATGTGAATATTGTATATTCAAGTTCACTACATTTTGATATTCTACCCAAATGGGCGAATAAGGGAAATGCATTGAGGTGGTTACTCAAATTTTTAGAGATCTCACCTGAAGATACCTTAGTAGCTGGAGACAGCGGAAACGATAGTGCCATGTTTTCAATACCAGGCGTTAAAGGCATTGTAGTAGCTAATGCACAACCAGAATTATATTCCGCCACAAAGTATCTCTCTGTATTCCATGCTGCCTCCACGTATGAGCAAGGATTGATAGAAGGATTACAACACTACCATCTGATCAATGACCAGAATGGAGATTTTTCAATTACCGAACATGAAGCAGAAATCAAAAAGGACTTAGTTGAATTCCTGGATCAGGTTGAAGTCCCTGAATTAGATTCAGAAAAGATTGAATTTATCCAATTAGCCTATAGTAAAGCGATTGAGGCCATTAAGAAAAATATTACCCCATTAGGATTTTCAGCATGTTCTATTGAAGACAATGATTCCAATGGTACAGACGAAAATTATCACAGTGTGTGGGCAAGAGACGGCTGTATTACTATCTGTGGAACAATATCCTTAATCAATGATCCTGAAATTAGAGCCTGTCAACACAAGACACTGGAAACCCTTTGTTCTCACCTTTCACCTAATGGCCAGATACCTTCAAATGTGAGAATTGGCAACGGACTACCAGACTATTCTGGAGTAGGTGGAATATGTTCTATTGATAGCGGACTATGGATGATGATTGCCTTTTATGATTATGTGAAGGCAACACGTGATTTGGATTTCCTTCGTGAACATATTGAGCCTCTCCAGCAGATTATGAACTGGTTAAGTGCTCATGATGGTAATAACGATGCGTTGTTGGAAATTCCGGAAGCAGGAGATTGGACAGACCTTTTTGGTAGAAGTTATAATGTGCTATATGATGAAGTACTATGGTATAGAGCCAATATCTGTTTTGGAAGAATGTTGGAAATGCTAGGAGAAGGCGATAGAGCAGGAGATTATTTACGCTGGTCTCAAGTGATTAAAAAAGAGATCTTAATGCATTTCTGGCCGTCCACACAACAGAGTTTATACCACTCTATTACATTTGCTGAGCAACAATACTCTTTAGGGGACGCTCGGTACCTTATTGCCCAGGTTACACCATTTGATTTCAGTTGGAGATGCGACATATTTGGCAATGTGCTGGCATACCTGTACAATGTAATCGATTCAGAAAAAGCCTCTAAAGCTTTTCGTTTTATGTGGGGAACAGGTGTAAATGACCCCTATCCTGTAGCAAATGTATATCCTGCCGTACATGCTGGAGATCCTGATTGGAGGTCATACTATACGGTAAACCTATTAAATTTACCAGATCATTATCACAATGGTGGAATCTGGCCATTTGTAGGAGGTGGTTGGGTAAGATTTATTAATAAATTGGGGCTTCGAAGTTTTGCTTTAAATGAATTGTATAAGTTGGCACAACTCAATCATCTGGGAGTTCAACACGAGTGGGAATTCAATGAATGGGCACATGGGAAAACGGGTAGACCCATGGGGAAAGCTTACCAAGCCTGGTCGGCTTCTGAGTTTATCAAGGCCTGCCACGATTTGAAAATAGTTAATGGAAAGTCTTAATTTGTTTATATTTTAGCCATTGTTAAGGGATTGTACCTACTAATACTTCAGGTTTTGTGGAAATATTATTTCTACCATTTTCTTATGCATAGATATTTATCATATCATCAGATATTCAGATATCACACCTTTTCTACGAATTACATAAATCCCATAAATAACAAAAACAATCCTCATGAATAATATATTAATGTTATCTATTCACGGCTATGTCTCAGGTGAACCCGAACTTGGCAAACCTGATACTGGAGGTCAGGTAGTATATGTATTAGAATTAGCTAAACGTTTCAGCCGATTGGGAAAACGAGTGGATCTCGTGACCAGAAAGTTTGAAGATCAACCCGAATTCGATGATGTGAATGATAATTTCCGGATATGGAGAATTCCTTTCGGAGGCACAGAGTTCATCCGAAAAGAAGATATGCATGATTATTTAGGAGATTTTGTAACAAACATGCTTGCCAAGATTCGCAACCTGAATATTACCTATGACATTGTATATTCTCACTATTGGGATGCGGGATGGGCAGGACAAAAAATTGCTGAAGAGTTGGCCATTCCTCACGTTCATACGCCACATTCACTGGGAAGATGGAAAAGAGAGAATATGGGAGAAGATATGTCTGAGGAAGAAATGGAAAAAAAGTATCGTTTTAAAGAGCGAATCCAGAAAGAATTTCTGGTATTCCAGATGTGTAACCATGTGATTGCTACTACAGAGCCTCAAACAGAACTCATTCAACAATACTATGATGTCTTAGAAAGACATGTTTCAGTGGTTCCTCCGGGGATGGATGAAAATAAGTTTTTTCCATTGCCTCATGAAGAGATCAAACGCCTAAGAGATAAGCATGGATTCCAGGATCAGGATGTACTTGTATTGGGGAGAATGGCACACAATAAAGGTTACGACCTCTTGCTGCAAGCATTACCCACATTATTTAAATTAGTCCCAGAAGCCCGATTGATCTCAGGTATAGGAGGGGAAGGTTCTGAACAAGACAATCGCGGTATTGAATCACTGAGACAGAAAGCCGGTGAACTGGGTATTGAAGATAGAATACAGTGGCACAATTACGTTCCGGATGATGACCTGGCAGATTATTACAGAGCAGCAAAGGTTTTTGCCATGCCCTCCAGGTATGAACCCTTTGGAATGGTAGCCATAGAAGCTATGGCATGCGGTACTCCTACCTTAATTACCGTTCATGGAGGATTATATGAACTCATTGACTTTGGTAATAATGCCTTATTTGCTGACCCACACCGTCCGGAAGAATTTGGGACTATGCTGGCATTCCCTATGTTGTATAAAGAATTAGCCAGTGAAATTTCAGTACAAGGGGCACAGTTTGCCAGAAGAAATTTTGGATGGACAGGGATTGCCAAACGTATCCTTAGGAAGTTTGAAAATATTCGACAAGTAGACGTAATCTGAGAATTATCAAAGTGTTTAGATTCACATAAGTTGGTACAATATATTGCACTAATTGATGTGAGTAGTAGTAGAGCTCCAACCATTTGGGTTACATGGTCAAACGCAATGCTAAATAGTTCATTGCTGATAGATTGATTGGCATTTATCCTTGCGTTTGGCTGATTTACTGTATATTGTACACTATTTAGCCTACACTACTATGAGTAAAGCATTTATAGACGATATAAATTCCTCTTACAATTTTGAAGGGTCTTCCTTCGTATTGGGAGGAGCTATGATAGACAAATCCTGCCAACATCATACGCTTGTAAAAGTTCCACTCAGTACGCTCAACAGACATGGGCTTATTGCAGGTGCTACTGGTACGGGAAAAACCAAAACCTTACAAATAGTTGCAGAACAGTTAGCTAGAAATGGCGTGCCGTCTCTGGTTATGGATATAAAAGGGGATCTCAGTGGAATTGCTCAATCCAGTGATGGACATCCTAAAATTGATGAAAGACATGCTGCGATAGGGATACCCTTTGAAGCAAACGGTTCTACCGTTGAGTTTCTTTCTCTATCCGAAGAACCCGGTGTTCGACTACGTTCTACGATTAGTGAATTTGGTCCAGTACTTTTTTCTAAGATTCTGGGGTTAAATGAAACGCAATTGGGAGTTACTGCAGTTGTCTTTAAATATTGTGACGATCACAAATTGCCGCTTATAGATCTCAAAGATTTCCAAAAAACCCTACATTATGTCACAAATGAAGGAAAAGAGGAATTTACCAGAGAATACGGAAGAATTTCTACTGCGTCTGTGGGGGCAATTATTCGCAAGATGATTGCCCTTGAACAGCAAGGTGCAGATCAGTTTTTTGGTGAGCCGTCTTTTGACGTAGAAGATCTGGTGAGAGTAGATGAAAAAGGCCAGGGAGTGATTTCCATTCTTCGGCTGACAGATCTACAGGCAAAACCACAACTGTTTTCTACCTTTATGATGAGTCTGTTAGCAGAGGTATATGCTACTTTCCCCGAAGAAGGGGATCTGGAGCAGCCAAAATTGATACTGTTTATCGACGAGGCACATCTCTTATTCGATAAGGCTTCTGATGAATTATTAGATCAAATTGAAACAATTATCAAACTCATACGATCCAAAGGAGTAGGTATATATTTCATCACGCAGAACCCTACAGACATACCGGAAGAAGTATTGGGACAATTGGGAATGAAAATTCAACATGCACTAAGGGCTTTTACTGCTAAAGATAGAAAAGCCATTAAGATGGCAGCACAGAATTTCCCGGAATCCAACTACTATCAGGTAGATGAATTGCTCACTGAGTTGGGAATTGGAGAAGCCCTCGTAACAGTACTAAACGAAGATGGTATCCCTACACAATTGGTGCACACCTTGCTGAGAGCACCTGAGTCGCGGATGGATGTATTGACAGAGCAGGAAATCGATCACATCATCCAACATTCAAAGCTCATTCCAAAATACAATCAGCAAATAGATAGAGAAAGTGCGCACGAAATGCTGTTGGAAAAAATTGAGAAGGCGAATAGTGAAGCACATCAAAAAGCAATTAACACACAACGTACAAAGGCTAGAAAGAATAGTAGATATCAAAAAAGTACCTGGGAAGAAATAGCTGATCATACAATTACCAAGCAAATAGGTCGCACTGTTGCCAGAGAATTGACACGTGGATTATTGGGTGTACTAGGTGTATCTTCGAGAAAAAAAAGACGATAACTTCTTTTATAAATAATAGGGGAAGTCTCATAAGTCGACTTCCCCTTTCAATTTTTTTACTGTTTTTAAAAATGCTGCGCTAATTTTTAAAAACTAATAAATTCTCTTTCTTTTTCAATCTAGTATTTAAGGCATTTTTAACAACTTTTCGAAATAACTAGGTTCTGAGACAGCCTCATTAACTTCATTTTTGTAGAATCTCATTAGGACAATAGATCTACATCATATCACGCAATCTGTGGCTCTGCCAAAATGATGTCAGGATTCACATCTTGTTTGAACTGTTCAAAATTTTCGCGGAATAATTTCACAAGCTTTTGAATAACTCGATCATATTTTTCTTTATTTTCCCATGTATTTTTAGGAACCAGCATTTCACTTGGTACATTAGGACAAAATAAAGGAACCTGAAAGCCAAAATATGGATCAGTAATCGTTTCCACACCGTCAAAATCATTGTTGTGAATCGCATCAATAATGGCTCTTGTATACTTCAATTTGATCCTTGATCCAACTCCATAAGATCCTCCTGTCCATCCAGTATTCACTAACCAAGCCTTAGCTCCGCTTTGTCGAATTTTCTCAGCTAGTAATTCTGCATATTTATTGGGATGCCACATCATAAAAGCAGCTCCAAAACACGCAGAAAATGTAGCAATTGGCTCATTCACGCCCATCTCAGTTCCAGCAACCTTAGCAGTATAACCCGATATAAAGTGATAACTTGCCTGCTCTGGTGTAAGAAGGCTTATAGGTGGTAATACTCCAAATGCATCTAAAGTTAGGAATATCACATTTTTTGGAAGTCCTCCAATAGAAGGAATTTGTACATTATCAATGTGATAAATAGGGTAAGAGGCTCTCGTATTCTGAGTGATAGAAGTATCTCTGTAGTCGACTATATGTGACTCTTTATCATATATAACATTCTCAAGTACAGTTCCAAATCGAATAGCCTGAAATATGTCAGGCTCGTTTTCTTCACTCAAGTCAATGGCCTTCGCATAACACCCTCCTTCGATGTTAAAAACTCCTTCACTTGTCCAGCAATGTTCATCATCACCTATTAACTTCCTCTTGGGGTCTGCACTAAGGGTAGTTTTTCCTGTACCTGATAAGCCAAACAAAATAGTTACATCTTCCTTGTCTCCAAGATTGGCCGAGCAGTGCATGGGTAGTACATCCTGTAGTGGCATTAGATAATTCATAACAGAAAATATCCCCTTCTTCATTTCACCTGCGTACTCTGTACCAAGGATAACAATCTCTTTTTTCTCAAGAAATAAATCTATGCTTGTCTTTGATGTCATGTTGGAAGTATATCTGTTTGCAGGAAACCCTCCCCCATTATAGATGACATAATCTGGATCACCAAAGTCGGCAAGCTCCTCCTCCGTGGGCATGATTAACATATTTTGCATGAAGAGAGCATGATATGCCCTTGTACATATGACTCTGACTTTGAGCCTATATTTAGTATCCCAACCTGCAAAAGCATCGACAACAAATAATCTGCTTCTGGTATTGAGATAATCAATAGCTCGTTCACGATTGATCATGAACGTCTGTTCATCAAGTTCTATATTAATGTCCCCCCAATCTATATTTTGCTCGGACATAGGATTTCTGACAATTCGCTTATCTTTAGGACTTCTTCCCGTTTTCTCTCCAGAGTATACCATGAGTGCGCCAGTACTGGAAATAGCTGTACCTTCCTCATATCTAAGAGCAATTTCATATAATCTTGGAACACTAGTGTTTCGATGGATGTTCGGTACTTCAATACCGTACTGCAATAGGTTAAATGACATAAAGTATCTTGATTAAATACATTCTTTATGATGATAATAATACTTCGGATATATATGTAAAATTTTTAGTCGCAAAGGTTCATTTCCATCACTGTATATACAATACTATATAATCCCTTCATTGAAAATAGTGATAAAAGTAATCTGATAAAATAGTAAAAATCATTTTCACAACTACAATATGCATTAGTTATAAATTCAATATAACCAGAAATAACTCAACATCGATTAGTTAGTGTACTTTAGATTAATAAACCTCAGAAAAAAATAAAAGCCATTTTGGAAAGTTTTTCCAAAATGGCTGATAAATATCATTATGTTGTAAAATTAAGTGCTATGGCTTAAAATAACCATGATATCATTTCACCACAACTTTTTGTATCATGATACGATTTCCTACTCTCAGCGCCACTGAATATAACCCCGCCTCCATTTGCAACCTTTGACTATCTAAAGATAGTTGATGTCTACTCGCAGTTTTTAGCTCAGCAGGAGACTGATATACGATCCTTCCAAGCATATCTACGATTTCTAATGAGACCCATTGGGGATATTCCATAGTATATGCTACATTGATCAATTCAGAGGTTGGATTGGGATAAATCGATAATTCTTTTATTCCATCTATAGTGGTTAATAATGGAGTAGTAGTTGTGTCTGTAAATGCAGGAAGTTCTACAACAGATCCGTCTGGAAAAACCCCAATTAGCCCAAATGATGGACCTTCCTGATTCATTGTAGAATCCAGAAACCCAGAAGCAATTACCAGCGCAGCACCTCCATCGAGCCCTGATAGATCCGCAATAAATGAAGCAATTACCATAGTAGAATCTCCACCAGGAGTAATATCTAATTGATAGGAATCTGCTGGGATAGAAGCATAACCGACGAAATCTTTATAAGAAAAATCGGGAATTAATACACTACCATTTGCATTCACACCTACATTGGGAGCATCTGAAGAACCGTGTAATACCTTAATATCTACAAGGCTTTCATTTTCAGCTTCTTGTCTGGCTCCGGGTGCAATTAATAGCGTAAAGTCTGTCATAATATCTTCAGGATTTGCAGCAAAAGAATCTGGGTCCAGCACACCATTTGCAACTACGTGATAGGCCTCATCTGATTCCAATGTAACTGCAAAGCTGACCAACCCATCTCCAATATTTGTGCTTGTACTGGGAGCAACAGTAATAGTAATTTCCGTCTGTGCAGGAAGCTCTATAAATTCTGTAGCAGTACGAAAAGCAACATCATCAATGAGAACAGTGTCATTATTTGTATCAACATAGATATCGACAATATTTGCCGCGGGATCAGCAGCATTATGTATAACTTGCACCATTGCTGTTTCAGGGGTATCTACAACGGTAGTATCTCCTCCACCATTACTATCATCTACATCTGTTGCAGTTAGAATACCAAAAAACTCTGCCTGAGAGAAGTTTAGTTCTGTCTCGTCATCAAAACTTGTCATTTGAACTAAAGATGCATATTCATCTGAAATCCATGTATAAGAAACATAGTAACTAGAATCTCCAGGTAAGGGGACCCCTGCCGTTACACTCATACTCATCGTGTATACTTCTTCTCTTAATCGCAAACAATCAAATTCTCCTATTGGAAGCTGAACTGTACCCCAGGCATCCACAGTGTAAATGGTACTGTCTTTAGTGATATCCAAAAATATTCCTCCCAAGTCAAACGTGTCAGTATCTACCTCTGTCCAGGTTCTTTCATATGTAAGAGGAAAAATAGATATCGTATCGGGATCGAATTCGATAAAAGTGGTGTCAAATGGAAAGGAGATAACTGAAGCTGAACCCAATTGTATATATTCTGTGGATGTTACTTTACCATATAAATGTGTAGTAAATTCCCCTTCATCAAATCCTAGTAAGCTCACTTTTTGTGTGAGATTAGCTTCTGGAAACTCAGAGGCAAACGGCGTTTCTGAGGGAACAAAAAACTCATAAGCCAAGGATATGTTACCATCTAAACTTACATTTGTAAAATCCCAAAGCTGATTGGGCCCAGATTCTCCAGGACTTATTGATATTATTTCAGAAGAATCTTCCGTGAATACATAATCGGTACCAATCCATCCCAATACGTCATCGGATGTAAGGGTAATCTGAGCAAATGCTGATACGCTCAAACATGTAGTTAAAAATAACGCTAAGTAAATACGTTTCATAAGGTAGTATATTAAAAGTAAAAAAAGGTGTAGCTGTTATGGTAGAGACAAGGGATTGCTGTTTCCAAATATAAAGAGTAAAATGATTACAATATCTACCTATAAGATATTCAATATAATAATAAACTCAACGAAAACGATTTATCTTACACTTTATGAACTGAAAACTGTACTAACATACTGTAAATCGGATTAAATTCCAAAAGCAAACTGCCAAATGCGATTAACATACTTTTCCAAGTGCAATTCAATTTTCACCTAATAGTCTCATCACCTTCCCAAAATGAGACATGTAACTTTAAAATTTATTTTATAAGTTTAATGAATGTTAAGAAATTAATTTTATGTTGCGACACATTCGAAAGACGTACCTGCCTTACGCCCTTTTACTATGTATATGTATCATTAGTACAGCCAAAGACAGAACAAATACAGAGACTTTTTCACAAAAATATGATATTCAATCATCACAAAGTAATAACGCTTCTTCCATTACTTTACAAACCAAGAGAAATCGTCAACTTCCTGTTTTTCGCTTCGAAAGTAGTGTACATATGCTAAAGAAAAAGCAGCAAAATGTATTTTCTTCTACTCTAGCGTGGGTTGTAAAAAAATTAACTGCACGTGAAGACCCACCTGAAGGTCTTCAAGATGGCATTAATTATATCAATGACAGTACGGTCACACTCATACTATTTGCACCTCAAAAAAATTCTGTCCACGCAATAGGGGATTTTAATAACTGGACGGTAGATGACTCGTCTAACATGACGCGAACTATTTCAGGAAACAGATACTGGAAAACCATCACAGGTCTGGAGCCTGGAAAACCATATGCTTTTCAATATTTGGTAGATGAGTCAATCCGTATTGGAGATCCATATGCTGAACTCATCTTAGATCCTGATAATGATAGATTTATCAGTGAGAATGTATTCCCTGATATGCCTCCTTATCCTCCTTTAGCATCGGGAATCGTTTCTGTGCTGCAAACAGCTCAGAACCCTTATGTCTGGAAGACAGAATCCTGGTCAAAGCCCGCAAAAGAGGATCTGGTAATATATGAGTTATTAGTCAGGGACTTTATTGCTGACCATAGCTATCTCACGCTCATAGATACGTTGGACTATTTAGAAAGACTGGGGATTAATGCCATTGAGCTCATGCCTGTGATGGAATTTGAAGCTAATGTCAGTTGGGGGTATAATCCTAGCTATCACATGGCTTTGGATAAATATTATGGTAAAGCGGAACATCTTAAAGCATTTATTGATGAATGTCATCGAAGAGGGATCATAGTTATCTTGGATATGGTATTGAATCACGCTTTTGGACAAAGCCCTTTAGTTGAAATGTACTGGGATAGTCAAAATAACAGGCCTGCAGACAATAGTCCTTATTTCAATACCGTAGCCCGTCATCCATTCAATGTGGGTTTTGATTTTAACCACGAAAGCTCGGCTACACAGAAATTCGTAGATCGAATTATGAAATATTGGATCAGCGAATTTCGTTTTGACGGGTACAGAATAGATTTATCAAAGGGGTTTACTCAAAATAATACAGGAGACGATGTAGGCGCCTGGAGCGCATATGATGCCTCTCGTATAAAATTACTTCAACGTATGGCAGATAGTCTGTGGAGTTCATATCCAGACACTTATATTATACTTGAACATTTTGCAGATAATCAGGAAGAAAGAGAATTAGAGGCTTATGGATTTCTCCTTTGGACCAATCAGACGTTCAACTTAAATGAAGCGATGATGGGTTACCATGATAATGGCAAATCAGACTTTTCTGGACTATCCTATCAAGCGAGGGGATGGACACAGCCTAACTTAGTAGGATACCTGGAAAGTCATGATGAAGAACGACTTATGTATAAAACATTGGAGTTTGGTAACTCCAATGGTAATTATAGCACACAAAATCTTAATACCGCATTAGAACGTCTGAAACAGCTTGCAACGTTCTTCTTTGCCATTCCTGGACCTAAAATGATTTGGCAATTTGGTGAACTTGGATATGAAATACCCATAGATTTTAACGGGAGAACAGGAGAAAAGCCCATCTTATGGGAATATCGCAATGACCCGGAAAGGTTTGCTGTATATCAATTGTATTCTGAACTCATTCGTCTCCGAAGAAAATACGATATATTTCAGACCACAGACTTTACATTGGACCTTTTTTCGTCTACCAAACGAATTGTCTTAAGAAGTGAAGCCCACAATTTAGTGATCGTCGGAAATTTTGATGTAGTAGAGCGATCTTTCAACCCAGGATTTACACGAGAGGGAATTTGGTATGACTATTTTGAGGGAGATAGTATCAATGTTGAAAGTACACTTACTCCTTTGATCCTGGCTCCTGGTGAGTATCATCTATTTTCAGATCAACCCATTTCAACCGAAAGTCCCATTTTAAGCAAATTATCATTTCAAACATCCATCCAGTGGAATATTTATCCCAATCCTTCAAAAGATAATTTGTTGATCGAATATGAAACAAAAAAGCTCTCAGAAGTTAATATTGTCATTTCTGATATTCATGGGAAAAAAATTCATACCATTTTAGAAGGTATCCTAAAGCATGGAAAGCAAATACATTCCTTTGACCATGAATTACCTTCTGGGATGTATGTAATTACATTAACTATCGATGGGAAAAAAGATATTAAAAAGTATATAGTTGAATAAACTATTCAACTTTTTCACGCTGTGCAAAAAGAAGCTATAACATTTATTTTTGCCAAGATTACAAATTTGGTTGTATACCATTAAATAGCAACTATGGATACAATATTTATTTAAATTGCCCATTTCTCTTTCAAGTTCTTGTATCGCGACCTGCTCACAGGTAACCATGTCCCATCACTTAACATGACTGTATACCTCCCCCCTGCTCGTACGGATAACTCTCTAACTAACTGATTATTTACAATATAAGATTTATGAATTCGGTCAAATTGATCTGGTAGTAATTGGGAAAGTTTTTCCAATGTCTTATTGTGAATCTCTTTCCTTCCCTCCTGAGATACGAGTTCGGAATAGATACCAGCCCCCTGTATGTAGGCTAATTTGTTGATCTCAAGTAGAATGATTCGGCCTCGTTTTTGAATGGCGAGATATTTAGCTTTTGATTCTGGCTTTTCCGGATATTGCATGGTAAAGCGATTCAACGCTTGGATTAAACGCGTTTCCGTAAAGGGTTTGGGTACAAAATCTAACACCCCATATTCAAAGGCTTCAATGGCTTTATCCTTATAAGCAGATACAATAATGGTGTGGAATGCAGAGGCAACAAGGGATTGTAACAGTACAAACCCATCTTCTCCATTCAGGTTTAGGTCTAAAAACAAGAGGTCGATTTCATACGTTTTCAGGTATTTCAATCCATCAGACAATGAATGTTTTACGATGATTTCATCGAGCTTTTCTCTCCATTCAGCATCGACTATTCGCTTGATACGACGAGCAATGATGGGCTCATCCTCTACTATTAAAAGCTTCATAAGACAGAAGAATTACTCCATATTCGGGTTCGCCAACCATCATTAGTAGCTTCGGATATTAGCCCCCAATTCTCTCCATAATTCTCTTTGAGTCTGGACTTGATGTATTTCAATCCAGTCCCATCTTCGCCTCCTACTGCCTTTCGATTTTTCCCATAAATTCGTAGTTCATATCCCCCTACTTCCAAATACTCCAAATGCATGCGTATTTTTCCATCGGACCCGGGTTCACTATGACTGATCGCATTCTCGATAAGCGTATGAAAAATTGCAGGAGGAACTTTTCTGTTCCTGGGGATATTTTCCCAGGAAAATTCATAGTCTATTTCTTTTCGAAATCGCATTAGCGCAATATGTTGTTGGCACAGTTCGAGTTCCTGTTCCAAAGGGATAAGTTTTTTTTCTGAAATATCGCTCATTATCTCAAATTCCCTGGCTAAGGCCTCAATAAAAGATACGCTTTCTTTGGGAGATTCTTCAATCCACTCCATCAATGAAGTGAGGGTATTCATGATAAAATGCGGTTGAATATTCTTTTTTAGCAGCTCGTTTTGCAGACGAGTCGATAAAAGCAGAGAGGCCTCATAAGCTCGTTGTTGTTCTCTGGCACGCTGTGCCAAGAGATACATCATGGTTACGACCAGTACGCTAAAGGCAATAAATAGGGTGATATCATAGGCATGTAACATGGAGGTCCATGCCCTGGGAAAGAAGCCAACGATCATTCCTGCCAAAATAACTGCACAAAGCATAATTCTACTTTCTGCCTTTCTCTTGAAGACTGCGTAAGCCGCAATAACAAGGGAAATACCCCACATCCACTCCCCCAGGATTTGATTAATAAGATCCATATTAAACATATGGATTGCACTGTTGACTATGTATATAAACAATATCACTATACTCAACGCATACTTAAAAGAGATTTGAAAATATAATAGGAAAAAAAGTGGTATGAGATAAGCAATCACAAAATGCAGTATAAAAATTACACCCAGCCGTATGGGATGCCAATGGAAGGGATAGGGATAATAGAACTTTGCATACTCTATGAGGAGAAGTGTAAAGAATAGGAAGCATATGAGAGAAAAAATGATTGTGACACATTCACGTTTTCGAAGTATAAATATCAACAAATAATATAGGGAGGCCATAAAGTAAACGCCTGCCAGGACGAAGAAAACGCCTGAGATAGAGAGATCCGTTATTTGTGATTGAAGGTATTCTTCAAGATAAAATTGGTTCCAGGTAGGAAAGCCCCAATTGGGAGAATGGTAATTGGACACGCGAAAAGCAACCGAATGTACACCAAGACTGAGTAAACTGTCAGGCACCAAAGCTTGGCTAATAAACTGTCCAGGCACTTCAGTCTCTCTGCTCTTCCCCACTACCCCATTTTTTTTGATCAAATTCCCATCCCAATACATTTCATAGGAGCCAGTTGAAATAACCTGCATTCCCATATGTTCAACCTTATCGGTAAGAGAATCGCAGGAAATGTAAAATCTTACCCAATAATTCCCAATCGTATTGATATATCCCGAATGATCCCATAAGCTGTGATCATAGTGAGTGTCTGCCCAATGCATACTATCTCCTGTCATAATTACACGTTCAAAGGGATAGCGAAGGAAATCTTGGGCAAAACAACTCGATACCCCTCCTGCTAATATGAAGATCAGAAGAAGAAGTTTTTGAGTAAATGTATCCATAACCAAAGGTATACAGGTCTGTCGTAAATTTAGTACCATTCACAATGTGTAGGTGCTTCTTACATGATTTTTTAGTGTTGTTCACAGAATTAGGAGATATACTTGGGAAAACACTTGAAAATATCTGCATCATGAAAAGAAATAATCTCATTTCAGCATTAACTGGTATCCTCCTAATTGCTTTACAGTCTTCCTTTGCACAAGTCTCCAATTACCCTCTAGTTATAGCCAAAGCAGATACCCTGTTACAACAAGGTATTTCTTTCGGAGAAGTGGTAGGGTGGACAGCGGGAATATATGCCGACGGTAACATCTTGTGGGAAGGTGGGGCAGGCTATCTTGATCGGGAAAATGACTTAACCGCAACTCCCCAGATGATCCATCGGACTGCGTCTATTGCTAAGCCTATGACTGCTATTGCCATTTTGCAATTAGTGGAGCAAGGAAAAATCCAACTAGATGAGCCAATCCAAACCTATGTCCCCGAATTCCCAAAGAAACCTGAAGGAAAAATCACTGTTAGACATCTACTTACACATACATCGGGAATCAATGCCTATAAAAATCGCCTGGATGGGATTTCTTTCAAGGAATACAATAGCCATCTGCATGCTATGGAGAAGTTTCAAGATCGAGACCTGGTAGGAGAACCCGGCAATGTCTATCAATATACCACCTATGGTTATGTCGTCCTTGGGGCGATCATAGAAAAGGTAAGCGGTATGAGATATGAGGACTATATGAAACAAAACATCTGGGAACCTGCAGGCATGCTACATACTTCACCTGAAAAACACAAGGTTGAAGTAGAGAACAAGTCGAAATTGTACAAGCGCAAGAAGGGCAAGCTAAAGGATGATATCAATACAAATATCAGCGTGAAGGTTGCAGGAGGAGGCCTACAGACTACTGCAGGAGACCTACTCCGCTTTGGGGAAGCTGTAATCTCAAACAAACTCATCGAAGCTAATACCTTGGAAATGATGCTTCAAGATCCGGGGATACGTCCTAAAGAAGCTGGAAACCCTTATGGCATGGGTTGGTTTTTATATAATACAGATCCTGACAATCGAATCATTGGCCATAGTGGTGCACAGGCAGGCACCAGTACCCAATTGCTCATCATGCCTGATCAAGGCATCGTGATAGCTTGCCTCAGTAATACTCGAGGTAGCTATGCATGGGGCCTTACCTGGCAATTGCTCGAACTCGTTCAAAACCCTGAGGCCCTGGAACAACCGCTCATGAAACGTGTAGAGTTGCCGCGAGCAGCACTGGACAAATTCGTGGGCTCATATGACTTCGGCAAGTCAGGAACGCTCAAAATCAAGCGTAAAGGAGATCAACTGTACTCGTATCTCAATCAATTCAAGGGGCTTAAGCTATATCCAGCTAGTAAGAACATGATCTTCTATCGCAATATTCCGGCTTATTTCAACTTTGAATTTGATGACCAGGGAGAGATTGTCAAAACATCATATACACAAGATGGGAAGACTTTTCACCCCAAAAAGATTGAGTAAAGACTGTTTCTCATAGGACAGTTGATTATAAAACGTTAGTTGTAATAAGCAGCTTTACGCACAAATTGCATGGTAATTTAGGGTTGATATAAGTCAATTTTTCCTATTTTACATTACTTTTTGCTTCTTCCCAATATCCTACAAATCCGAAAAAAACTAAGCATCCCAGACTTATCCATTCCACATTTGTAATCCCCCCCCAATAGGTAAGCCCGGTAGGGTCACCATCCGGCCCATATTCAAAGCCAATCAAGCCAGGATAAGCATAGGGCCAGTACGCTGCAAGATCCATACGCTTGACAAATAGTAAAAATAAAGCAATAATAAATCCCGACATTCCAATAGCAATGGGAATGATGAAGTTTTTCCATCTTAAACTCAACCAAAACTGTATTGCTACAATACCTAACAGCGAAAGTATAGAATGTCCAGAGGTTTTTACATACATCCCAATAGGGGGTACTCTTTCAATGAATTGATAACTAGGCCTAAATATTTCCAGGACATAGCCACTAATGATAACTGAACACACAAATAGCAGATGTGTTAATACCAGAAGTGCAATCGAAATCAATAACTTAGATAAATAAATATTTTGTTTTGTTACAGGAAGAGAATACAAGTATTTCCAAGATGACGATACGTGTTCGTAATGGAAAAGCGAACCATTAAGGAGAATCACGTAAGGTATCGCCAGCAGCATAGTTATCATTACGTACCCGAAGTGATAATATACAATCCAGGAATTGTATTCAGGATCGGAAAGTGCTTCATATTTAGCCAGAAAAATGATAAATACCATCACTGTTGTAAATAAACCACCAATGAGAGAAATCCAGAGAATTGGGGTACGCTTGAGTTTAAGTAACTCTGCATGAATACTCAGCCAGTTTTGATTAAGAAAAAGTTGCATAAGATTATTGTTAAGAATGAGTAGGAGATATATTTATTATATAGCGGAATTTTCAGTCAGATTGATGAATAAATTTTCAAGGTCATTTTTTTGTATACTTACCTCATATACCTTAATAGCCTGTATATGAAGCATTTTGGAAATATCAGGTATTTGCTCTCGGCTATCTAGCATTACGTTCAAGTAATCATGATCATTCATTTCGACCTGATATTTTTCAGATAATACCGACAAGGCTTGTGCATTATCAGAGGTAATAATTTTCACCATAAGATGTTGATCTTTGAGTTGTTCTAGCGCATGAATAGTTCCTTCGAAAATGATCGTTCCATTTTTGATGATACCTACCTGTGTGGCAATTTTTTCTATTTCAGAAAGCAAATGACTGGATAACAAAATTGTTTTCCCTGTTTGGTGAAGGCGCTGTATGATTTTCCTTATTTCGATAATCCCTGAAGGATCAAGTCCATTAGTTGGCTCATCCAAAATGAGTAATTCAGGGTCTGAAAGTAATGCGATACCTAAACCCAGCCGCTGTTTCATCCCTGTAGAATAATTTTTAGTCAGTTTTTTTCGATGTTGGGATAAATTTACAAGGTCCAATACTTCTGAGATTCTATTTTCATTAACTCGAAGGTACTTACATGCTATTTTTACGTTTTCCTCACCACTCAAATGCTTATACAATGAGGGGGACTCTATCAATGATCCAATCTTAGATAAAATTTCTAACCGATGAGATTGAATGTCTTTTCCAAATATTCGAACACTACCACTATGAGGTGCCAATAATCCCAATAAAGTTCGAATAGTAGTACTTTTACCAGCTCCATTGACACCCAGGAAACCGTAAATCGCACCTTTGGATACGGATAAATTCAGTCGATCTAGAATTAACCTATTTCGAGTATATCCAGTGTTTAAGCCTGAGACTGAAATAATCGGGTAATCATTCATGAGATTCTATTAATAATGATACAAATAAAGAAATGTTGAATTCAACAGAAGTGAAGGTATGAAGTGGGTGGATCAATTGTAATTTATAATGACAAATAGCTGATAAGTCATGACATAATGATGATAATCCCAAATTATTTGTTTTAAGACGTTGATCTTAATTTATTAGCCGTTCATCATCTTTTATTGCTAATGTTAATCGAGTATGAGAAATTGCTTATATGAGTATAGTTTCTAAAAGGATATTGATGAGAACAGTTACTAAACTATTCATTGTTAATGACTTATGGTTATTTATTACCCTGTTACTATTTGTTAGCTATTTTCTGTTGTTATTTGGAGGAGGAAACACCTATTTAGATTATATCCAAAATTTTCTCACATTATCTATCATTTTCAGTCCTGTATTACTCTTTGTAGGTGTAAGAAATAAAATCACAGAGAAATTACCATTCATCGCATTAGCTATAATATGGGTATTTTGTTTTATACTCTACCCTATCATCATTTATCAATGTATGACGTACAACTATAACGGCTGGTTGGAAATTTGGTATCTTCCCTCAAAGCTTCCTTCTCCTCAGGATATTTGGTTGTATGTAGGTGCGGGACTACTGTTAACAGAGTTAATTGTACAAACAAATGAATTTCTTATACACATACTCCAAAAGAGATTTGTATTTCAATTTATGGGGCTTGAAACAATATTACTATCCTTCATATTGTTAATCGCATTGGTTTTTGCTATTGCTGTCACCTTTAATATTCGAGATACAGAAATGTTGAATGGTATCTCTCCTACTCTAGGACGAACTATATTGAACATGTTTTTGAATACCATTCAATTATTTATACTGGGCTTAACCTACTATTTCTTTTACGCACTCAATCACTATCTCCTTATCCCCTACATATTAAAACCCAAAGGAGTTATATATTATGCATTTTCTATAGCATCTGTAATATTATTATTCTACCCCATTTTTGTATTTATCATTCGACAGATGCCCATCGTTCATGAATTAAATACCTTTAGTTTTATAAGAAGTAATATAGTATTCGCTGAAGATGGAGGATTTATCCCTTTCATTATTATGACCTTAAGCTTACCTATCATTGTATCCAACCAATGGTTTCGTCAACACCATAGGCTAGCTACACTGGAAAATGAAAAAACCGCCACGGAATTGAACTTATTAAAGCAACAAATCAATCCTCACTTTTTTTTTAACACCCTAAATAATTTATATGCGCTCAGTCTGATTAAACACGATCAAACTCCTAAAGTGATCTTACAATTGTCAGAAATGATGAGTTATGTTATTTATAAAGGACAGGAGAGTACCGTAATGCTTTCAGAAGAATTGAAATACATTGAAGATTATATTGACCTACAAATGATAAGAATACATAAGCCATTCGATTACCAGTTCGAAAAAAAAATTATCAATTTCAATCAATCAGTACCACCTTTGTTATTTATCATCTTCGTAGAGAATGCATTTAAACACGGTATAGAACCTGCTGGGGGGAATTGTTATTTATATTTAACGATGAAAAATGAGTCAAACACAATCGAATTCACGTGTAGAAACTCTGTTGAAGAGATACAATCAAACTCTCGTGGGATTGGATTATATAATCTACGCAAAAGATTAGAACTACAATTTCCAGATCAATACGAATTAGATATTGTTCATTCGGATTGTGAATTTACAGCTCGCTTGAAACTCTATTTATGAAACTCAGTGCTCTCATTATTGATGATGAGCCACTTGCTCATCGCATTATTTTGGAATATGTCCAGGATATCCCATTCATAGAAATTATGGGTCAATGTTATCAAGCATCAGATGCATATTCTCTATTGAATCAACATACCATAGAACTGATATTTTTAGATATAAACATGCCCAAAATAAAAGGGATAGAGTTTCTCCATTCTCTTAGAACGAAACCCTTGATAATTATCACCTCTGCCCACAGGGAATATGCTTTGGAAGGATTTGAATTAGATGTAAGTGATTATTTGTTAAAACCTTACAGCTTTCAAAGATTCTTGAAGGCGGTTCATAAAGCGTATGACCAACATCGTCTCCAACATACTCAAAGGTCTATTCAGGAGCCAGAAACGCATGTACCTCAGCAAATTTTCATCAGATCTGATAAAAAGATGGTACAATTAGATCTTTCCAGGATATACTATCTGGAAAGTTTCGGTAATTTTGTGAAAGTATGGTTGGAAGAAAGATATTATCTTACTGCTCGTACCTTATCCAGTTTTGAGCCTCAACTCCCTTTTCCGCAATTTATTCGCGTCCATAAATCATTCCTTTGTCATATGAAGTATATTGAGTATGTAGAAGGCAATACAATCGTAATGAAAAATAATATCCAACTACCTGTGGGAAAAAATTACAAAAAAAACCTCAAGGATTTGTGGTAAGACAATTTGTTTAAACGTTTATTTCTTGCCCTAACCTCTATGCAGCGTAAATCCAATATATCCCACATATAATATAACCAGGATAATTCCATGCCAGGGGAGTATAGCCCTTCTACCATTGGACCAGGTTGCAAGAAATAGAAGGGAACTGGAAAGAATTAATATCCATATGTCTAAGTTTGTAAAGGAGTTAAATGAAAGTGGGAAAGCAATTGCACTTATGCCAAGTATGTAAGACAAATTGAAAATATTTGATCCTACAATATTTCCTACAGCTACATCAGTATTTCCCTTATGTGCGGCGATTACAGAAGTAATCAATTCTGGAAGAGAAGTACCGAGGGCTACAATCGTAAGCCCTATAAAACGCTCGGAAAAACCCAGGTGTAAGGCAATATCCACTGCACCATTAACTACCCACTTTCCTCCCACAAACAATCCTACTATTCCTATAAAAACCAGGAGTAAAGATCTTGTCCAGGAAAAGCTATATCCTGGGACGGGGACCTCTTCCATTAAAGATTGGTTCTGGGAAGTGATAAAAATATAACCCAGAAAGAGCAAAAAGAAGACGAGAAGTATGATCCCATCTAATCTACTTATCATCAATGTCTGGGATGATGATAATGAGAAGTTTGCGATGAGACCTACAATTACTGCAATGAGTAAAGAGAAGGGTAATTCAAACCTGAGTGTACTCTTTTGAATAGGTAGTGGTGCTACACAAGCAGAAATCCCTAATATTAATAGTATATTAGATATATTACTTCCTATAATATTTCCTATAGCAATATCCGATTTCCCACTAATTCCTGAGTAAATATTTACCACTAACTCAGGAAGTGAAGTACCAATTGAAATGATTGTCAACCCCACAATCATATCAGATACGTTAAGATGCCTGGAAATGGCAACAGAACCATCTATCAGCCAAGAAGCACCTTTGATCAATATGATAAACCCCAAAACAAATAAAAAATATGTAAGCATGTAAGCTAAAATAAGTGCTTTTTTACAAATTATGGATATAACGCAAGGGAAGACTAATAGTTACGCAAAGGGGATTAATAGAAAAAAAGACTTTATAACCTGAGATTTTAAGGAGGTAATCTGTCATAATTTTCACTATGTTGTTGTCTACATACTCATCAATCTTCAAGAAAAGAACTAGGATAAAGTACCTTTTTGGGAAGAATCTTGAGCAGTAGTGGTAAAGTGATCGATCCTAAAGGTAGCATAAATATGGTAAGTGCAGGAATAGTTTTGAGTATATCGATCAACTGTTTGCGAACTTTTTCCTTTTCCTCTGACGTGAGTTCTTCCTTTCGCCATTTGGACAATAATGCTACAAGTTCCTTGGATTCGCTTATTTCCTGAGAGATCCTTCTACGATTTTTCTTTACCGCTAATTTAAAACTTACCAAATATCTCTCACTTGCCAATCTGTATATTTGTTTACTTTGTAGATAATGTACCCTGGGTTTGTGTTCTAATACAAAGTTTTCTATGGCATCCATGCTAAGCATCATTTCCTGCTCATCCAAATTTAGTGCATATAATAGCTTCCCTAAAAACTCCAATTCAGCATCTTTTATCATACGATCTGCGCGAATTGTCAAAATTGTTATTTCGAGAAAATATTTCTTAAGAACCCATGTCCTAACTAATGAAAGATCAATATCTTCCAATTGAATCTTTTCATCGATAAATTTTTTGGCAAGCTTCTTTTTATTATTAGGTAGATTGGCGGATTCGAGAAAAAAGTTGAAGAGAATTTTTTCTTCCGTACTTACGCGTTTATCAGCATTTGCAGTGGCTGCAATTAACTTGAGCAATAAAATCCTGATAATCTCTCTTTCTTTGGCAAGACCGAAATCAAAATTTCTTCCTTCCACTTCAGCCCATTTCACAAAATAGATTAAATCTAAGTATATCAGACTATTGTGGAAGAAGCCAGTCCAAAAATTGCTGAAGCGTCGCTTAATTGCTATCCTTTGGTCTAGAAGATATTCCATCTGAGAAATATCAGTCCTTGGTCTGTAAAGTACTGAATGCCTGTTTTTCTGATATTCCCTAAACGTATGGTGATAAAACCCCTTTACATCAGTCATTACTTTTGCAAATAACCGTTCGATCTCTTGCTCTGAATTATCAGGAGGAGGATATAGATACAATCCACAGTGTATGAAGCTTTCCGTCATCAATACTTTTACTCTGGCATTTTCATCCCACTCATTTTCTCTGGGATGAGCAACCTGAAATACGGGATGTCCATAAATAAGTCCCGTTGGCTGCAGAAGTTGATAGAGAAATTCCCCACTCTCCAACGATAGATAAGGTGACAAAGGTATATTACTTTTCAGCAATTGTTGTTTCCTGAAAGTAAGATATTTTTCTAACCAGCCCTTTTCATTTGGATTCATCTCCTCAATTAGATTCGTTGTGCAAATCACCTGAATTCTCACTGCAAATCTAACTACTTATTCCAAAAACCTTTAGTCGAATAGGGTAGAAAATTCATAGACTCCTTTTTTGCCTATTAACCACTCAGCAGCGATAACAGCACCTAACGCAAATCCCCTTCGATTATGAGCATGATGCGAAATGGAAAGCGTATCTATTTCAGAATTATATGACACGGTGTGCTTACCATAAATTTCACCGGCTCTAATGTAACCCACAGATAATTCTTCATCCCTTATCGCTCTTTGAGACAAACTAGCATCACTCAGATGGGTCTTTCTACTTAATTCATGGAGAATTTGATGTCCGAGATGTAGCGCGGTCCCACTAGGTGCATCGGATTTGTATCGATGATGTTGTTCCTCAATAAAACAGTCATATTCAGGATACCGATTCATCAATTGGGCTAGACGTTTATTTAATTGAAACAGTATATTGACTCCAATAGAAAAATTAGACGCATACAATAGACTTCCTTTTTGACTATTGACCCATGTTGTAACCTCTGCTAATCGCTCATACCATCCCGTTGTTCCACTAACCATGGGAATACCTAATTCCAGAGACTTCCTGAGATTTTGCTCAAAACTTTTGGGCTGAGTGAACTCAATGATTACTTCAGTATGGTTCTTTTGAACCTCAGACCACGAAGATTCATTATCTAAATCAATAATGCTACTGATCTCATGATTTCTTTGCTTTGCCTCAATCTCTACTGCCTTACCCATTTTTCCATAACCCACTAGAGCAATACGCAAATGCTTGTTTTCCATAGATCAAATATTAATCAATAGTCCATACCATAGTTATGCCAGGCTGTATACTATGTGAGCTAAGCCCTGGAGTACCTACGTTGGGATTTATTTCAAGCGATAAATTATCTGAAACATCAAAGCCATTGAGATGTGCATCTACATAAGCTTCAATAACTTGTAGAATATGTATCCCCGCGATAGCAAGTAGTGATCGATCTCTAAATTGTCGAAAACGATCTCTGGCTCGCTTAATACCCTCTGTAGATGCAAATTCTCCGAATGTGTCGAAATCGTTTGTATCATCATCATCTATCCGCTCGATATATCCCTGTCGATATTCCTGGTATCTGTCATCATTGTATAAGAAAACTAGATATCCACCAGCATAAGCCCCATAAACTAAGGGGAGTTTCCAGTAATCTTTATTATAAAATTGCCCCCAACCAGGAAAAATCAGACTCCTTTTCCAGGCTACACTCGCATCAAAAGGAGGTCTCTTTCCGGGGAAAAGAAACTTAGCTATCCCCTTTTTAACCTGACTACTATCCACCAGGATTGCCATATTGGAGTCTGCCACTGCCGATATAGAATCCATCTCGTAGATTAAGGTACTATCCTTTATACGCATCAGGCTATCTCTCTGTGTCTCCTGACTGTATGAACTGTTTAGGATGACAAACAGAAATATAAAGGAGCATCCGACATATTGAATCCTTAAAATCATAATTAGAAGTACCCTTTAAAACAAAAAAAGTTGTATCACTTTATACATCTAATATTTCCAGAATTCTATTGAGATCTTCAGTTGAATGAAAAGGTATGCTAATTTCCCCCTTACCTGTGCTGGATTGTTTGAGTTTGATTTTATTACCAAATTTTTGCTCTAACTGCTGAGTAACATACTTCACTTGTATCTCTTGTGGAGAATGCTCTTTTTGCGATTCAGATTTTGCTTTTTTAACAGGTTGCTTTAATTTTCGGCAAAGAACCTCAGCCTGTCTGACAGACATTTCCTTTTCTTTAATTTCGTTGTAAGCAAGTATTTGGATGCGAGGATCTTCTATACCCATAATTGGCTTGGCATGCCCCATTGTAACCTTGCCTTCTTTAACTCCGACCAGAACTTCCATAGGAAGTTTAAGCAATCTTAAATAATTTGTCACGGTAACACGGGCCTTACCTACTCTATCTCCTAGCGTCTCATGTTCAAGCCCAAGTTCATCAATCATCCGACGGTATGTGTTGGCAATTTCGATCGGATTGAGGTCTTCACGCTGAATATTTTCAATAAGTGCCATTTCCAATAACTGCTCATCGTTGGCTTTGCGAATATGAGCTGGTATATGCGTGAGACCTGCTTTTTTGGCAGCACGATACCTGCGCTCTCCAGCGATTAATTGGTATCGATTTTCTTCCAATTTTCTCACCGTCAAAGGTTGTATGATTCCATGCCTACGTATAGAATCCGCTAATTCTTCTAAGTGTTCTTCATTAAAATCTTGCCTGGGTTGGAAGGGATTGGTCATCTCGATATGGTCTATGGGAATCTCTCCAATGCCCGTAGCCACAACAACAGGATCCGCTTCTGGATCTTCAATATTTTCAGGAAGAATTGCACTAAGCCCCCTTCCTAGTCCGCCTTTTCTTTTAATCTTAGCCATTTATCCTCTTTTTAGGCAAATCAAATTACAACTAAAATGTCAAAGTAAAAACAGTACCTTCTCCTGGAATTGTATGAAACGTAATATTTCCTTTATGCAAGCGTAATATCTGCCTCGATAAACTTAACCCAATGCCTGAACCATTTCTTTTAGTAGTAAAAAAAGGAATGAAAATCTTATCCTGTAACTCTGGATCTATCCCCCATCCATTGTCCTCTACTTGAATATAAATATTATGGTTGTCGTCCTTGTTAGCTCTCAGATGTATCTCTTTATTGTCGCTATCTTTCACTGCTTCCATGGCATTTTTGATCAAATTGATCATAACTTGTTCAATCAAATCTGGATCTGCCATTACATATAATGATTCTCCCTGAATATCAATATTGTAAGAAATACCCTGTCTTTCACATTCTGGCCTAAATAGATTCATTAATCGGTCAAATAATTGACCGATATCTAATTTTTCAAATTGTGGAGTCGCTACCCGGGTGAGATTTCGATAGGCATGAATAAATCTCAACAGCCCTTTGCTTCGATTTTCTATTGCATTCACCCCCACAAGCAAGTCTTCACCTGTATCCTCAGGCAATTGAGCCAGGGGCACTCGATTCCCCTCAACATCGGTTAATGAATCATTGATGGAAGCTGCCAGTGATACTATAGGAGTAACAGAGTTCATGATCTCGTGTGTCAACACACGAATGAGTTTCTGCCAGGATTCCAGCTCTTGTTCTTCCAACTCCGATTTGATATCCTGAAGTGAGATGAGCTTATACGTGTGTTCTTTTAACTTAAATGTGCTTGCCCTTATGGATAGCTGCACCATAGATCCATTTAACACGAGTTTCAATAGTGATTGATCTCCTGACTTCATAGGAAGTATCTCTTCATACAATTTTTCATTATATTTTTTCAAAAAGGAAATATTTCCTAAATATGGCCTTCCGATAAGATCGTGGGCAGCTTGATTCATGATTACCACCTCACCTTCATCCCTGTAGCAAAGCAATGCAACACTGATATGTTGAATGATATTTTGTAGATATTGATAATGAATTTCTTTCTCGATTTTTAACTCGCGAAAGCTGTACAGTATTTGATTAAATGATTGATACATCTGTATGGAAGCCTTCCCCTTTATTGCCTCAGAATAACTCAAGCTAAAATCCCTGTATTTTATTGCCGCCAAAAAGTTTGAAATATCAACCTGCACTCTTTCAACATATGCTATAAATTCCCAGCCCAACCCCAGAATCAGCATGATTAAGATAACATTTGTCAATACCCATGATTCGGACATCGTCATTCCTTTACTTAAGACCAACATGAGACAGAATAGGATAATAACTCTGATCAATATATTTAATCTGAAATTTCTGCGTAGTGCATACATAAAAAAATAAGTTTACTTTTAATAGGGCATGAAGTTACACATTCAGGTGAATATTAGAAGTATGCTTACTACAAACCATATTTGTCCATCTTCCGGTATAACGTAGTTCTGCCAAGTCCGAGCTCTTTGGCAGCTTTACTAATATTTCCACCGTTTTTGATGATAGCGCGTTGAATAGCTTCTTTTTCTACTTCTTCAAGGTTCAAGTCAGGTGTGTGTATGTTTTCATTTGTACGCTCTGCTGGAGCATCTGGTATTAAAATTTGGGGGTCTTCCATTATTACCGCCCGCTCTACTAAATGCTGGAGTTCCCTTACATTACCAGGCCATGGGTAATCCTTCATTTGTGCGATAATATTTGTACCAATATCCAGGTCCATCATTTGGTATTTTTGTGTATACTTTTTCATAAAATAGTCAACCAATAATGGGATATCTTCAGAACGCTCTCTAAGGGGAGGAAGTGTGATTTCTACGGTATTAATTCGATAAAGCAAATCTTGCCTAAAAGATTTATCTGGCACCATCTGATATAAAGGCATATTGGTCGCAGATATCAGTCGTATGTTTACTTCTTTCGATCTGTGAGAGCCTACACGTTGAATTTTTCTATTTTGTAAAGCTGTTAGCAGTTTGGCTTGCAGAGGTAAAGATAGATTCCCGATCTCATCCATAAATAACGTGCCATTATTAGCTGCTTCAAACCTGCCTTCCCGATCTTCGCGAGCATCTGTAAATGCTCCTTTAACATGACCAAATAATTCTGATTCAAACAATTGTTCGCTAATAGCACCGAGGTCTACATGGACAAAAGCTTCATTCTTTCTTTTGGATTTCTCATGTAACGCTCTGGCTACTAATTCTTTACCAGTTCCATTTTCACCCAGTATGAGTACGTTGGCATCCGTGGGAGCCACTTTATCAATCATTCTAAATACTGAGCTCATTGTCTCTGCTTCACCGATAATAGGGGTTTCACTGGAAGTAGTGAATGGTCTATTGGTTGATGTTCGTGAAGTATCTTTAGGTTCTTCAAGTATATCCTGAATAGTAGTTACCAGATCTTCATTTTCCCAAGGTTTAAGTACGAAATCTGATGCTCCTTCTTTCATAGCTTTCACAGCTAAATTTACTTCGCCATATGCAGTCATTAGTACCACGTGTGAAGCAGGAGACATTTTTTTAATCTTTTTTAGCCACCTAAGACCTTCTTTACCACTGGTAAAACCAGAGGTAAAATTCATATCTAACAACACAATGTCAAATATTTGGTTGGCGAGCAGATCCGGAAGTTGATGTGGTTCTCTCTGGGTAGCGATACGTTTGAAATAAGGCTTTAAGGCTATACGTGCTGTCAACAATATATCATCATCATCATCAATGATCAGAAGACTTTTATCTGATTTGGTACGCATAGAGTAATTAGGGATTATATATCTGCATCTGCTACCGTTCCTCTAATATATAGATGAAATTTTTTATGCGAAAGTTGCATTCCTATCGAAGAAATATTTAAGTTTTCTTTCCCTATCCCCATTCCTCTTTGTGAATCTGATATTCATAATTTGTTCAGTAATGAAACAGTGAAGTGTTCCGATGTGAAACACGATTGTGTTTCAAAGGAGAATAATTACTTCTTATAATTCTGATAATCAATTACTTACACCAAAGGCACACATGTTGCCATGTAGTATAGTGTAATACTAATACCCAAACCATGAAACAAGTAAAAAAATATCTGGAACAACTGGCTGAATGGCACTATCAAACAAGGCTTATTCGGTATAGATACTGTAGAATGCAAATTGCCATTGACATCAAGACTCAAGACACTTTAACACATTATTAATAAAAAGCGGAAGAAAAAATTTCAATTATGGATCGTGCGATCAAAAAGAAAAAATGGACAATACAAAAAATACTACTGTATTTTGTAGCTCCTATCATCATATTTATTCTCATATTCCTGGTAGTACGAGCAACGGGTACTTCCCGATTAAGAGTGGACAGATCCAGGATTACTATCTCAGACGTGACATATGGCCCTTTTCAAGAATTTACTGCGATCAATGGGGAAGTGCTTCCCATTGAAACGCGGATTATTACTGCGCTGGTAGGTGGACAAGTGGAAGAAGTATTTATGGAAGGGGGAGAAATTCTCACAAAGGGGGATATCATACTCAAGCTTGCCAATCCAGATCAGGAATTTAACTATATGCAACAAGAGACAGCACTGCTTGAGCAGGCTGACCAGTTGAGAAATACGCGTATAAACGTAGATGAGAGAATTCTTAACAGAAAAGAACAATTACAACAAATTGAAGCCAATTTAATTCTGCAAGAATTCAATTATGAGAGAAATAAAGAATTATACGAGGATAGTATCATTTCGGAAGCTGAATATATGGAGTTCAAAAATGCCTATGACTACGGATTGCAACAAAAAGCCCTGATAAAGCAACGGATAGCCTTGGATTCACAAATGCAAAAGCTTCAATTGGAACAAGTAGAGAGCGGCTTTGAGATCATAGATCGAAACCTAGCTGCACTGAAAGACTTCCAGGAAAATTTTATCATCAAAGCGCCAATCGCAGGACAGTTGTCATCCATCAGGGTCCAGATTGGCGAAAATGTCTCCCAAGGTCAAGAGATAGGTCAAATCGATGTATTAGATGGATACAAGGTACGAGCTCAGATTGATGAGTACTATATAGATAGAATCCAACCAGGGTTGAAAGGTATTTTTACATTTTCAGGTGAGCAGTACAACCTGGTGATTAGAAAAGTATATCCCGAAGTATTGACAAATGGAGTGTTTGAAGTTGATATGGACTTTGAGGAAACACCAGACGGAATCAGAAGGGGCCAAAACTTACAAATTAGACTTGCGCTGAGTGAAGAAGAACAAGCTTTAATGGTACCCAGAGGAGGATTCTACTCAGAGACAGCTGGAAATTGGATTTTTGTCGTCGATGAAAGTAGAGGAGTAGCAAGCAGAAGAAATATTAGTATAGACCGGCAAAGCGATCGATTCTATAAAATAGAATCGGGTCTCGAAGAAGGAGAAAAAGTAATCACATCAAGCTATGATAACTATACAGATATAGATATACTCGTTTTTAAATAGATCGTAACTGGCAGTTCGGAGCTCGTATGATTTCAATAAGTTTTATCATCTATGTATCAGCTACGATCTACCGTTCTCCACAAACCACCTTTAACTTATAATCCTAAAAATCATGATTCGAACCAAAGATCTGGAAAAACTTTACCGCACAGAAGAAATAGAAACCACAGCACTAAACAAAGTGTCTATCACTGTGAATGAAGGCGAATTTGTCTCAATCATGGGACCTTCTGGTTGTGGTAAATCCACGTTACTTAATATCCTGGGATTGATTGATAACCCCTCTGGAGGTCAGTATTTCTTTTTAGATGAAGAAGTATCTAAATATTCAGAACGTCAGCGTGCCAATCTCAGAAAGCACAACATTGGTTTCGTATTTCAGAGCTTTAACTTGATAGATGAGTTAACTGTATTTGAAAATGTAGAACTGCCACTCATATATACTAAAACCAAGAGTTCCGAACGCAAAAAGCGCGTAGAAGAATCCCTTGAGAAGATGAATATGATGCACAGAAGAAATCACTTCCCTCAGCAACTTTCCGGTGGTCAACAACAACGTGTAGCTGTTGCAAGGGCAATCATCAATACTCCAAAGATCATCCTGGCTGACGAACCTACGGGTAATCTGGATACGTCCAATGGCGATGATGTAATGAAACTTCTCGCTCAATTAAATGAACAAGGAACTACTGTTATAATGGTGACTCACTCACCTAGAAATGCTGAATTCGGACATAGGACCATACATTTATTGGATGGCCAGGTAATCTCTGAGAATCAGATGAGTGGACTGAAGATTTAAAGACCTGGTACTAAATACATAATCTTAACTCCCATGTTAAAGAATTATTTCAAAATTTCGCTGAGAAACCTCGTTAATCAGCGAATGTATGCACTTATCAATATTTTTGGACTTGCAGTAGGTGTCGCATGTTGCCTGTTGATTGTCATCTATGTGATCGATGAATTGGGATACGATAAACATTTCGAACACTCAGATCGAATTTATCGCTCCTATGTAGATATGAAGTTTGGAGAAATGGATGGTGAGTTTGCCGTTATGCCGGCACCACTCGCGCCTACATTAATCCGAGATTTCCCAGAAGTCGAATCCGCGGGAAGATTCAGATCCAGAGGAAGCTATTTAATAAAGAGAAGTCCTGAAGATGAAAATATTGAAGAATCACAGGTAATATTCTCAGATCATGAAATCTTCAGTATTTTCTCAATCCCTATCTTAGCGGGTGACCCCAATACGATCCTTAAAGAACCACAAACACTTGTATTAAGTGAAACTGCTGCTAATAAATATTTTCCTGAAGAATCCGCAATAGGACAGACACTTATACTCGATAACAACCAAACATATGAAGTGGTAGGGGTAGTTCAGGATATTCCTGTCAATTCACACTTTCATTTTGATGTGTACTTGTCTATGGAGGGTCTGGATGAAAGTAAAAATGGAGTTTGGTTATCTCATAACTTTCAGACTTACATCCTACTCAGAGAAGGGGCCGATCCTGAAGCGTTGGAAGCCAAGTTTCCTGAAATGATAGAAACACAAGCAGGGCCTCAAGTACAGCAATTTTTAGGAATCACCATGCAGGAATGGAAAGAAGGTGGAAATAGAATTGGATACCATCTTGAACCCATTACAAATATTCATCTATACTCATCAATGGTTGGGGATTTAGAACCTAGTGGTAGTATCACCTATGTGTATATATTTTCGATAGTTGCAGTATTCATTCTCCTTATAGCCTGTATAAATTTTATGAACCTCTCTACCGCCAGGTCCTCCAATCGTGCAAGAGAAGTAGGGGTAAGGAAAGTAATGGGTGCTTACAAGAAACAATTAGTAGGCCAGTTCTTAGTAGAAAGTATTATCATGAGTATTTCTGCTTTTATTCTTGCACTCATTTTTGCAGAAATTACGCTCCCTTACTTTAATAATTTGGCTCAAAAGGAATTACAAGTACCCTGGAATTTTGGAGGGTTTATACCTGTTCTCATTGTCGCAGCCATTTTTGTAGGTCTTATAGCAGGATCCTACCCTGCTTTCTTCCTTTCTGGTTTTAAACCTATACAGGTGTTAAAAGGCAAAATAAATTCAGGAGCAAAAAGTAGCCGTCTCAGAGGGTTTCTGGTGGTTTTCCAATTCGCTACGTCTATCATCCTAATAATTTGTACACTGGTAGTTCAAAGGCAACTCGATTTTATTCAGAATAAAAAGCTGGGTTTTGAAAAGGAACAAGTAGCCTACGTGAGAAATACGTATGTGATTAGTGATCAAATTAATTCTTTTAAAAAGGAATTATTGAATATTCCTCAAATCACTAATGCTACGGTTTCTGGATTTTTACCTGTACAACCTTCTAATAGGAACAATACAGCTTTCTGGCCTGAAGGCCGCCAAACCCAGGAAGAAACCATTATCATGCAAAATTGGAGTGTGGACTTTGACTACATCTCCACTTTGGGAATGGAGATTCTTGAAGGAAGAGGATTTGATATCAATAAATCAACAGACTCTTCCGCTATCATATTAAATGAAGCGGCTGTGAAAAGCTTCGGATTTGAGAATCCCATTGGTCAACGAGTCTCCACATTTACTGACATTGATAATGAAACAGGCGAGCCCACGATGGGCACTTACGAAGTGATAGGAGTAATGGAAGATTTCCATTTCGAATCGTTGAGAGAAGCCATCGGTCCATTGTGTTTATACATCGATCGATCCACCTCTAGTGTTATATTCAGATTCCAAACGGATGATGATATATCTGCTACACTCGCTGCTGTAGAGTCCAAGTGGAATGAATTTGCCCCTAATCAACCCTTTGATTACAACTTTCTGGATGAATCTTTTTCAAGTATGTATAATACAGAACAGCGTATGGGTAAGATATTTCGTCTATTTGCAGGGTTATCCATTTTTGTAGCCTGCCTGGGACTCTTTGCATTAGCTTCATTTATGGCAGAAAAACGAACAAAAGAAATAGGAATTCGCAAAGTCATGGGTGCTAATGTAGGAGACATTGTTGCCTTACTTTCTCAAGACTTTATGCGCCTGGTATTTATTGCACTAATATTTGCAATACCTGTCTCATGGTGGTTTATGAATAGATGGTTAGAAGGATTTGAATATCGTACAAGTATACAAGTAGGTATTTTCCTGATCGCGGGCTTAACTGCAATAGCAATTTCATTACTTACTGTTTCTTATCAATCTGTACGAGCTGCTTTAACCAATCCGGTAGATGCTTTGCGCGATGAATAATGATAAAGGGTTGACCTGAATACATACATATGATTATTGCTTAATAATCAGGGAGATCTAAGCTGATAAATGACTTTTTTTGATATAGGCTACGATCGTGCTTTGATCTCCTCGCTTAACTAATTGAAGTATTATGAAAAATTTCATTCTTGTAATAATAATTTTAGTCCTCGCTACGATTGCTTTATGGCGCAATACATCGCTTGAAAGAGACTCCTCGACCATAATTTGTACTGAGCCAGTACAACAAAATGAATTGTGTACATCGCCGATGAATGTGGAAACTGAATTGACGGATTATCAAAAGGCACTAATTCTCAAGCGATTGATTCGAAACTCCCCAATGACTCAAGATCATATTATCAAGGTGATCTCAGGGGTAAAACATATTTCCTCAGACTTTGAAAAAAAACGGGTGATGATACAATTACTTGAATGGAATGCTTTAAATGATCAGGAAATATCGGAATTATTATCTATAGTAAAAGACCTGTATTCCGATTTTGAAAAAGCTTTGTTGATCCGTCATCTAGTTGAGCAACAACGACTCTCTGACTCCCATGTTCATAAGATATTGCGAATAGTATCTTCGATGCCATCTGATTTTCAAAAATCCAAAATATTGATTTTCCTGAATGAAAGAGGGTATATTAAAGAACATCTCGTACCCAATTTTATCGAAGTCGCTACCTCTATACATACCAAATTTATGTATCAAAATGTGTTGAAAGGGATAAGTACCCCTATATCTTCTTCTTACATCTACTAATGATTTTCTATTTACCTAACACGTATGTACACGCATTATATCATTACCACACTGAGGAATCTGCTAAGGCGTCCCATTTTCTCGCTATTAAATATATTGGGACTAGCCTTGGGTATGGCAGCCTGCCTATTTATTTTGATGTATGTAAACTATGAAAAAAGTTATGAGAATTTTCATAGCAACTCCGACCGGATAGTGAGATTATCACTGGACTTATATGAAGGTGGAACGGTAAACTTACAAGATGTAGAGACCTACAGACCTATAGGCCCTATGCTGAAACGTGAACTGCCTGAGGTAGTACAGTACGCGCATTTATATCATGCAGGTACTCAAGATTTTACCATCAATAATCAAGTATTCACAGAAGATAGGGTATATATTACAGAACCCTACTGCTTCGAACTATTTACCCATAACTTCCTATATGGCGATAAGGAAACGGCACTTGATGAACCATATGAAGTAGTTATTACCCAAAGCACTGCTCAAAAGTATTTTGGTAAAGTTGACGTAGTAGGTGAAGTATTAGAATATCCCCTGAGAAACCATCAAAATGGGTTAAAAATAGCAGGAGTAATAGAAGATGTACCACCTAATACACATATTAAGTATGATATATTGATTTCCTATGAAACAGGATTTAGTGAGTTTGGCTGGGAATTCGATGAGTGGAATTCAAACAATGAATATACCTATCTTTTATTGAGGTCTAAAGAAGATATTCCTTCATTTGAGCAGAAATTAGAAGAAGTAAATGATCGTCTTACTGCAACTGAACAATTGGATTCAGAGAGAATTATCTCTCAACCCATACAAGATATTCATCTTTATTCACATAAAACTTTTGAGCCGGAAACCAATGGTGATGCACGTGCTGTTCAATTATTAACTATCATCGCAATATTTATTATCGTTCTTGCCTGTGTAAACTACATCAACCTCTCAACAGCCAGATCTTTGGAACGAGCTAAAGAAGTAGGCATCAAAAAAGTCATTGGGTCCAGAAGAAAACAACTTATTACTCAATTTGTAACGGAAGCAGGTTTCATTAATATGATTGCAGGTATTTGTGCGGTTATCATATTTGATGTTTTTCAATCTTATTTTCGCTCCCTATCAGGAATTCCCGATTCTATTTCATTTAATTCGCAACCGGTATTTTGGGCCACACTTTTCTCAATAATGATCCTCAGTACTATACTTTCTGGACTGTATCCTGCATTTGCCCTTACCCAATTTGCCCCTATCACTACACTGAAAGGCAAGTATACACATTCAACTAAAGGGATTGTGTTGCGAAAAGGGTTGGTAGTATTCCAATTTACTATATCCATTTTATTGATTGCAGGTACTTTCACCGTAAAAAATCAATTAAGCTATTTAAGGAAACTGGACTTAGGTATGGACATTCAACAAGTACTTGTTCTCAGAGGTCCATCGTCAGATACATTGAATAGAAAATTTGATGCCTTTAAGGATGATCTCTTGCGTATACCCGCCGTTCAATCTGTATCCAAAAGTGATTGTGTGCCTGGATTACCCTATCATGAAATGAGTACTTCCTCAGGGATAGATCTTGTCGGAGCAACAGATTCTAAAAACTATACTTTTAACATATACGGAATAGATGATCAATTCCTTCCGATCATGGAAATTGAATTATTAGCTGGGAAAAATTTTGAACCTAATACAACAGGATATAATCAAGTATTAATTAACGAGCTTTCAGCCGAACTATTAGGTATTTCAAAACCGGAAGAAGCAGTTGGAAAACAATTAGATTTTTGGGGAAATAAGAGTACAATCATAGGAGTAATGAAAAACTTTTATCAGTTGTCTCCTAAAGACCCACATATACCCATGATCCTGGTTGCTGCACAATATTGGAATTATGCATCCATAGCCATAAATAGTAATAACATACAAAAGGATCTACACAATATTGAAACGGTATGGAATACCTATTTCCCTGCAAGCCTATATCATTTCTTCTTCCTGGATGAATCTTACCAACAACAATATCTTCAAGATGAACGCTTTTCAAAGGTTTTTAGGCTATTAACCCTAATGGCAATTGTAATTGCGGTATTGGGATTATTGGGCATATCTACCTATCAGGTACAACAAAGAACCAAAGAGATAGGCATAAGAAAAATATTAGGCGCATCTGTTCAACATATTTTAATTATGTTGACTCAGTCATATATCTGGCTAATTAGCATTTCAGCAATCATTGCCATTCCCATTAGTTGGTATGGTATCCATCAATGGCTCGAAAATTTTGAAGCAAAATTACCTATTACTCCTAATTTATTTATCTGGCCAGTGATCCTAATTATCTCCATTACATTTTTTACAATAATATGGCAAACTATAAAGTCTGCTACTGCTAATCCTGTACACGCTTTAAGAGACGAATAACACTTAGATATATATGTATAAAAATTACTTAAAAGTAGCCCTACGGAATATCTGGAAATACAAAAGTACAACCAGTGTAATCGTTATTGGACTGGCTTTGGCTTTCGGAGTAAGTTTATTGCTGATACTAACTGCTTATTTCGAACTTTCTTATGACCAATTTCATACTAAAAAGGACGATATATATCGCCTATATCGTATAACCAGGCGGCCTGATCACATAGAGCGTTCTCCTATTATGCCTGCCCCTTTGCAGCCTGCAATACAACAAGCATTTCCTGAAGTCCAACATGCAGTAAGATATTTAGATGCTTCTGCAGTAATTGAATATGGCGACAAGCAATTTGACTTGATGGTACGATTTGTTGACGAAGATTTTCTCAACATATTTAGTTTCCCTTTAATCGAAGGAAATCCTGAATCTGTGCTTTCTGATCCAGGTAATATCACCCTAACTGAAAACACCGCTACTTTATTATTTGGAAATGATTCCCCAATTGGTAAAACTATTCGAGTCAAGCAAGGGGAATACGTTAAAGAATTAGTAGTCTCTGGTATATCTCGTGAATTACCCAAAAATTCTACCATCAAGTATCATGCACTTACACGGTTTGAAAATGACGTAGATTATCTTTCTCAGAAGGACCGGTGGGATAATACCTATCACAACCTTTTTATACAGTTAAATGAAAAAACATCCCCTTCTGCATTCGAGAAAAAGTTAGTAGCATTTACAGAACAGCATTACGAAGAAGATATTGATCAACTGAGACAAGAAGGTGCTGTTCCTGATGAACAAGGTAATTTCATCTCACTCCATTTGCAACCACTTACAGATTTACATTTCAATCGATCCCTTAATGAATCATCAGGTGGCACTCAGATAGGATTTGCTACGATGCTACTTATTTTGGGCATACTCTTATTACTAGTAGCGGCTTTTAATTTCATTAACCTCAACCTTGCCCGATATCTTGTTCGCACTAAAGAAGCAGGGATACGAAAGGTAATGGGAGCCAAGCCCAAAGACTTGATTACACAATTGACAGGTGAGGCACTATGCATCGGATTTATTTCAATTCTCGCTGGAGGATTCCTATTTTATGACCTTATACCAGTTTACAATTCCTATTTCAATCAATCTTTGAGTGTTGGGCAATTTCAACATCCATTCATTTGGGTAACACTGGGAGTGGGATTCATCTTGTTAATAGTTCTGGCAGGGACGTACCCAGCCTTTTGGTTATCAAGGATAAATATTCTTGAATCTCTTGCTGGGAAACTAAAAATTTCTTCTACAAGTGGAATAAGAAATATCCTGATCATTTTCCAATTTGGGGTAGCCTGTCTATTGATCGCTTGTACGATGACCACATGGAGACAAATTCAGTATCTGAGAAATAAACCCTTAGGATTTAACAAAGAACAGGTGCTTAGCATTCCCATTGGCCAAGGTACCAATAGCGATAAAGTCATTGAGAGAATGAGACAGGAATTATCGCTAAATCCAAAAATTCTGAATATAAGTGCAGTGGATGACAATATTGGAAGAGGATTGGATGGATCTAGCATGGTCTCTAAAATGGGGTTTGTACATGAAGGGCGAAGTATACTTACTCACTGGTTGCAAACAGACTACGACTACATAGAGACGATGGATATAGAACTTTTGCAAGGGAGGGGCTTTGACAGAAAGTACGCTAGCGATTCTGCAAGATCCTTGATTATCAATCGTGCCATGGCAGAACAGTTGGGAAATGAAAATGTACTGGGAACCACCTTACAAATTGACGATGACAAGGATATGGAAGTAATTGGGATCGTCGAAAACTACCATTTTGAATCTCTGCATAGCCAGATCGAGCCCATAACGATGACACTCACCCGATCCTGGCCTTTGGAATACCTGTATGTCAGAGTCCAACCGGAATCATTGGCGGAAACCGTGAGCCAAATCAAGAATGCCTGGGAACAAATAGTTCCTCAAACACCATTTGAAGCTTCCTTTTTAGACGAGAATACAGATAGACTCTACCAAAATGAACAGCGTCTGGCCAAAATTTTTCTCAGCGCTGCATTCATCACTATCCTCATCTCATGTATGGGACTTTTTGCTATTGCGCTGATGGATATTCGTCTTAGAAAAAAAGAGATTGGAATACGCAAGATTTTGGGAGCCACTGTTTCCAGTATTTTTATGCTTATATCAAGCCGCTTCCTACGGCTGGTATTTGTTTCACTCATACTGTCTATTCCTATAGCATGGTATGCCATGAACCGTTGGATGGAAGGCTTTGCCTACAGAGCTGAATTTCCTTGGTGGATATTTATCATCACCGCTGCAACTGCTGTGTTAATAGCCCAGCTTACCGTAGGTGTTCAATCCATACGAGCAGCACAAGCCAATCCTGTAGATGCGATTAAGGATGAATAAAGCAGCATATGTAAGTTGCTGGATAAATAGATATTATTTTTCATTTCAATAAGTGCGGATTGAAATCCGCACTTATTGAGTAAGGAGGAATTTATATCAAAACTGCATAACAAAGCTTGTCCCCTCCCCTACTTGTGAATATACCTGAATAGTTCCCTTATGTAAGCTTAGGATCTGTCTGGATAAACTCAATCCAATACCCGTTCCAGCAGATTTGGTCGTAAAAAATGGGGTAAAGATGGTATCCAAGATTTCTGGTGGAATTCCCTTACCATTATCTGTAATTTTGATATAGACCTGATACTTGTCGTCATTTGAAGCCGTAATATGTAGTTCTGGCTTTTCTGTATCCACCAAAGCCTCCAGGGCATTTTTGATCAAATTGATCAATACCTGTTCGATTTTTTCAAAATCTGCAGCTATTTTTAGTTCAGAATCTTCAATATCAATCACACAATCCACACGTTGAGCTTCGATTTTAGGTTTGAGTAAGATGACAACCCGATCTATTAATTCTCTTACGTCAAAAGAACTCAAAGATAGAGGGGTAAGATTGGTAAGGGATCTATATTCTTTGACAAAACGAGCTAATCCTTGCGATCTGCCTGCGATAGTCTTTAGATTTCCATATAGGTCATCGAGGTCTTCTTCTTCGAGTGCATGTTTCTCGATTCGACCTCCGTGCTTACTCTCAAGCAATTCCTGGGACATACTACTCAACGTCGAGATAGGTATCACCGAATTGGAAATCTCATGTGTAAGTACCCGAATGAGTTTTTGCCAGGATTCGAGCTCCTGTGTTTCCAATTCAGGGCTAATATCCTGAAAGGTGATCAACTTTATCGGTTCAGATAAGATAGCTAATTCTATCGCTTGAATAGCCAGATGGATCTTCCGCTCAGAAGCCTGGTATAAATATAGTTCCCGATCTCCCTGTTTCATTTCACGAATCAATTGAAGCAATTGATAATCAATGTATTCCAGTGTAGAAAGTTTGTACCATTGTTGTCGATGGAAGATATTTTTTGCAGCCTGATTAGCTAAAATGATCTCTTCTTGTTCATTATATCCAATTACCCCCCAACTGATTTGCTCTATCACCAGATGTAAGAGCTGGTGCTGGCTCTCTCTATCGCTTCTCAACTTTCTAAAAGTGTTAAGAATACGGTTGTATACAGCTTTTAGATCTTGTTTTTCTCCTGGTAATACACTTTGAGCAAAATGTGGTGAAAAATCGTTTTGCTCTATGGCCTCTAAAAAGTATTTCATTTCTCTATGCCTCCGCTCAATAAACCGTATGAGTTCCAAAAATAATCCTACTCCAAACAAACCCGTCCAAAAAGCAGCTAAAAAGAAGGGCGTCTGCCATAAAATGTATACAGTTATTGACATAAAAGCTGCAACCAATAATAATCGCAATAAAATATGTGTTCGGAAGGTGAGTGTCATCTGTTAATCAATTGGTAGTATGGACATTGGGGAATTGTTAAATTGATATATTACTGTATTAATGTATTGTTAAATTGATACAATGATGTATTGTTAAATTGTGAAACTGATTTCCGTAGACTGTCGCCCATCGTCTGTAGTCTAACCATCGTCTGTAGTCCGTCGTCCGTGGTCTAACCATCCTCTGTCGCCCATCGTCCGTGGTTTAACCATCCTCTGTCGTCTGTCGTCCGTCGTCTGTCGTCTAGCCACCGTCTGTGGTCTAACAATCATCTGTCGTCTCTTCCTCAAATCCCATACTTCCCCATCTTTCTATACAGTGTACTCCTTCCCATGCCCAACTCCTTGGCAGCCTGAGTCAGATTTCCCTGACATTTTTTAATTGCAGATATGATCGCCTCCTTTTCCAAAGCTTCTATGTTCACGGTGTTCTGGGTCTGTGAAGTAGGTGAGGAATGGGAACCTAGCGAAATTTCCTGGGGAAAATCTTCTAGTGTGAGCTTGGAAGATTCACTCAATATTACTGCACGCTCGACTGCATGTTGAAGTTCTCGCACGTTACCCGGCCATGAATAGGATTGCAACTTGCGGAGGGTTGCAGGTTCTATGTGCATATTTTCTTTATCATACTTCCTCGATAACAGTGTAATAAAATATTTTAACAACAAAGGGATATCCTTGGGCCTATCCCTTAAGGGTGGAAGCTGAATTTCTACTGTATTGATTCGATACAATAAGTCCTGCCTGAATTCTCCCTGATCAACCCATTCTAGAATAGGTACATTCGTTGCGCAAATGAGTCGGATATCCAATGAAATAGCTTGATGCGCCCCCACCCGATGGATTTGTCGATGTTGTAAAGCAGTCAGTAATTTGGCTTGTAGGGATAATGGCAAGTTGCCGATTTCATCCAAAAATAAGGTGCCTCCATTAGCTGACTCAAACCTCCCCTCCCTATCTGCCTTGGCATCGGTAAATGCACCCTTCGTATGTCCAAATAATTCGGATTCGAATAAACTTTCGGGGATAGCGCCTAAGTCTACCTTGACAAATACTTCCTCCGATCGCTTAGATTGTCGATGAAGCGCCCTTGCAACCAATTCTTTCCCCGTACCATTTTCCCCTAATATCAATACATTCGCATCTGTTTTTGCGACTTTTTCAATCGTCTTAAATACCGGCTCCATAACCGGATCTTCACTGATAATTTCTGGGTACTGCTGATCTAATTCTGCGTGTAGCGTCTTTCTACTTTTTTTGAGATGGGAAACCTCTTTCTTCGAAATACTTAATTGATAAACAGTTTTTACAGAAGCTATTAATTTTTCAGGATTCCACGGCTTGATCAAAAAATCCGTTGCTCCTTGTTTCATTCCCTCTACCGCTAATTCAATATCTCCATAAGCCGTATCCAGAATAACAAGCGGTTTGTGAGGGGTCTTGATTATTTTTCTTAACCAGAAAAGCCCCTCCTGCCCACTGATGATCCCCGGTGCAAAATTCATATCAAGTAATACTACATCAAAAGCCTCCTTTTCCAACTTAGCTAAAGCCTTTTTGGGGACACTCTCTGTTTCTACTACCTCAAAATGCCGCTTCAATACCTGCTTAGCAGTATACAGTACATCTAAATCATCATCTATCAGTAATATTTTTCCTGGTACCTTCATATTACCTAAAATAATACCCCTGCCATTGCCTTACAACCAACCGTCCCATTTTGAAACAATATTACGTCCCACAATGACACGTTTAAGCATCCCTCAAAATCTAATTACATCCCTATAAAATTGATTTTCAGTAACTTACATTCATGGCACAACGATTGGATTCTTTTATTTGTCTCAGCCATTGCTAACTTTTGTCAGACATGCTCAAAAACTACTTCATCACCTCCCTTCGCAATCTATTGAGATACAAATTATTCTCAATGATCAATATCGCCTGCCTCTCCTTAAGTATGGCCGTATGCTTGCTGTTGATTCAATTGATGTCCTTTCACTTCCACTTTGAAGACTTTCATACAAACCGCGATCATATTTATAGAATTGCGAGTATGGAAGAAAAAGAGCCTTCAATAGGTCGATTATGGGCATCTGCTCCTCTGGCACTTTACTCCAAAGTCAAAGAACAGTTACACCAAGATGAACAAATCCTCCCCATTTTCAAGATCTCTGATATTACTGCTATGGAAGTAAATGGTCAGATTGCTCGTATGGATCATGTCATTTTTACCTATCCTGAATTTTTCGATTTCTTTACCTATTCATTGATAAAAGGCAATCCAAAAGATCTGGGGCAACCACAAACTATTTTTCTAGTCGAATCTGAAGCTCAAAGATTGTATGGGAATGAAGACCCCATTGGAAAACTGATACAAGTAAATAAGGATTCATTATTATACACAGTCAGAGGTATTATTGCTGACCCTCCTCAAAACTCACATATCCTATTCAATGCCATCGGTTCATTACAAAATTACCGATTCCGATATTATGGTGAATGGACATTGTTTGAGCAATTCATGACCAATGACTGGAACAGACCTATAGGACATATTTATGTAATGAGTAAACAACCAAATATCGTTGATAGACTCAATAAATATCTTAAATATGTAGAAAATACATTCCACGAACAAAATTCCCGCTATAGCTTCTTTGTTCAACATATCAAAGACATCCATATCTCTTCTAAAGATTATATGATAAACGAAATAGGAGAAAATACCATTCCCTGGTATATACCAGTAATCGCTATAGTTACAGGTATTCTCTTAATTGCAGCAGCCCTTTTTAATTATATCAACCTTACCCTCGCCAGATCTTTAACCCGGATCAAAGAGATTGGGGTTCGGAAAGTAGCAGGTGCAGATCATTGGCAAATTCGTGGACAAATTATGACGGAGACGATTGTGTTATCGTTAATCTCATTCCTTGTTGCGATTACTTTGTTACAATTTCTTATCCCATTATTTTTCGAATCGGGATTACCTCGTCAAATCTTTCAGTTAGATCAACGAAAGAGTATCTACCTGTTGTTTATTGGCTTTGCTGTACTCATTGGATTGATAGGAGGTATTTTCCCTGCACTATTTTACTCAAAACTCAAGCCTATATCCATTCTTAGAGGGATAGAAAATGTAAAGATATTCTCTAGACTTGGATTAAGAAAAACCTTGATCGTTTTTCAATTTTCGCTCTCGTTAATACTTTTCTCTTCAGGATTGTTAGTGTATGCGCAACTAAACCATCTTGCGAATAAAGATTATGGATTCAATATACAAGACATACTCACATTCACTTTACCAGAGGGCTACCTTGATGCAGCAGCAGAAGTACTTAATCAATTCCCAGAAGTACAAAGCATTTCACTCGCAAACAACGTTCCGGGTGTAGGAAATTACTTTGATCGTCAAGTAATCTCATTGGATTTAAAGAATACAATGACTTTTACTTATGTGTCTTTTGATGAACACTTTATACCGACAATGGACCTGACTTTGATTGCTGGCAAAAATTTTGAACCTCATCATAGTTCCATACCTTTTCAGCAAGTAATACTCGATCGTACAGCTACAGAGAAAATAGGTTTCAAAGATCCATCTGATGCGGTGGGGCAACGTATCCAGTATAAAAACTATATAGGAGAAATCTTAAATCCCATAGTTATTGGGGTTGTTGAAAATTTCTTTTCTGACAAGGTAGGTCAACCCAATAAGCCAACCCTTATTCTCTATAACCCAGAACATTTTCAACATGCACTTTTAAGTATTGTCAGTGATAAACCAAGTCAGTTAATCTCCCAAATTCAATCTGTATGGGATCAACGTTTTCCAACATATGGGATAACGCCTAGGATGTTAGAAGAATTAGTAGTCAAACAATACGCTACGCTTAGTATAATGACTAATCTTGTAGGTTTTACTTCCATTCTGGTAACGCTAATCGCTTGTTTGGGATTGTTGGGGATTGCAGTTTTTACCATCCAACAAAAACGTAAAGAAATGAGTATTCGAAAGATTTTGGGAGCTAATATTACCCAAATTGGATACCTTTTATCTAAAGGATTTCTCAGCCTTATGTTTATTTCTTCACTCATTGCCATACCCATCATCTACTTTGGAAATCAACTATGGTTGGAAACTTATGCCTTTCGGATCCATTCGGAATGGTGGATCATTTCCATCAGTATTCTCATTATGTTTTCGGGAATTATACTTACCATTTTCCCTCAGGTCTATAAAACTGCGGTAGTTAACCCGGCAGAAATATTGAGGGACGAGTAGGTTCTGATCATGCTCAGGACAGCAGACCACGGACGATGGACGACAGATGATGGCTAGACCACAGACGATTGTTAGACGACAGACCTCAGACGATGGATAGACGACAGACGACAGACGATGGACGACAGACGATGGCTAGACCACAGACAATGGATGACATACTACGGAAATCAATTTAACAATTCTACAATATCTCAATTTAACAATCTTACAATATCT